>JAERSQ010000124.1 GCA_016845525.1 Pseudomonadota bacterium
CGTGTGGGTATCGCGCGGTCACTGGCAGTAGAGCCCGATATCTGGTTTCTTGATGAACCCTTTTCAGCCCTGGACCCTCTGATTCGACGGGAAATGCAGGACGAGTTTCTCAGACTGCAGGACATCTTGAAAAAAACGATCGTATTTATCACTCATGATTTTGATGAAGCCATCCGTTTGGCTGACAGGATAGCTATCATGAAGGATGGGGGCGTCATTCAGATCGGCACCCCGGAGGATCTCATCATTAACCCTGCGACAGAGTATGTCGCTGAATTCACGCGCGATGTTTCCCGCGCCAAAGTCTTCTCGGCTCGTATGGTCATGAGGCCGCTGGCACACAACGAGACAGAGACTTTCCGGGAGTTACAAAGACACGACACTAAAGTTCAGGAATTTGCAGATCAAGCAGTCAACTCTGAAGACCGGATCGGTGTTATTGATGATGCCGGATCCATTATTGGAGTGATCGACCGGCAATCGGTCCTGAACGTGCTCGTCGGCAGAGAATCTGCCGGATCATACTGAAGATGCAGTCCATACGGATCCTCGAGACTCCCGTTAAATTCCGTTGGGAGCTCTGGCTTCCGTTAACCGTAATTGTGTGCATCGGCAGTCTGTTGTATCGGTATGAGGAACTTTCGCCTTTTCTGGTGAAGTACCCCCGAGACTGGATCATTCCCCTGCGGTTCTGGATCAGCGACCTTATGCAGTGGCTGATAAAGGATTTTGACCTTGGCTTTTTTACTTTTAAGGAACTTACCCGCTCGATAGCATGGGTACTCGAGTGGCCGTTATCGATTGCCAATAGCCTTCTTGCCGCCGGTTTTACTTTCTCGACCGAACCCGGAGCTCCGGTCATCCTGCCTCCCGCACCCTGGATTGCCATTGTCAGCATCGTGGGCCTGCTTGCATTTCAGCTTTCCGGGATCCGGCTGACGCTCCTTGTCACCGGCTGTTTCCTCTACCTCGTGCTTTTCGGCCAGTGGCAAAGCGCCATGGTCACGTTGAGTTCGATCATTATTGCTGTTCCACTGGGAGTCGGCATCGGTTTCGCACTGGGGATTACAGCCTACCGGCATCCCCTGTTGGAACGGATCCTTTCCCCAGTGCTTGATCTGATGCAAACCGTTCCGGTGTTTGCCTATCTGGTACCGGTTCTGTTCCTTTTTGGGTTCGGACCGGTCGCGGCGATGATTGCGACGATGATCTACGCAACGCCTCCCATGGTAAGGGTCACTATTCTGTCTCTGCGCCAGATTCCAGAAGAATTGATTGAGTATGGCGACATGGCCGGGTGCTCCCGCAGGCAACTGCTGCGCAAAATTCAAGTCCCAGTTGCACGCAACTCACTCATGGTCGGTATCAACCAAGTCATCATGCTCTCATTGAACATGGTAATTATCGCGTCCATGATCGGTGCAGGAGGCCTGGGCTTTGATGTCCTCAGTTCTCTTCGCCGGCTCGCGATCGGCGATGGTCTCGAGGCGGGTCTCGCCATAACACTGCTCGCAATCGCCCTGGATCGATTGGGACAGGCGTATAACCATCGTTCGACAAAGTCCGGGCTGACAGACAAATCCAACTTTCTGAAGGGCAGCCATTTTGGCGCTCTGATTGCTCTTATCCTTGTTGTCTCATGGGTAGTGGCTCATTTCTTCCCCGCACTGGCTGTTTTTCCAGAGTCACTACAGATCACCACGAGCCATTTCTGGGACGCGATGGTCAAGTGGATCAACATCAACTTTTTCGATCAGCTTGAAGCAGTTAAAACCTTCATATTGATCAATATCATGATCCCGATCAAACGCTTCCTGCTCAGCACACCGTGGATCGTCGTGGTCGCATTGATCGCTTTGATCGGTTTCAGGTTGGGCGGTTTCCGGCTGGCAACTCTCGTAGTTGTGCTCAGCTTATTCATAGCGATCACCGGGCTATGGTCCAAAGCAATGATCACGGTCTATCTTTGCGGCGTATCGGTTTTGTTTGCGGCTTGTATCGGGATTCCGGCAGGGATCCTGGCCGCATCCCACTCAGGCATAAACCGCGTGACTCACATTATTATTGATACGCTT
Organism: Pseudomonadota bacterium; assembly: GCA_016845525.1. GTDB lineage: Bacteria > Pseudomonadota > Gammaproteobacteria > Arenicellales > UBA868 > UBA868. The sequence goes on from JAERSQ010000124.1 coordinate 2,076, forward strand.
CAAACGCTACCGTCGTTCGTCTACCTGATCCCTGTGGTCATGCTGTTCCGGGTCGGTGATTTTGCGGCTATGTTGGCCGTCATTGCCTACTCTGTCGCGCCCGCTATCCGCTATACGATTCTCGGAATTGAGCAGGTTCCAACACATCTAGTTGAAGCGGCGCGGGCGATCGGCTGTACCCGAGCCCAGATCCGGTGGCGCGTAGAACTTCCCATCGCATTACCTCAGATCATGCTGGGGATCAATCAGACAATCATGATGGCGCTTTCCATGCTGGTGATCACGGCATTAGTCGGAACTCGAGACCTTGGACAAGAGGTCTATATCGCCCTCACCAAAGCCGATACGGGTCGCGGCATTATCGCCGGCATCGGCGTTGCCTGTATCGCCATCGTGGCTGACCGCCTGATCAATCAGTGGGCACAGAAAAAGCGGATGGAGTTTGGACTGCAGTCTTAAGACAACCAGGAATATTTGCCATGAGCAAAACAGCTGAAGATCAGATACGGAAATTGGACTTCTGGCAAGGTGATATCACGCTTGAGCCGATAAGCGGCGGCATTACCAACCAGAATTTCGTTGTCACCGACCAAGGGCAAAAGTTCTTTGTTCGACTGGGTGACGATATTCCTCTGCATGGCGTTATGCGCTTCAACGAACTTGGAGCCAGCATTGCAGCCGCCAAAGTAGGGCTCTCGCCAAACGTTGCTCATCATGCGCCTGGGGTACTGATCCTGAATTTCATTGAAGGAAAAACGCTGTCAGAAGCAGACATCAGACAGGATGCTTACCTTGAGCAGATTTTGCCAATGCTGCACAGGTGTCACAGGGACCTGGCCCAGCAGATCCGGGGCCCGGCACTCATCTTCTGGGTCTTTCATGTCATCCGTGATTACCTCGGAACGCTTGAGGATGATGGCAGTCGTATGAGTCACATGCTGCCCGCGCTGCGAGAAAAAGGCAGAACTCTTGAGGTGGCCGTGGGTTCAGTCGATCTCGTCTACGGACACAATGACCTGCTGGCCGCAAACTTTATCGATGATGGCAGTCGGCTCTGGCTGATTGACTGGGACTACGCTGGCTACAACAGTCCGCTTTTTGATCTCGCCAATCTGGCATCGAACAACGGTCTCTCCAAAGATCAGGAGGATTGG
>JAERSQ010000125.1 GCA_016845525.1 Pseudomonadota bacterium
TCATTTTGCATGCGGCTTTTTTGTGCCCCGCGCCATCCCCCTGACATCCCCACAATTCCACGGGTCCTTCCTAGCGAACAGGAAAAGCGGGCGGCGTGCGCGCGGGATTTGCCTAGCGACAGGGCGCGAAAAATGGTTCGCAGTTCGCACCCGGGTTCGCACGTCGATAACATATAAAAGGTTAGAAAATGGATTTGAATGTTCAGCAAATAGCGCTGGAGCAGCTGGTACCCTATGCCCGCAACGCCCGCACACATAGCGAGTCACAGGTCGCACAGATTGCAGGGTCGATTGCTGAATTTGGATTTGTGAACCCTGTTTTGGTGGGCGGCGATAATGTCATCATTGCTGGGCATGGTCGTGTGATGGCTGCGAAAAAGCTTGGTCTGCAAACCGTTCCGACCATCAAGCTGGATCACCTGACAGAAAACCAGCGCCGCGCATTGGTGATTGCCGATAACAAAATCGCCGAGAACGCCGGATGGGATGAAGAATTATTGCGCTTAGAATTACAAAATCTTGCCGATGAAGATTTCGATCTTGATCTGCTGGGCTTTGACGATGTGGAGTTGGATGATTTGTTGGCATCACTGGATGACGATGAGGCAGCCGCACTTGATGAAAACATTCCAGAAGTACAGGAAAACCCTGTCAGCCGTACAGGCGATATCTGGATTATGGGTGAGCACCGTTTGCTCTGCGGCGACTCCACAAGCGAAGCCGACATGAAAAAACTGATGGATGGGGAATTGGCCGACATGGTCTTTACCGACCCACCCTACAACGTGAATTACGGCGATACGGCTAAGGACAAACTGCGCTCCAAAGGTGGAGCCAAGGCCGGGCGCAAGATTATGAATGATAATCTGGGCGATGACTTTGAGGCATTTTTAACCGCAGCCTGTAAAAATATGTTGGCTCATACCAAAGGTGCTCTTTACATTTGTATGAGTTCCAGCGAGCTGGATACGCTACAAAGCGCCTTCCGCAGTGCGGGCGGGAAATGGTCAACCTTTATCATTTGGGCAAAGAACACCTTCACCCTTGGCCGCTCTGATTATCAGCGCCAATATGAGCCCATCCTCTATGGGTGGAAAGATGGCAATGATCGCTACTGGTGCGGTGCGCGTGATCAGGGTGATGTCTGGTTTTATAACAAACCGCAGAAGAATGACCTGCACCCGACTATGAAGCCTGTTGATCTGGTGGTGCGCGGGATTAAAAATTCCAGCAAGACGCTTGATATTGTGCTCGATCCGTTTGGCGGTTCTGGTTCAACATTGATTGCTGCAGAACATACCGGGCGACAGGCGCGGTTGATTGAGCTTGATCCTAAATATGTGGATGTGATTGTGCGTCGCTGGCAGGAGATGACCGGATTACAGGCAACGCTATCTGGTACCAATCAGGAATTTAAGGCTGTTGAGAAAGATCGCCTTAGCGGTTAAGCCGAAGCCTCACTGCCTGTGGAGGGCGAGTGAAGCTTCGTGTAAGGCTTTGGCATCGCCGAGCAGCCGATCAAGATCAATGATGGAGCCGATGGCAGCGTTGCGATTGCCGTCATCCATATAACCGCAGCCCTCCTGTGCGAGGGTGGCAGCTTTTTCCAGCATGTCACGCATGGCGTTCATGTTGGCTTGGATGGCGTTATTGATAACGGGATTTTGGTTGCTCATGCTTGGGTCTCCTTTTTCTCGATTGGTTTGAGGTAATAACGACGGTCAGCGTCTTCTTTTTCTGAGCTCAGCTCAAAGCCTTCGAGCTTTTTGATGACTCGGGATAAAACGCCGCGCACCGTATGTTTTTGCCAGCCCGTCAGTTTCATCATCTCATCGATGCTGGCTCCTTCCTTGGTACTGAGCGTTTCGATGATCTGGGATTGTTTGGTGGTCTTACTCATTACTTACCTCCTTTGGCGGTAGATTGTTGGCCCGCTTTATAAGCAGCCTCTAATGCAGCCTTAATGGACCAGACCGCACAGTCGTGAAAATCAAGGCTGTCGCTCTTGCGGGTCTCCAAGGTTTCAAGGTGCAGCTCGTCTTTGGCGATCTGCGCCAGTATTTGGTCTTTTTGGGTGTGTTTTATGTGGATTGTCATGATTGCTCCTTTGCTTGTTGACATCTTCATGAACGCTTGGAAACCAAGGATTATCAAGTCAATTCAAGGTATTAATCGAAGAATATGGGCGTATCGATCCGAGAATATGCAAGGCAGCGCGGTGTCAGCGACACCGCTGTCAGAAAGGCTTTAAAACAAGGCCGCATTACCGCTGAGCCTGATGGCAGTATTGATGTGGATCGCGCTGATCGGGAATGGTCATCCAATACGGCCAAACCGCAAACCAAGCGGGCAGAAAAGACCAAACCAGTGCCTGCTGCTGCGGTGGAAGCTGTTGAAGATACCTTAAAGGAAAGCGGCACCCCGTTTTCATCGGGTGGCACGACCTATATGCAAGCCAAAACCGCCAATGAGGTTTTAAAGGCGCAAACCAACCGGGTGCGTCTGAAGCAATTAAAAGGTGAACTCATCGACCGCAGTGAAGCCATTGCCCATGTATTTCGCCTTGCGCGTCAGGAACGCGATGCATGGCAAACATGGCCTGCAAGGATTTCAAGCCAGATGGCCGCAGAACTCGAAACCGATGCCCATACCTTACATGTGACGTTGGAGCGTTATGTCCGTGAACACTTGGAAGAATTGGGAGAGCTTAAAACACACTTCAAACACTGATGGATATGACGGCGCTTTGTACGATGGATATGAAAC
>JAERSQ010000126.1 GCA_016845525.1 Pseudomonadota bacterium
GGCGCCGCCCATAACACGCGCTATTCCCAACAGGTAATCGAGGGGGCAAATCATTTTTTTGATGGAGTGGATGACGAACTCATCAGTGCGGTAGTCGACTGGGTGCAGCAGTTCTAGTGGATTCCGGCAGGGGCGGCGCAAATTGAGCCCGCGGCGCCATCCCGCCATCTTCGAGCCATTTCGGGTTCGCAACTATCGGTTTCAATGGACGGCGGATCTCGTTACCTCCTGGGCGCTCGAGATGGAAACGCTCGTCCTCGGGTGGTACATCCTGGTCGAAACAGGCTCCGTTGTGATGCTCACGATGTTTGGAGCATTGTTATTTCTCGGCACACTCTTATCCCCCATGTTGGGGGTCGTGGCTGATCGTATTGGCCAACGCAGACTGTTAAGCATTCTCAGGACGCTTTATGTCATTCTGTCCTCAGTTGTGGTGCTGGTGATCCTGCTGGATAAATTGACGCCTGAACTGGTTCTGGTCATCGCATTGCTTTCCGGGTTGGTGCGACCCTCCGAGCACGGCACCCGTACTTCCTTGATGGCATCGCTGGTGCCAGCCGCGCTCTTGCTGACTGCGACAAGTTTGACACGAACGACGGTAGATTCGGCGCGGGTCGTTGGGGCACTGGTGGGGTCCGGGCTTTTTGCCGTGGTCGGCATTGCAGCAACCTACCTGGTGATTCTGGTGTTATTTTGCGTGGGACTGGTTTTTACCCTCGCCATTTCTGTTCAGACGCTCCAGGAGCACGGCGGAAGTAGCCTGCGAGCGTCATCGCGCTTTGCTCCCTGGAAAGAGCTGCGTGAGGGATTGGGTTACGTTTGGAGAACGCCCCATCTTCGAGCCGCCATCTGGATTGCGGTACTGGTCAACTTTACCGCCTTTCCCCTGCCGATCGGTTTACTCCCCTATGTGGCCCGGGAAACCTTTGGAACGGATCAGACTGGGTTGGGCTACCTGATGGCGGGATTTGCCATCGGCTCTCTAGCCGGTTCGATCATTCTTGGCGTGATCGGACATAAAGTGCGCCCCGCCCGGGCAATGATCTTCTTTGCTATCGCCTGGCATATTGTGCTGGCGAGTTTCCTTTGCGTGGATCAGTTGGCGTTTGGGATAATCCTGATGGGTCTGGCGGGTCTTGCACACAATCTTTCGATGGTACCTCTCGTGGGCTTGTTGATGCGCACTGCGGACCCGGCATTTCGTGGCCGGGTGATGGGTGTCCGGATGTTGGCAATTTATACACTGCCCGTCAGTCTTGTGGTGGCGGGTTGGCTGATTGAACGTATTGGTTTTGACCAGACCATGGGCCTGTACATGCTGATCGGTATTGTATTGACCTTGTTTATTGCGCTGCGCTGGCGCGAATCTGTGTTACGCAAGGACGCTGTCGCAAACGCGATATGAGGTGTTGATCAGCTTCCAGCGGTATGAAGCGATCGGGCAAAGCACGCCGCTTGGGTAGCGACACTGGTTGCACCCACCACATCTCCGAGCGCAAGCGCGGTGGCCGGTCCGATACAGAAAAGCGTGTCATACGACGATCCGTCTGGCCGGATCGCCAGTAACTCAGGCGATACCCACGGCGAATTGCTTTTGCCGAGCGGTGTGAGTCGTCCAGTTGCCATCAGTTTGTGGATAAGCGGATCGCGGCCGACCCCGGTACAGTTAATCACCACATCCGCATGCAGAGAGGCCTCATTGCCGAGTCCGAGCTGCCAGCCGTTGCAACGGGAGCTGGAGAGGGATTTCAGGTGGCTGCAGATCAGTGTCAGTTGACCCCGGTCTCTCAGTTGCCGAGCAGCTTCGACTGTTTGGGGGCTGGCGCGAAAGCGGGCCAGTGACCAGAGCCACCCGGCCCGTCGTTGGAGTTTCAAGCGGTCCCCGACCGGTAAGTGCTGCCAAGCTTTGCTGATACCGCACCTGAACGCGGAAAAACGTTGCTGCCATTCGGGTTCTTCCCAGCTACCCTCTCTCAGCATCCGCCGCGCGACATGCAGGAACTCTGATGCGTGTCGAATCTCGGGCCACACAAACGGGTCGCCCGGCTCCCACCCCACCTGCTCAGGAGGCAGGATGCCGTGTGGCGACAGAAGGCTAATCGGTCCCTGATGATCCCGCTCGGCAAGCCCATAAAGCGCATCCATGGCCGTCAGACCGGAGCCGATCAGGCAGACATGTGACGCGGGATCAATCTCAGTGAGCCACTCTCCCTGCCAGGGTGCTCGGATCAGCGTTGCCTCATCTTCAAACGGGTTGGCTACCGGCCATCGGGGCTCAGGATTGCCGGTCGCCAGAAGAAGACTGGCACTGTGATACTCCGTCCCGTTGTCGCAGATTGCCCGCCATCCCTGCTGGGCGGGTCTGATATCGACCACCCGGGCAGGAACTTGGCGCAGGGTCTTCTTACCCGCGGCAGCTTCGAGTTGTGCACTGACATAGCGAGCGAAATCAGTCCGCCGGTAAAAGTGCCCGGCATGCGTTTTTGCCTGTGGGTCATCAATATGCGTTTTTGCCCATTGCGGAAAGTGATCAGGATGATCCGGCCAGAGCCGCTGCAGATCTGCGCGGACGTTGAGTCGATACGCATCCGCCTCGCATCCATACGCTTGGCCGGAGCCCAGTTGCCCTGGACCAATGATCAGGATGTCAGATGGCGCAAAGCCGTTGTCGGCGAGATGGATGACCACGGCCGCTGCAGCGAAGCCGGATCCAACAATGATGAGGGAGGCGTCCCGGTCAGGAACCTGGGTGATACCCACAATCAGATGAGCTCGTCAGTCCGGTCTTTTGTTTCCCCGTAACGGTGAAGCACCGGTTCTTTAAGCCCGGTGTAGAGGTCATCGATTTTTCTGTTGACCAGGTCTCCCTGCTCGGCAAACAGGGATTGTCCCTGAAGATTGCTGTCTACCAGAAAGGGGCCGAAGTCCTTCACCCGGAAAAGCCACATGGCCTGGGCGATGCCGAGCTCGTCGATCCAGTGGACTGCTTCAACACCCTGCACGCCGCGTCCGAGCAGGGCGCCGGTACCGTACCCCACCGTCGTGAGATACACCGCCCCCCTGGGCGCGAGCACCTGACGATAGTCGTCTACCGGCATGCCGCCCTTACCGATGATGACTTTGGTGCCGGTGAGATCGAGCCAGTCGCCAAGATATTTTGAGAATCGAAAACTCGCGGTGGCGGTAACTCCACCGACCTCATAGGTGCCGTCGTCTTTAACTGCGGCCGCTGGGGAGCAGTGAAAATTGACATTGCTGATCTTGCCTAGCCCTTGGGGCAGGGGGTGGCCCTCGTTCAGCACGCGCTGGTAAACCCCCTCGCGAGCGGTGTATACGATGCCATCAAGATAGACGACCGACCCGAGTGTCAGGGCAGCGATCGCCTCGGCATCAGCGGGCAGGGAGAGATGGACTTCTTCAAGCATGGGCTTTCTCCTTGGGCAGTGCATCCCAGTCGACTGTTTCGCGTCGATGGTAAGGGGTGAACCACTTGGGATCTGTTCGATACGCAACCGACCCATCTGAATGCACTCTGGCGGTGGCGCGCCGCGATGACAGGCAGAAAGTATGTACGCTCATCGGCATGCCGCCAGTGTGGGTATGACCGACTTCAATGTGCAGATCAACAACCATCGATGAGCCGACAAAGCCCATGGCACCCATCCCGATATTGTTGCCCAAGGCCATGAGTTCCAGTTCGAGTTCAGCGATTTTGGGGTCAGGATTGCGGTTGCCCACCACCCGCAGGCAGGCGGCCTGTTTGCCCAACTGCATGCAGGTATCCTTGGACCCGCCCAAGCCCACGCCGACGATCGCAGGCTGGCAACACAGCCCCCGTTTGCCAAAGGAGATCAGTGTGTCCAGCAGAAATCGCTTGATTCCATCTACCCCATCGCCGGGAAAAAGCATTCTATAGTCAGTCCCGAAAAGGCCGCCTTTGTGGACCGTCGTGATGTCGATCCAGTCGGCATCGGGCTCGAACGTCCACTCGATTTCCGGCGCATTGATCCCGACGTTGTTGTTATGTTCGGTCCTCCAGAGCGGGTGAACGCGATTCGGGCGCAGTGGCACGTCGCGAGTCGCGCGCGCAGTCGCCGACCGCAGGGCCCGCTCAATTCCGGTAAAACCGCCCTCAAATGCCGCCTGATCGCCCACTTTGACGTAGTAACGCGGCAGCCCGGTATCGGCGCACATGGGTCGGCGATCTTCAGTGGCTATCTCGTAGTTGTCGATCATCGTTTTGATGACAAAGCCGGAAAGCTCGCCTGATTCCTTGTCCGCGACGGATTTGATCCCGGCGAGGTAATCCTCGGGGATATCAATCGCCGCTTTTTTCATAATTTCATAACTGGCTGTTTCTATGCTTTGGTTACTGATCATGATGGGTCACCGTTTTGGGTGGCTCGAGGCGCGCCGGCCTCGCCGTCGATCAGGGACTCCCCGGGCTTCACCAGGGTGAAGGCCACAGGGGTCATTTCCTGAATCAGTTGTCCGTTTTCAACTCGGGTACAGGTATAGGCACTCTGCTCAAGATTGCCGGTCGTCGGACAGTCCTCCCGGAAATGAGCGCCCCTCGAATCATCTCTTGCGAGCGAGGCGCCCGCGATCGCCTGACTGACTGTAATTTGATTGTCGAGATTAAGCCAGTCGTGCCAGGTGAGGTTAAAAGCGCGGTCATCATCTTCGACACCCGCCCCCGCCAGGGTTGCCCGGCAGTCATTCAGACCGCGAATACCCTCGCGAATGCCGTCAGCGGTGCGCAGAATGCCGACCTTATCCCACATCAGGGACCACAGCCGTTCCCGTAGCTCGCTGAGGTTAGCTTTGGTCTGGCCAAATGGCTTTTCGGCACGGGCAATCGCCTGCTCGACAAACTCAGGATCGGGATCCCTGAGCGGTAGACCGCGACCGACTACCGCGGCCATTTCATCTCCGGCAATGGCACCGAACACCGTAGAGTTGGCGACGCCGTTTCCGCCCAGGCGGTTGGCACCATGCACGCCGCCGGCATCCTCACCCGCCACGAACAATCCGGGCGTGGTTGTGGTGCAGTCGATTTCCATTTGAACCCCGCCCATCATGTAGTGCGCGGTGGGTACGACCTCAACACGACCGGTTGCGAGATCAAAGCCGCAGTCCTCGCAGCGTTTCACCATTCCCGGAAACATCTGTCGAACACGATCGCCACCCAGGTGAACCATCTCAATAAAGAGTCCGCCCTGTTGCGTCGCGCGTCCATCGCGTATCTCCTGATACATGCTCCGTGAGACAATATCCCGTGTGGCGCGCTCGGCGGCAGGGTCGTAATGGGTCATGAAGCGTTCACCGGCGCCGTTGAGGAGATAGCCCCCGGCGCCGCGCAGGCCTTCTTCAAGAATGGTGCCGGTCATGCGCGTGTCCGGTCCAGCCAGAATGCCCGTGGGATGGAACTGCACCATTTCCATATCCCGCAGGGAAAGCCCAAAGCGCAGCGCCATCGCCAGGCCGTCACATGATTTGTCACCCGATGGCGTGTGATAGCGGTACATCGACGGGCCGGCCCCCGTCGCCAGCAGTACGGTTCGGGCCCGCACCAGGCGGTAGCCGCCGTTGCGGATATCAATCATCAGAACGCCTGCGATGCCAGACTTGTCTTTCGCGGGAATGAGGTCTATCGCCCGGTGTTCCTCGAGTTTGGCCACATCCAGCGTCCATACTTTCTCCATCAGGCGGTTGATGATTTCAATGCCGGTCAGATCGCCTTTATGGGCGGTGCGGTCAAAGCTTTGGCCGGCAAAGGCTTTCTGGTGCAGTGTGCCGTCGGAATTGCGGTCAAAAAAGCAGCCCAATTCATTCTCGAGTTCCTGGATCCGTTCAATCGCGGACTCGCACAGGCGCCAGGCAAGATCCTGCCGCGGCAGCCATTTCCCGCCGATGATGGTATCCATAAAATGGCGCTCGACTGAATCGCCGGGATTGACTGCGACGTTGAACCCCCCTTGGACCATCCGCGTGCAACCAGACTTGCCGATCAGCCCTTTGGCCGCCACGGTAACCTCAAGGTCGGGGTTTGCCTGTTTGGCATGAAGTCCCGCAAAAAGCCCCGCGCCGCCTGATCCCAGAATCAGGATATCGGTTGAGACCGTATCGATTTTGCAGTGCGGACTTGAAGTCATGAAAATGCCCGCACGAGAAACAGCAATCCAACCAGCGCAGAGGCGATGACGCCGGGCAGTATCCAGCTTCGCAATCGTTCGCTGCGATGTGGCCAGTGCGTGAGTTCCAGACGCAGCACACGAAACCCCAGCAACAGGTGAATACAAAGCAGGATGACGAGGACCCACTCGGCAATCTTGACCAGCGGGTTGTCAGCAAAACGCAGATACCGATCCAACTCATCGGCGCCTTTGAGCGCGCTGCCCAGAAGGAGAAAATGAAAGGGCAGGAAAAGCGCCAGCAGCACGCCTGACAGGCGATGGCCCAGGGCCGCCAGGTAGCCTTGATGACTGCGTAAGGGATGCATGATGCGCTCAGTAGACTGCAGAGACTGCCCGCAGTCCCAGCAGCAGCAAGGCGCTGCCCAGAATCATGACCAGTGTGTTCACCCAACGCTGCGGCATAGAGGTCCATTCGTTGATGACATGGCGAAGCCCAATCGGCGCATGCACCGCAGCGCACACGACAAAAAGGGAATAAAAAAGCGCCCAGCCGATACTGCCCTCGGTACGGTTCAGGATCTCTGCGGCGGTCAGCCCGCCCTGAACCGCATATAAGATAAGGCCGAGGTGAATGATGACCAACGGGGCCAATATCATTGCTGTGATGCGCTGGGCGAGAAAAAGACTTCTTTCCATTCCCTTTTTATTCTTCAGGCAGCCCTGAAAACGCCGCGCGTTTGAGCCCGGCGATACTTTCAGAAGGTCGAAGCTCGACGGGACAATGGCGCGTGCAGTTGCCGTGACTGTGACAGGATCCGCAGCCACCGGCACCAAACGCGAGTCGGAATGTCGCCTCGCGTTTGCTGTGCCGCACATCATTGATTAAGGTCCACGCACGGTTCAGCCCGGCTGGGCCGATGTAGTCCGGGTTCCAGTTGACCACATCACAGGCGCTGTAGCAGACAGCGCAGTTTATGCACTGCAATGCGGCATCCGCTGCGAGGCGCATTGACGAGTCGGGTTTGACGGCCGCCGGCTTATCGTAGCGTGTGGCGTTGCCTGAAAAAGGCGCGCCCGCTTTTTGCCAGGTGTCGATAAACGGCGCCATATCGCAGACGAGATCTTTGATTTTCGGCAGATTGCGCAGCGGCTCAATGGTCAGCGTGCCGTCTGTGACGACATTATTGATATGCGTACGGCAGGTCCATCGCGGTCGGCCATTGACGGTCATCGCGCAGGACCCACACACGCCGACTCGGCAGGCAAAGCGGTATGCGAGCGTCGGCTCGAGCCGACGCTGAATCTCGGTTACCACATCCAGCACCGTCTGGCTCTTTCGGGTCTCGATGTCGTAATCCACTAAACCGCCTTGCTCCCGGCCACGCCAAATTCGGACTTTGAGCCGCTGGTTATTGGAATCGCTGGGACTCATGAATGGCAACCCGGCAGCCTCGGCGAGGGGTGGGTGATCTCAGAGCGCGCCAGTATCACCGCCGAAGCCTGAACCGACCTCGGCCGGGGACGTTCGAATCAGTCGCGAGTCCAGCACCGCAGCCTGTCGGTGCTTTACGTCTTCTCGGTAAATGGGGTCACGAACCATCTCCACGAAGGCGTCGCCAGAGGGGTATTGTGCAATAAAGCACTCGTCCCATTTTTCTTCACTTGGACCTATTAACATGAGTTCAAAGTTTCCGCGCCATACGATCCGGCCGCCAAGTTTTGAAAACACCGGATAACTTTCACTGCCGTAGGCGGCGTAAGCTTCGGCCCCTGTGACATTCCGGCCGTCTGGGTAAGCCGCTTTTTCTCTGAACCGAACGAGATTCAGCATATGGATAGGGCCCTCGCGGTCGTTGTCCCGAAATACCGCAAAGGTCTCCTTGGTTGGATCGATATATTGCATGATCAAAGCCGCCTCGGTTGCCTGAAAAATAAGTGTGGCGGATCAGGAGTCAGGGAGGTTTTCACACGCCTGGCGTAACTCCTGAACATCGCGGCCCGCCGCCTCGCGCAACAAAAGCGTATCGGCCCCGGCGAGCACCAGGTGGTGGCCGTTGCCGTAAAGCCAGGCACCGGAGCGGAGTGGTTGTTTGACCGAAAGATTTTTCATGGTTTGGCGGCTGCTGAGATATGACGCGCAATGAGTCTAACACCCGGGTTTATGACTTCCTCGCACCTTTTTAAGGCTCTCTTGCCAATACCGCGCTGGTGTTCATGGCCAGGCAGACGAAATCAACGCAGCCGGTCGTGCAAAGGGTAGGTCGACATCTGCTCGATTGCGTTGTCATGGATCAGGTACTGGTTTTCAAGTTTGACGCCCTCGCCCGCTTCCCTGGAGCCAATATAACTCTCCAGACAGATCACCATG
>JAERSQ010000127.1 GCA_016845525.1 Pseudomonadota bacterium
AAACGTCCCGCACAAGATCTTCCAGAGCGCATTGGACCCGATTGAACTACCCGTTCTTCGCGATCATTTAATCAATAATTTGCCGGTTGTCTCAGCGGCTGGAATGATGGCGATGATGCTCTCCGCTCAGCGGCAGAGTGAGCTCGCGCCGCCCGGGCCGGTGGCGCTGGATAGCGTAACTTTCCAAAGACCTCTGATCATCAGCCCCGGAGAAACGCCGATGGTCCAGACCAGCGTCGATGCCGAAACCGGCGCGATTGCGCTTTGGAGCCTATCGGGACGCAATCGCCCGCACTTGCTCCATAGCGACGCCCAGTCTGGATCCCAGGTCCGTCTCCCCGACCCCATAGATGTCGGGCAACTGAAGGCCGCAATTCAAGATGAATTTTCAGTCAATGGTTTCCTGGATCAACTGGGTGACCGCCGGATCACACTTGGCCCCAGTTACCGTTGGACGAAGAAACTTTACCGAAACGAGAAATCTGCACTGGCGGAACTGTCGAGACCACGGCGGCTGGGAGGCGACGACTCAGCCACAACCATTCACCCAGGACTGATCGATACCTGCTTCGGCCTGCTGCTTGCGACTGCGGACCTGCCCGCAGGACAAACTTGGCTCCCTTTTGGAATTGACCATATTGCGTGTTCGACCCATCAACTGTCCGAGGCGGCGTTCGCCTACTTTGAAGTAAAGGAAAGCAATGCTGATAAGCTCGCCGTCGGAGACGGCATGATCCTCGATCGCGAGGGCAAGGTGCTGATTCAAATTCGCGGACTTAATGCGCGGCCCATGGACACGAATCTCGAGACGCCAGCCACTTCAGACCAATCAGGGCCGTCCGCGTACACCCTCCGGTGGGCAGCCGCTGCGGCGGAACGCCCTATCCCGGCCGGCCGCCACTGGACGATCGTGGGCCATCCCGAACAGGCCTCTCAATTGTCCACCTCCCTTGAGAAGGCGGATTGCCTGGTCTCGCTTGCCGGTGGACCCTTAGAGATCCCGGACCAGACGAATGGCGTCATTAGTCTGCTGGCACTCGAAGACGGGCAGACACTCGCTCACGCCATCGACAGGACGCGCAAACTGATACAGGCGCTGGTCGCGCGTGGGGCTTCCTTATCAGAAGGCTTCTGGTGTATCACGCGCGGTGCTTACCGTGTCACTGGCAAAGAATCAATTGATCCGATGCAGACCGCAATGCGGGGGCTGTGTCTCTCTGTCCGCCGGGAACATCCCGAGTTGGATCTTAGACACGTTGATATGGATGCTGACAGCGGATCTGACGCTCTCGCTGACCTGATATCCGCCCCTCCGCCTGACCTGTGCATCGCGGTCCGTGGGCAAAAGGTATTTGTGGAGAAACTCAGCCCGGCCGCAGAGGGCGCCGCCTCACATCAAGTGCTCGACACACGCGGGACTTATGTTGTCACCGGAGCGCACGGAGCCCTGGGCCGTCGAGTGACTGACTGGTTGATCGATAACGGAGTCAAACATCTTCTTCTGTTAGGGCGCAACCCGCCTGACGGCGACCGGTTCGGTGCCGCGCGGGAAAATGGTGTCGAAGTTCTCTGCCGCGAGTGTGATATTGGAGAGCTTGATGATCTGAGGAGCGTTCTGCAAGCCGCCAGAGAGAGGGGCCCCGCCCTTGCCGGAATTTTTCACTGTGCGGGTCAGTTGCACGACGAACTACTGGTCGAGTCAACGCAAGAGGCACTGGAGAAAGTCCTAAGGGGTAAAGCCCTCGGGGCCCGCCATCTTGACGAGCTCGTCCAGCACGACGATGTTGCGCACTTTGTGATGTTCTCTTCCGCCGCTTCCGTCCTCGGGAATGCAGGACAGTCTGCCTACTCGGCCGCAAACGCTTATCTGGATGGTCTTGCTCATGCCAGGAAATCACGCGGACAGCCTGCTCTCAGTGTCAATTGGGGTCCATTTTCCGGAAATGGGATGGCCAGCGAGGAAAGCGCACTGCGGCATCTGTCGGCCCAGGGATTTACCCCAATCGACGATGGCAATCTGGGCGCCTGGTTAGCGTCTGCGCTGAAGCTTGATTCAGCCCAGGTGCTGGTGGCCGACTGTGATTGGCAAAAATTCGAAGAGGCGAATTCCATCCCCGGAGCTTTCTTGTCGGACCTTATGCCGACGACGGGGCGAAGCACCTCCCGCCTGAATACAGTAAAGAAAATCGACTTTTCCTCCCAATCGCCTGAGCAACGTCAGACCGTATTTACCGAACTTGTCAAAAACGCCCTGGGCGCTTTGTTGGGAATCACAGACTCCGCTTCGCTTTCTTCTGAAGTGGCCATGGCCGATCTGGGGCTTGACTCTTTACTGGCGGTCCAACTGCGCAATCACCTGGGGGCGGCGACCGGCCGCTCTCTGCCGGTGGGCCTGGCCTTCAATTATCCCAGCATTGGTGAGTTGGCCGGTTTCCTTAACAGTCTTTTTTCAACAAACGCGGACGGCGCTCACCCGCAGGACTCCGGCAAGTTTGAGGCCATAGAGTCAGCTCAGGCGGTTTTGGATGATCTGGACGAATTACTGAAAGCTCAATAATGAACTTCAACCAATGGATTACCTGCCCCAATCCCCAGCCTGACGCTGACTTCAGGCTGTTTTGCCTTCCGTTTGCCGGCGGCGGGGCTTCAGTGTACCGCTCATGGTCCAATCACCTTGGCCCGAAACTTGAAGTCTGCCCCATCCAGTTACCAGGACGGGAGAACCGTATCTCGACGCCGGCCATTGACGATTCGGGGCGTCTCGCCGAGATGATCGCGAACCAGTTGTCGCTTTATCTGTCCAAGCCCTATCTGGTTTACGGGCACAGTATGGGCGGCCTGCTGGCCTACGAGGCCCTGAAACATCTTCAGGATCAGGGGCATGCGCTTCCCGTGACGGCATTCATCGGTGCGCATCGCGCGCCTCATCTGCCGCCGAGACGGCGATCATTCCTGGATCTTGGTGACCGCGAGTTTATCGACAAAATCAGTTCCTTTGGCGGTTTCGATCAGGAAGTGCTCGCAAGCCAGGAACTTTTGGACTTCGTGTTGCCCACCCTGCGCGCGGATTTCTCGGTTTGCGATGGTTATCAATATTCAGACGCTATCCCGCTTGAGTGCCCGATTGTTGTTTTTTCCGGCAAGACTGATCCGGAAGTGCCGCCGACTGATATGGAGGCATGGAGCCAGCACACGACCTACCCGCTACAGCATATCTCGCTCGACGCCGGACATTTTTTCCTCAAGACACACGTCACCGAGTTGCTGGAGAAAATCATGCAGTTCGCGGTGCAGTACCGGGTGGCCTGATGGATTCCAAGCCTGAGTCAGCCGCAGGCGTCGATAAATACCGGAGCGCTTTGTCGCAGGCACGGGACACGATATCCCGTCTGATGGCAGAAAACCAGGCGCTCAAGGTCAACAAGCCGATCGCGATCTCGGGTGTCAGTTGCCGCTTTCCGGACGGCGCGAACTCGGTTTCGGCCTTCTGGGATTTATTGGCGTCAGGCAAGGATGGGGTAACCACCGTCGATGATCAGCGCTGGCCGGTAAACCAGTATCTCGATGCCGACCCCGAAGCGCCCGGCAGGATGTACACGGCCAGAGCGGGTCTGATCTCCCAACCCGTGGATCAATTCGATGCGTCTTTTTTCGGGATATCTCCCCGTGAA
>JAERSQ010000128.1 GCA_016845525.1 Pseudomonadota bacterium
GGCTTCTTCCCAGCGATCTCGAACATTGACGAAACCATGACACTCGCCCAGCGGATCAATGCGTCTGCGCTGCCGGTGCTGACCCTGACCCTCGCCGTCAGCGCCCATATGATGCGCATGACGCGGGCATCCATTGTCAGCCTGATGGCAAGCCCCTACATCGAGATGGCCAAGCTCAAGGGCATCCGGCCCGGGCGAATCATTGTTTTCCATGCATTGCCTAACGCCTGGTCGCCCATTATTCAGGTAATCATGCTCAATCTGGCGTGGCTGGTGGTGGGGGTGGTGATTGTCGAAGTGGTGTTTGTCTATCCGGGACTGGGCGCCCTCATGATCGACGCCGTATTTCTGCGGGATCTGCCCACCGTGCGCGCCACCGCGATGATCTTCGCCTTGGTATATGTCATTCTCAATTTGCTGGCAGATATCCTGTCGTTGATGTCCAACCCACGACTGATGCATCCCAAGTAAGTGATCATGAGCGTCTTGCAAATCATCACGGGAATGAACTGGGCCAGCCGGCTGGGTCTGCTGGTGGTCAGCGGATTCGGCTTCTGCGCCATCTTTGCACCGTGGCTGGCGCCCTATGGCCAAAGTGAGATCGTGGGTGATGTCTGGGAGCCGCTGTTTGGCGAATTCTTCTTCGGCACAGACCAGATCGGCCGGGATATGCTGACGATGCTGATCTATGGCGCCCGCAACATGATCGCACTCGCGCTGCTGACGACTGCCTGTGCGTTCGGGTTGGGGTCGCTGCTGGGCTTTCTCGCCGCCACCATGGGAGGCTGGGTCGATCAGGTACTGAGCCGCTTTGTCGATGTGGTCATATCCATTCCCACTTTGATCTTTGCGTTGATTGTGCTGTCCTCGACGGGCACCTCAATATTGGCCCTGGTCACAGTCATTGCCATCATTTACGCCATGCCGGTTTATCGTATCGCCCGCGCCGTCGCCATGGACATTGAGGTCATGGATTACGTCGAGGCGGCCCGCCTACGTGGCGAAGGGTTGTGGTGGATTATGCGTAGAGAGATTCTGCCGAATGCACTGACGCCGCTGGCCGCGGAATTTGGCCTGCGTTTCTGTTTCGTGTTTCTCCTGATCAGCGGCCTGAGTTTTCTCGGTCTCGGCCTGCAGCCGCCGCTGGCTGACTGGGGCGCAATGGTGCGGGATAATGGCGGCGGGATTGCCTGGGGCTTTATGCACCCGCTGGTACCGGCCACCTGTATCGCGCTGCTGACCATCGGCATCAACCTGATTGTCGATTCAGCGGTGCAAAAAGCAAGCGGTCTACGAGAAGACCACTGATCCTCCAGCGCAGCGGTTATTCCTTTGGAATCACCTCAGCAAAACCCGGCGCGCGCAGCGTTTCGCCAGTCATCTCTTCCATCATCTTGACGACGTGTGCCGTCCAGGCCTCTCCGCCATACCGCTCACGTGATGCCTGAAACATCTCCTGCGCCACCGCGGTCAGCTGCAGCGGCACATCGAGGCGGCGGCCCATGTCGGTCACGAAGCCAAGATCCTTGAGCCCAAGGTCAGTGGTGAATCCCGTGTTCAGGCTGCCGTTCAGAATAACGGGCGCCCAGTCCTCAAACTCACGACTGCTGCCGGAACTCGCAGTAATGGCTTCATAACATTTGGCGAGATCCAGACCGCCACGTTTGGCCAGCATCAGCGCCTCACCCATCGCCACCAGATCGACCAGGCACAGAAGATTGGTGATGACCTTGATCAGGGAGGCGTTGCCGATCTCGCCCATATAGACGACCTGTCCGCTCAGGGCCTCCAGCAAAGCCGCATGGCGCTTGAATAAAGACTCATCTCCACCGACCAGTAATGTCATTTCCCCGCGTGCCGCACGGTGGACACCACCGGTCGCGGGACACTCCAACACCTCGATACCGCGCTCGGCAGCCAATGCTGCCAAGCGGATCATTTCATTGGCGTCCGTCGTGCTCATCTCGATCCAGCAACTACCCTCGCGCATGGCATCGAATACACCGTCGGTTCCTGTCATGACCTTTAGAGAGGCGTCGAGCGAGGGCAGGCAGGTGATCAGGACATCGACCTGATTAGCGGCCTCCATCGCAGAAGCCGCGCCCGCCGCGCCCTTTGCGACAAGCTTTTCTACTGCCGCAGGATCAAGATCGAAGACTTTGAGATCATGACCGGCCTCGAGAACTTGCCGGGCCATTCTCGCGCCCAGCATGCCGAGACCAATAAATCCGCATTGCATAACATGCCCCCCGCTGAAAGAAACTGAACAGGACTTATCCGAAACCCCACATCCGGCGAGACGAGAGCGGACGGTTCATACATCACACTGGTTTATCCGCCGCCGGCGTTATCTTCAAACGTTAAACCTAAAATGCATGATATCGCCGTCACTCAGGACATACTCTTTCCCTTCGAGCCGCAACCGCCCGGCCTCACGCGCACCCTGCTCTCCCTGATACTGAACGAAATCATCATACGCAATCGTCTCGGCCCGGATAAAGCCCCGTTCAAAATCAGTATGAATCTCACCCGCCGCCTGAGGCGCGGTCGCACCGCAGGCCACAGTCCACGCGCGCACCTCCTTGGGTCCGGCAGTGAAAAATGTCTGCAAGCCCAAAAGAGCGTAGCCGGCGCGAATAACACGATCCAGTCCTGAACTCTCAAGACCCAGATCCTCTAGAAAACCGGCGCGCTCTTGTGCATCAATTTCCGAGATCTCCTGCTCAATCGCGGCGCTCACCACCACGACTTGTGCCTGGCGATTTTGCGCATGGGCCACCAACTTGCTTACCTGATCATTACCGTTGAGATCTTCCTCTGAGACGTTGGCAACGTAGAGCATGGGCTTGGACGACAAGAGGCATAACGGCTTGAGCGCGGCAGAGGCTTCCGGATCCTGAAGCAGCACCTGCAATCCCTGCTCCTGGGAAAGTGCTTCATGGGCTTTTTTCAGGTAATCCAGTTCCCGCAGGATCTTCTTGTCACCGGTTTTGGCGGCTTTGGCGGTCCGGTCAACAGCGCGCTCTGTGGTTTCAAGGTCGGCCAGAGCGAGTTCGGTCTCAATGGTGGCAACATCGGCAAGGGGATCGACCTCGCCCGATACATGAGTGATGTCGTCATCACGAAATGCCCGGACCACGTGAATGATCGCATCCACCTCACGGATATGGGCGAGAAACCGGTTGCCGAGACCTTCGCCTTTTGAGGCCCCTGCCACGAGGCCTGCGATATCCACAAACTCGATGGCTGTGGGAATAACTTTCGCCGGATTGACCAGTCCGGCAATGGTCTCAAGACGGGGATCGGGAACCTCTACGATGCCGATATTCGGATCGATGGTGCAAAACGGATAGTTCTCGGCCTGCGCCCCTGCATGGGTAAGTGCATTAAAAAGGGTTGACTTGCCTACATTCGGCAGGCCGACAATGCCGCAACGAAAGCCCACTCAGGCTTGTCCTGTCTGTTGGGTGTGCAGCGCCTTCATGACGGGCTCAAGGTCGCCGGCCATCATCGGATCAATCTCGCCCAAAGCACGATCGATCGCATCAAGGATGGCCGTCTTGTCCTCCGATGACGGCTTTCTCAACACCCAATCGGTGACGTCATCGCTGTTTCCCGGATGACCAATACCGATACGCAGACGGATAAATTCACGGGAACCCAGTTTCGAGAAGATATCGCGCAGACCATTGTGTCCTCCATGGCCGCCGCCCTGTTTGACCCTGACCGTGCCGGGAGGCAAATCAAGATCATCGTGCACCACCAGCACAGCTTCGGCGGGGATATCGAAATAGCTGCAGACGGATGCGACGGCTCCGCCGCATTCATTCATAAAAGTGGCGGGTCTTAAAAAGCGGACCCTCTGTTGCCCCACACGGGTATCGGCCAGGTCACCAAAAAACCGTGTTTCGGGGCGCCAGGGTAAGGGAACGACACGTTGCAGGGCGTCCAGAAACCAAAAGCCGGCGTTATGGCGCGTCGCTTCATATTGCGCGCCCGGATTGCCCAGACCGCAGACCAGAGAGATTGCCGCCATCGTGTTGTCGATCAGCACACCGGAGACGATGCCACCCCGTCAAACGACGCGGCATTCGGCCCAGAAAGACGAGGCTGCGCTACTCGCTCTTTTCCTCTTCGCCATCAGCGTCAGGCGCTTGCTCACCGCCCTCGGCGCCTTCAGCGCCCTCGACAGCATCACCCTCTTCAGCGAGCACCTCTTCTTCCTCTTCAACCACCTTCGGCGCGGTAATCGTTGCAACAGTGGGATTCTCTCCCTCGTGATAGGCGGTTACGGTCAGCTCGACCCCTTCGGGCAGTTGGACATCAGAAAGATGGATTGATTCGTTCATGCCCAGTTCCGACACATCCACTGCGATGTACTCCGGCAGATCCTTGGGCAAACAGGTGATATCGAGTTCGGTCATGGTGTGGGCGAGGATACCGCCGTCGGTCTTGACGCCCGGCGCAGAATCAGCGCCATCGAAGTGCAGCGGAATTTTCATATGCAGTTTTTCCGTTGCCTTAATGCGCTGAAAATCCATGTGCAGCACCAGAGGGCGATACGGGTGCATCTGCACCTCGCGGAGAATCACCTGCTGGGATCCCGCATCGGTCTGGAGGTCGATAATGGCAGAGTGGAACGCTTCTTTTTCAAGACTGTGCATCACCTGGTCGTGATCCAGAGTGACAGTCTCATTATCCTTGCCCGCGCCATAAACCACCGCAGGGATATGGCTGTCACGACGTTGCCGTCTGCTCGCGCCCGTACCAAAAACATCGCGCGACTGGGCGGTGAGTACATAGTTGCTGCTCATTACCGATTCTCCTTAACCGTGCGGCCCTTAACGCCGCTTATTCCATAAATAGTGAACTGACAGAATCGCCGCTGGCGATCCGTCGGATTGATTCCGCCAGCAGGCTGGCGACACTGATTTGCCGGATCTTGGTGCTGTGCTTGCGGGCCTCATCACTCAGCGGAATCGAGTTTGTCACAACGACTTCGTCCAGTTCCGAGGCCTCGATCCGCTCAATAGCCTGACCTGAAAGCACCGGATGCGTGCAGCAGGCCTTGACTTGCACCGCGCCAGCATCTTTAAGGGCGGACGCCGCCTGGCAGAGGGTATTGGCCGTATCCACCATGTCGTCCATGAGCACACAACTTCTCTGGTCAACCGATCCAATAATGTGCATGACCTTGGCCTCGTTGGCCCGGGGCCGACGTTTGTCGATGATCGCGAGTTCCACACCCAACTGCTTGGCCATCGCCCGGGCCCGAACCACACCCCCGACATCTGGCGACACCACCATCAGGTTTTCGGGTTCGTGCCGCCACAACTCTCCATTGAGAACCGGGGCCGCATATATGTTGTCGACCGGGATATCAAAAAATCCCTGAATCTGATCTGCGTGCAGGTCCATCGTGACGACCCGGTCGGCTCCGGCGATGCCGATCATGTCTGCCACCAGCTTGGCGGTGATCGCCACTCGGGCAGTTCGGGGCCGACGATCCTGTCGGGCATACCCGAAGTACGGCATGACCGCCGTAATCCGCTCCGCGGAAGAGCGCCGCAGCGCGTCAATCATGACCAGCAGTTCCATGAGATGCTTGCTGGCCGGCGCGCAAGTGGGCTGCAGAACGTAGACGTCTGCGCCCCGCACATTCTCCATGATCTCGACGTTCACTTCGCCGTCACTGAACGTGCTGACAACTGCCCGCCCCATACCCACGCCCAGTTTCGCCGAGACTTCGCCGGCCAGTTCCGGGTTGGCGTTGCCGGTAAATAGCGTCAGGTCATCTATCGCCATCGGGTCTCTCGCTGTATTAAAAAGCGGCAGGGCATTTCAAAATTGGCTGGGGTGCCAGGATTCGAACCTGGGAATGCCGGAATCAAAATCCGGTGCCTTACCACTTGGCTACACCCCATCAGGCTCGTCGACAAATGCGGGATTACGGTTAATTCCGTTGGCAACGAGGCCGCTCAGCCGCGACGGTAACTGCTCAAGCAGTTCTTCGCCAGCCTTGGTACTGGCCACGGCCAAAAAGGCTGCGCTGCCACTTCCCGTCATACGCGCTGCCCCAAACTGTCCCAACCAGTCCAGACAGTCTCCCACTTCGGAAAACCGCCTTCTCGCCACCGGCTCCAGATCATTTCGCCGATCACCCTCAAACGGGCTCGGTATTCTGATTCGCGGGGTGTTTCGTGTCAATTCTGGGTCAGAAAATATGGTCTTTGTGGAGACATGGACATCGGGCCAGACTACGCAAAACTGCCTTGATGGCAGTTTTGCGGGGGTCAACTGCTCGCCGATTCCCTCACCCCAGGCTGAGTGTCCCCGGATAAAGAGCGGCACATCCGCACCAAGAGATTGTCCGATCTCAGCGAGATCATCCTCCGTGAGCCGGATTTGCCACAGTTGGTTGAGCGCCACTAGAACAGTGGCCGCGTCAGAACTGCCGCCACCCAGCCCAGCCCCCACGGGAATGCGCTTGGTGAGCTGAATCCGGGCGCCGAGGCCGGTATTGCCTGCCTGCTGCAGGGCGCGCGCGGCACGGACACACAGATCTTCTTGTGGCAGCTCTGAGCCGCCGTCACGCCGGATGCCGCTATCTTCCGTAACCTCAAACGAAAGCAGATCACCAAAATCCAGCAATTGGAACAGTGTCTGCAGTTCGTGCAAACCATCTGTGCGCCGACCCACGACATGCAGAAACAGATTCAGCTTTGCGGGAGCCAGCCAGGTCTTCATTGATCCATCTCGGTCACACCCGCAGACGGCATCCATTCATCTATATAGAGTTTCACCACTAACTGGTTGGTGCTGATCTGATTTTGGGCAGCCAGGCCATCGATCACTTCCTCAGAGGCGCTTAACCGGATTTTGCGCGGCAACAGCGCCTGATGGTGTGGCACATAGTCCTTGAATGAGATGATCCATCCGCTTTGATTCAGGGAGGTCAGTTTGCCCGTTTCGTCGATCTCCAATTCGTGCATCCCGGGAGCCGGCATCCCACGAACCCAATCACCCAGCACCTCGAACGGCACATACCAACCCGTCGCTTTAAACAGAACTTCACTGCCGGTAGCGGCAAAGAACTCCTGCCCTTGGCCGTCACGCAGACGGGCGCCGGCCGCATCGATATCCAGTCGAATCCGGCCACCGCCCAAAGGCCCGAATAGATCAATCTGATCATGACCCTCCTGACGTTTCCAACGCAGGTTGGCACTACCCCCGGTCTCGTCCGTACGTACGCCAATCCGCCCGGAAAGATTCCACTGATGAATCCCGGCCACCTGCCCCTGATGTTCGCGCCACTTGATTTCCCGGTTGTTCTCAGGCGCCGGGGGGGCAGACGGGATACCCGCACACCCCGCGAGCAATAAAACCAACAACGCAACCGGGAGGTGACGCACGGTCACTGACCGTATTTCCGCATCGTATCCTTTAGAACCGGATTATCGGGATCGGTCTGGCTGCCGTCCTGCCAGGCCGCAATGGCTTGCTCCTTGTTGCCCAATTGCCAAAGCACCTCGCCAAGATGTGCGGCGATCTCGGCATCCGGCCGCTGATCCATAGCGAGCTGAAGATACTCAAGTGCGAGATCAAGTTCCCCGCGTCGGTAATGTACCCAGCCCAGACTGTCGAGGATGAAAGGATCTCCCGGCAACAGCGCCAATGCTTTCTCGATCAACTCCAGTGCTTCGGCCAGTCGATCGGTTTTGTCTGCCAGGGTGTAGCCCAGCGCATTGTAGGCATGCGCATTATCGGGATCGATCTCGATGAGCCGACGCATGTCCTGCTCATGTTCTTCCACACGATCCATGATCGCAGTCACCAGTCCCCGAGCGTAAAGCAGATCCGGGTGATCCGGAATATCGATCAGCGCCGCACTCAGCAGTTCAAGCGCTGATTCCGCTTGCCCACTGTCTCGCAGCACCTGCTCACGGGCAAGGTAAATTCGAACCTGCTCATCCTGGGATTTTGGGGTGACATCGGCAAGATGCTCAAGCGCTTCGGTGTGACGGCCGGCATCTGAGAGCACGAATCCGATTCGCATCTGCACGTCAAAGTAAAAGTCAGCCGCGGCGATCTCGCGCAGCAGGTCAAGCGCTTCGTCGTGTTCGCCTTGTTCACTCAGGATTTGGCCAAGATAAAGACGCGCACGATCTTCCTGCGGATAATGTTCAAGCAGTGCTTCAAAGTGGGATTTCGCCTCTTCCCAGAGCGCAAGTCCCTGACTCAGTATCCCGGCGGCATAAAGCGCGTCGAGATTTTGCGGATCATGCGCAAGCAGTTTCTCAAACTGCTCGAGCGCCGACACGTTGTCATTCCATTCTGCCAGCAGCCGGCCGTAGGCAAGCCGCAGCCGCACGCGGTCCGGATAACGCTCCAGAAATTCATCAGCAAAAGCGGCGACCGCCTCGTTGTCGTTGCCCTCCCTGAGATGCGAAAACTTCAGTAGCGCAACCTCTTCCCAGCCAGGCTTGAGTATCAGGGCACGATCCAGGGCCGCCTGTGCGCGATCAATCTGACCAGCGCGGTAGGCCAACCAACCAGCGGACAACTGTGCCCAGGCGTTGCCGTTAAAGTGGGCAGCCACGCGCTCAGTCACCGCCAACCATCGACTGGGTTCGGCCGTTCGTCCCAAAGTCTGGGCAATATATTGAGGCAGCTCTGACTGATCCGGTAAGGCGTCAATCAATGCGATGAGCGCCATAAACACGGCTTCCTCGCGATCCAGCGCAATCAACGCCTGCAGGCGCAATGCCAAGACGTGCTCTTGCTGGTCCGTATCAATCGACTCGAGCAGTTCGCTTAACGCAAGTGCCTGCTCGTAGTCTCCCGACTCCATGGACATGGAGAATGCCCGCAGGGTGATCTGAAGGTTGGAGGACAGTTCGGCAGCCCGGGCCATCGCCTCGGCAGCGGTACTGGAGTCACCACGCCGAGCGGCAATGTCCCCGAGGAGGTATTCGTAGATCAACTCCTCAGAGAGTCCGGCGACGACCAGTTTCTCCTGTTCCGCATGGACGACGCCGCCCGGGTCAGTCACCGCTGTGACACAGCCGCTCAGCGCCAGAGCGCTGAGGAAACCCAGAGCAGATAAACCGCCAAGTTTTTTCACGAAAAGTGCGTTTCCAAGATGTTTTACAGATTCCAGTTCAGAATAGCAGAATCACTGTCAATAAGGTGAAAGGCAGATCAGTCCACCTGAGTTGGCACGGCAGCGCATTCCATCCGCGATAAAGGCTCAGTCTTTCACTGAAAATCGCCCAAAAAACGCATAAAATATTGATTAGATGCATCTTCTTACATTAGGTCTTAATCATCGCACCGCGGCTGTCGATCTGCGGGAACGTACCGCGTTCTCGCCGGAGCAGCTGCCCGATGCCGTGCGCTCGCTGACGGCATCCTCGGATGTTGCAGAAGCCACTATCCTTTCCACGTGCAACCGTACCGAGATCTACTGTCGCCAGGAAAACCCGACCAGCGCTCCCGTGCTTCAATGGCTGAGGGACTACGGCGATCTTCCCTCCGATGTCCTCAGCAACTCAACTTATGCGCTGCCTGGCGAACAGGCCGTTCAACATGCCTTCAGGGTGGCTGCCGGTCTGGACTCAATGGTGCTCGGCGAACCGCAGATTCTGGGTCAGATGAAGTCGGCTTTTTCTGTCGCGCATCAGGCTGGAACCACCGGCAAGATCCTGAACCGGCTGTTTCAGCATACCTTCTCGGTAGCAAAACAGATTCGGACTGACACCGCCATTGGTGCGAGTGCGGTCTCGGTGGCTTTCGCGGCTGTCGATCTCGCCAAACGCATCTTCTCGAGTCTCAATGAACAGACCGTGCTTCTGATTGGCGCGGGGGAAACCATCGAGCTCGTTGCGCGTCATCTCAAACAGAATGAAGTTCGTCACATTATTGTGGCCAATCGCTCCATCGAGCGGGCGCAAGCCTTGACGGAACAACTGGGCAGCGAGGCCATCTCCCTGGCGGAGATACCCGAACGCCTGCACCAGGCGGACATCGTCGTGGCCTCCACGGCAAGCACTCTGCCGATTCTGGGCAAAGGCACGGTGGAGACCGCCTTGCGTCAACGCCGTCACCGACCCATGTTTCTGATTGATCTGGCGGTCCCGCGTGACATCGAAGCCCAGGTCGACGAGCTGGAAGACGTATTCCTCTACACCGTCGACGATCTGCATAAAGTTGTCACCGACAATCAGGCGTCCCGGCAGGAAGCCGCGGTTGAGGCAGAGAAAATCATCGACTTCCAGGTGGTGCGCTTCATGCACTGGATGCGCTCGCTGGACTCAGTACCCACCATTCGCTCCCTGCGTGATCAGGTTGAAACGCTGCGCGAGGCAGAACTGGCTGACGCCAAGCGCCGACTGGCCAACGGCGAGAATCCCGAACAGGTGCTGGAACACTTCTCGCGCAACTTGTCACGCAAGTTTTCCCACGCCCCCAGCGAGGCACTCAAGCAGGCCAGTCAGGAAGGAAACGCGAGCCTGATCAACAGCACGCGCCGGCTGTTCAAACTCAAACCATAACCATGAATCCCCAGATGCGAACAAAGCTTGAGCACCTGCTTGAGCGCCGGGAAGAAATCAATGCGTTACTGGCTGATCCGGGGGTGATCGGGGATCAGAATAGCTTCCGGGACCTGTCTATCGAACTTGCAGACATCAGTCCCGTAGTAGAGCACTTTGAGCGGTATCAGGCGCTGGACACCGAGCTCTCCGAAACCCGCGAGATGGCGGAAGACGACGATCCCGCGATTCGGCGGCTCGCCAGTGACGAGATGCCCCGGCTGCAGTCTGAACTTGAGGAGAACGTCCAGACCCTGCGCAAGCTGCTGATCCCCAAAGACCCCAACGACCAGCGGAATATCTTTCTTGAGGTGCGGGCCGGTACGGGGGGCGACGAAGCCGCACTCTTTGCCGGCGATCTCTTCCGAATGTATACGCTTTATGCTGAAAAGCGCGGCTGGCAGGTTGAGATCATGAGCCAAAGTGCCGGGGAACACGGCGGCTATAAAGAAGTCATCAGCCGCGTGGCGGGACGCGGCGCCTATTCGCAGCTCAAGTTTGAATCAGGCGCCCATCGGGTCCAGCGGGTTCCCGAGACTGAAGCCCAGGGACGAATTCATACGTCAGCCTGTACCGTCGCGGTCATGCCCGAAGCCGATGAGATCGACGATGTCGAGATCAATCCGGCTGATCTCAAAATCGACACCTATCGAGCGAGCGGCGCGGGTGGCCAGCATGTCAACAAGACGGATTCGGCCGTGCGCCTGACCCACCTACCCACCGGGGTGGTAGTCGAATGCCAGGATGAGCGCTCCCAGCATAAAAACAAAGCTCGGGCCATGTCGATCCTGCGATCCCGCTTGCTGGAAGCCAAGATCAGCGAACAAAAAATCGAGGAAGCCCAAAACCGACGCAACCTCGTCGGCAGCGGTGACCGCTCTGAGCGTATCCGTACCTACAACTTCCCACAGGGCCGGGTCACCGACCATCGCATCAACCTGACCCTGTACAAGCTTGATGAAGTGCTCACCGGCGATCTTGAGCAGGTCATCGGACCACTGGTCGCCGAGCATCAGGCGGACGAACTTGCGGCGCTGGGCAGTGACTGAGCTGACTGCCGCTGCGCTGGTCCAGCGCGGCATCACCCAACTCACCGGCCGCAGCGACTCACCCCGACGGGATGCCGAAGTACTGCTGCAGGCCGCCTGCGGTATTGACCGCACCGCTCTCGCCAAAAATCCCGATTGTTCCATCGATGTGGCCGCGGCTGATGCCTACTTCGACTTTTTAAACCGCCGGTACAACCACGAACCTATCGCCTGTATTCTGGGTCACAAGGAATTCTGGTCGCTGGATATCGAACTGAATGCATCGACTCTGGTGCCCCGTCCCGAAACCGAGTTGTTGGTGGAGACTGCGCTCGAGGCGATCCCTGCCGGCATCGCCATTGAGATTGCTGACCTCGGTACGGGCAGTGGCGCCATCGCGCTGGCGCTTGCTGCCGAACGTCCGCTTGCCAGGATCACCGCAACAGACATCAACCCTGATGCCCTTGCACAGGCGCGCGACAATGCATCGCGCTTGGGTCTGGCAATACACTTTGAGGAAGGCGACTGGTTTGGACCGCTTGCGGGCCGGCGCTTTGATGTCATCGTCAGTAATCCCCCTTATGTGCGAGACGATGATCCATTGCTTCAGACGGGACCGGCGCTTTTTGAGCCCCCGCTTGCCCTCTTTGGCGGCCAAGATGGTCTCGCCTGTATCCGCACCCTCTGCACTTCCGTTAAAGACCACTTGAATCCAGGCGGCTTCTTTGCGCTGGAGCACGGTCATGATCAACAGGATGCGGTCAAGGCATTGTTGTCAGAAAAGGGCCTCGAATCTATAGTCGGACTTAAGGATCTCGCGGGACACCCCCGAGTGACGACAGCGCGAATGCCGCGCTGAAACCGCATCTACAATTCAAAAAGTCTGCTACTGGAGCCGCCATGTTTTCTTTTCAGCCCAAAGTCCCAAATGCGGGCGATCTTCTGCCCGGCCGCAGCGAAACAATGGCCATCACCGACCGGCACTATGTCAACGGCAAGAACCTCAAACCGCCCTTTGAAGCAGGCACTCAGCAGGCAGTCTTCGGACTGGGCTGCTTTTGGGGTGCGGAACGCTGTTTCTGGCAACTTGATGGTGTCATCACCACCGCCGTGGGGTATGCGGGTGGATCAACCCCAAACCCAACCTATCACGAGGTTTGCTCTGGCATGACGGGCCATACCGAAGCGGTGCTGGTCGTATTCGATCCCGCGCAGATCAGCTATGCAAAACTGCTTCAGGTGTTTTTTGAATCTCACGATCCCACGCAGGGGATGCGCCAGGGCAACGATGTCGGCACGCAATATCGCTCCGCGATTTATACCTTTGATGACAGTCAGGCACAGGCCGCCAAAGACTGTGCAGGACTTTATGAGGAAGCGCTGAAACGCGCCGGGCACCGCACCGTCACGACGGAGATCGCCGGGGCCGGGGAATTTTTCTACGCCGAGGATTACCACCAGCAGTATCTTGCCAAAAATCCCGGCGGCTACTGCGGGTTGGGCGGCACAGGTGTCGCCTGCCCTGGGACGGATTCAGCCAGCGCCGCCTGAGCGTCAGTCAGCCGTGGGAGGCTTCATCGGCATGGGGAAGGGAGACACATTTCCCCCTTTCGACTCGCCACCCGGATGGATTTTCGCCTGGCCTTCTTTTTCCACTTCGTCGATCCGCACGATGGCGTGGAGCGGAATGTAGGTCCGCTTAACTCCGGCAAACTCGCTTTTGAGTTTCTCATCGGACGGATCTACCACGAGTTTTGACCGCTCGCCGAAGGTGATATCACCCACTTCAACGAAAGCGTACATTCCGCCCTGCGACACCTCATGGGCGTAGACCTCGTAAATGCTTCCTTGATTATGGAAGATAATGCGGAAGATATTCTTGGATGCCATCGTATTTAAGATTTCGGTATGCCCACAATGTGGGCGCGCGATTATAGCAACGAGCCAATGAATCACAAATTTACCGGATTCACTCAGGCAATAACAGTCACCCTGCTGGGATCTTGCCTGCTCCTTTTCACATTTACGATCCCGGTAAGGGCCAGCGAAACGGGCTTGCCATCCTCTGTGGCAGCACTCATGCAGGCCCGGGGCATTCCTGAAAACTCTCTCAGTGTCGTGATCAAGAAAGTTGGCTCAAAGCAAAGCACGATAAGCCACTATCCTGACACCAGTCGCAACCCGGCATCCGCCATGAAACTCGTGACTACTGCAGCGGCGCTGCAGTTGCTCGGACCACAGCATCGCTGGCACACACAAGCGCTGGTTCACGGCGAGGTACAAGGCAACACGCTTGACGGTGATCTGATTCTCAAAGGCGGCGGTGATCCCTGGCTCGTGATCGAACGATTCTGGCTGCTGGCAAGGCAGTTGCGTGACCGAGGCATTACCCACATCCGGGGCGACCTCGTTATTGACGACACGCTCTTTGACCAACGGGCCATTGATACCAAACCCATCGATGGCAACTCGACCCGAACCTACAACACACCGCCAAGTGCCCTGCTGGTCAACTTCGGGGCTACGGCTATCACCATTTCCTCCCGCCAGAACACCGTGAACATCAGTGCGAAACCAACAGCCACCACTCTCAAGATCCAGAACGCCGTGGACCTTAATAATGCGGATTGCGCTCAAAAAGGCAGACAGATTCAGTTTGATCTCAAGCAGGGCGCTTCTGGTGCAGCGCTTTCGGTCGGGGGACGCTACCCGGCGGACTGCGGCGCCAGCACCTACCGGCGGACACTTTTGTCCCACGGGCCGTACGTCTACGGGGTCTTTAAAGCGCTTTGGCAACAACTCGGTGGAACGCTCTCAGGCGGTTGGCGTTATGCCAAAACACCGGACAGCGCAATGCCCATGGCACAACTTGAGTCGGTGTCACTGACAGAGGTCATCCGATACATCAACAAGTTCAGCAACAACGTCATGGCGCGCAACCTGCTGTTGACTCTCGGCGCTCACCATCCCCCGGCTACCCCGGATAAAGCCGCAACCACAATAAAGAAGTGGCTGGATCAATCCGGGGTCATGATGCCGAAGCTCAACATCGATAACGGCGCCGGCCTGTCGCGCGACGCCAGAATCAGCGCTCAGGGTCTTGCCGCTTTGCTCGAGTCTGCTGCCGCCTGGGCCTGGTGGCCTGAATTTCTGGGATCCTTACCTATCGCCGCGGTTGATGGCTCCCTGCAGAAGCGGTTTCAGAATATTGCCCAGCCCGGAAGACTGAGACTCAAAACCGGTCTTCTGAAGGACGCGCGGGCACTGGCTGGCTATGTCATCGATCGCAACGGGGATCTTTGGGTCGTGGTCATCCTGCACAACCATCCCAAAGCGGCATCTTCTGTCGGAATAGAAATCCAGCATCGGATACTAGAGACGCTTTTTTGATTCTGTCGCGTGGAGAGTAGCTGCAGCGCTAAGTAAACTGCGATAAAAACTCCCTCGCCGCATTTGCAATTACCTCAGGCTGGTCCATATGCAGATGGTGAGCGCCTTCGAACCAGCGCACATCATTCGAATCCAGCGCCGCGAGTCTCGGACCCAGAGTATCGCGTTCGGCCAGTAGGCCCTCGTTGCCAAGCAGAACCTGAGTGGGTTGGTCTATCGCCTCGAGACAGGCCAGCACCTGCGGCTCTGTCAGAAAAGCGGGGGAATCGAGTCGCAGTCTTTGGTCACTGCGCCAGCGGTAACCATCGCCCTCTTCGCGTACATTGCGCTCAATCAAAAGTCTGGCTGAGGATTCATGCATTGCGCCGATGCGAGCCCGTGTCGCAATCAATGGCTCGATATCTGGGTAAACCGGTGATGATCGGGTTTGCGCTCGGGCGTAACCCGCAACGGAATTGCGCAGCCTGCCGGGCAGCTTGGTTTCGGACTCGGAAAGCGGGCCGAGTCCCTCTATCAAAATCATGGCCTTGACCTGCTCCGGTGCCGCAATGGCTACGAGGCCGGCAATCGCTCCGCCGAGAGAATGGCCCATGATCAAACCCGACTCCCATCCGAGACCTTCTGCGGCCTCCAGCACTGCCGGCACGTAATCCAGCAGGTGATAGCGCATGCCGGGTGGTCGATGCTGGGAATGACCGTGGCCGGGAAGATCCAGGGCAAGCAGTTGAAACCCTGCAAGATGGGAGGCGAGAGGCGCAAAACTCGAAGCGTTGTCCAGCCAGCCGTGCAGGGCAAGAACAGGTAACTCGCTCGCTGAACCCCAGCGCAGCCCGGTCAGTGTGCCTGAAGTCTTTGTATCAACCGCAAACGCTTCTCCTGAAAAAAACCCGCTCAAGTCGCTTCTCCTTGCTCATAAGAAAGGTTCAAACGAGCCAATTTGTCTATAAAACAAGAGTATTTCGGACATACTGCTTTCCCTGGGTGACGACAGCCCGCCGGTCTTTTACACTCCTTTGCCCTTGTCAAGACTATCATTTTCATCCAATAAGGTATAAAACT
>JAERSQ010000129.1 GCA_016845525.1 Pseudomonadota bacterium
GACCCTTTCCGACCGGGTGGCGGTGATGGGCGAGGGCAGGATCCTGCAAATCGATGCTCCACGGCAGATTTACGAGCGGCCAAAGAGTCATGAGGTCGCGGACTTTATCGGTCAGATGAACCTGCTCCAAGGAAGAGTCGAGTCGGTGGAGGGAAAAGTCACGGTCAATACGCCCACTCTGGGTGATGTCTGTGTTGGGCGCAACGATCAGGATGTTGCCCTCGGCGACTCCGTGACCCTGGCCATCCGGCCTGAAAATCTGAATCTCCTATCGGCGTCAGAACCCGGAGCGGTCCGTGTGACCTTGGCCGCGAGTGTGTTCTGGGGTCATACCACGTACTACCGGGTCACGGTCAGTGGGGCAGAAGATGATTGGCTGGATGTCGCACAACACGACTACAGGGGCTCGGAGAAAACGGGTGACGAGGCGTGGCTTGGGTTTGATCCAGAGGATCTTTTGCTCCTTAAGGACTAGCGCTCTAAATCGATCCTAAAATATCTGTACAGCCATACAGATATTTGTATACTCATACAATCT
Organism: Pseudomonadota bacterium; assembly: GCA_016845525.1. Classification (GTDB taxonomy): domain Bacteria; phylum Pseudomonadota; class Gammaproteobacteria; order Arenicellales; family UBA868; genus UBA868. The sequence continues at coordinate 539 of JAERSQ010000129.1, forward strand.
GGAATCGAGTTGCAAACGCCAGGTTGAAGTCATGAGTTCAGTTACTCCCGTTCGAATGTCTCGACTGAATGTCGATCGGCGTGGCCAATTGATTGAGGCCACTATCGAGGTCATCTACTGCGATGGGTTGTCGCGGCTCACCCTTGCCAAGGTTGCGCGGCAGGCAGGCCTGTCCACCAGTATCGTCAACTTCTACTTCAAAACCAAAGAGCAACTGCTCCTGGAAACACTTCAGACAGTTTCCCGGGAGTACGAAACTGCCGTGGATCGTGCGTTCGCGTTGTCGTCAGATCCGACAAAGACTCTGCGGGCGCTGGCGGAGGCCATGCTCGATCCACATCTGTGCACACCCGCCAGGGCTGCGGTCTGGTATGCGTTCATGGGAGAGAGCCAAGCCCGGGGTGACTATATCGGGGCGGTCAGGGTTCGGGAGCTTGCTATCCGCCAGCGCGTTGAAGTGCTGTTCACAACCCTGTTCCAGGGCACTGGCGATGCTCAGTCAAAGCCCATCCATGCGGCAGCTTTGGCTCGCGCCTTTGATGCATTGATCGACAGTGTCTGGGAGCAATCCATGATGGAGCCCGACACGGTCGACCTTGGGGCGGCACGAAAAACCTGTTTTGATTATTTGGAGAGTGTATTGCCTTTGGGACTGGATGCATCAGACGAGCCGAGCCATAGCGGCTACCCACCGACTGCCGATGGTGCTGGCGATGGCATGCTGTCGGCCTGGACCTATACCAGTCATGAACTTCATGACCTTGAAATATCAGAACTCTTCAGGCGTGAGTGGATGTTGGCGGGCCATGTCTCAGATGTGCCGATGCCGGGAGACTACCTCACCCTCGAAGTAGGACCAGAGCGTGTTCTGGTGGTGCGAGATGACCAGGAGACGTTGCGCGCCTTTCATAATGTGTGCCGTCACCGGGGTTCCCGGGTTGTTCCCAAAAGCCAGGGTCATTGTGGGCACGTGATGCGCTGTCCCTTCCATGGCTGGACCTATAGCCTCGATGGACGGCTAAAAAGTGTGCCGCGCCTGCAGACCTTTGAGAATCTGGAACTGAGCGAGCATGGCCTGGTTCCGCTGGAGCTCGAAGTCTGGCAAGGGCTCATCTTCATCCGGTTTGAGCCGGGCGGTGACGCAGTGGCCAAGCAGCTCCATATCATTGAAGAGCGGGTGGCCAGTTACCGGCTCGCCGAGATGATCTCCCTGGGCGAGGCCAGCGTCAGTGAGGTCCGCTACAACTGGAAGTTCTTTCATGATGTGGATAACGAGGGCTATCACGTGCCTTCTGCCCATCCGGCACTTCAGGAGTTGTACGGAAGAAGTTATCGAGACGATTTCATCGACGGTATTCCCGTATCAACCGGAACCGTGGACGATCAGCCTGCAAGCGCGTGGAGTGTGGCTCGATACAAATCCCTTTTGCCTGACATGGCACACCTTCCCGACGAGTCGCGCCGTCTTTGGTTGTATTTTGGAATTTTCCCCAATGCCATAATTTATTTCTATCCCGAGAAGGCGGGTTACTACATGTCTTTGCCATGTGGGCCCGACAGGACCAGAGTGGTTTCCCGGGAGTACGGGCTGCCCAATGCTTCACGTCAGGTACGTGCCGCACAGTACCTGAGCGGCAGAATCGACACTTTAACGAGCCGGGAGGACGACGCCCTGGTGCGGTGGCTTCAGGAAGCTGCCGGGACAAGCGTCTTTCCTTTGGACAACCTCGCCGATATAGAAGCCGGTGTGCTGCAGTTTCATCAACGCCTGAAAGAGAAAATCCCCGTCATGAGCCGCCGCCGCGCGCCGGCAGCCGATTCCATAGCGGATCTGAATGTCCGCCTTAAAGCAGAAGTATCCCGTTAGTCCGGTTTACGTACCAGATTCCAAAAACACAGTAACCGATCAAGCAAATCCAAAGGAGATTCAGCATGTCCACACCCCGTCCCATGGACCTTTCCGCAGTTCGCCGCATGGATACACATGTCGTCCATCCGTGGGAGTCTTTTGATATCCCGAATACGGGCCGAACAGTTCTGGGGGTGGGCGACGGCTCTTATGTATTTGACGCCAAGGGCAATCGTCTATTGGATGGTCCCGGCGGCATGTGGTGCGTTAACGCGGGTCACGGCCAGAAGAAGATCGTGGATGCAATACATCAGCAGGCGGCACAATTGTCCTACACGAGCCCCTGGAGTCATCCTACGGAACCCGCTGCCCGTCTGGCGGATCGTCTCGCAGCAGTCGCGCCTGGAGACCTAAACCACGTCTTTTATGCAACCGGCGGGTCCACCGCGGTGGATTCGGCGCTGCGCTTTATGATGTTTTACAACAACGTGCTCGACCGGCCAGAGAAGAAACACATCATTTCGCGACATGATGCCTATCACGGCAGTACCTATCTTGCGGCAGCGGTCTCAGGAAAGCCTCGCGATAAGAACTGGCTCGATACCCGATTGGAAACGGTGCATTTCATTTCCTCGCCTAATCCCTATCGCCGCCCTGAGGGGATGGATGTCGCCGGATTCAAGGACTTTCTGGTTAAGGAGTTGGAGGACAAGATTCTTGAGGTGGGGCCGGACAAGGTAGGGGCGTTTATCGCAGAGCCCATCCTGGCCTCAGGGGGGGTCATTGTGCCGCCCTCGGGTTATCACGCTGCCTGCCTTGAAGTCTGCCGTCGCCACGATGTGATCTATATCTCGGACGAAGTGGTGACAGGATTCGGCCGCCTGGGCCATTGGTTTGCCTCGGAGCCGGTATTCGATATCACGCCGGATATCATTATCTCAGCCAAGGGCCTGACGTCTGGGTATATCCCGCTTTCCTGTGTGATTATTTCCGATAGACTGATTCAGGCGGTCAGTGGCGACAGTAATCGGGGATCGGTTTTTTCCAACGGATTTACCTATTCGGGTCATCCGGTAGCCTGTGCGGCAGGTATTGCGAATATGGAAGTTTTTGAGTCACAGGGACTGCTCGAGAATGCGCTTGACGTTGGCCCCTATATGCAGGAGCAGCTGCGGACTCTGTCGGACCTGCCCATCGTGGGCGACATCCGAGGCATGGGTCTGATGGGCTGCCTGGAGTGCGTGGCCAGCCAGGAGAGCCGTCAACCTTTAGAACTCGACTATGAAGTGGGCAGCCGAATTGACAAGCATTGCCAGGCGCTGGGTCTTCTGGTCCGGCCGTTAATCAATATGTGTGTGATGTCGCCGCCGCTTTGTATCACCCGAGGTCAAATTGACGAAATGATCAGCATTCTTCGCGAGGGAATTTCCCGCACCATGGAAGATTTGCACAAAGAGGGGGTCGCAACCTTCGATTAAACGATTCGCTTGAGCGATTCAGATAACCGCTATGAACGAAACATTGGTCATTGCTTTCACTACCTTTTTCGCCACAATCGGACCAATCGATGTCGCGGTCATGTATCCGGTATTGTCGCGCGGGATGACGTCTCGGCAGCGGTGGCGGACTGCGGTCCGGGCAGTCTTTCTGGCGTCGTGTTTGCTATACGCATTTGCCTTGTTCGGCCAGATGCTACTTGATCGCCTTGGCATTTCTATCCCAGCATTGCAGACCGCGGGCGGGATCTTGTTGTTTCTGGTGGGACTAGACATGGTTTTTGCCCGTCATTCCGGTGTGGCGTCGACGACAGAGGATGAGGATCGAGAAGCCCGTGAGCGAAAGGATATCGCGGTGTTTCCGCTTGCGACGCCTTTGATTGCGGGTCCCGGAGCCATCGGCGCCGCTATCTTGTTGATGACCAACGCCGGAAACAATCTGTATCAGCAACTCGCAGTGGTTTCGAGCCTGGGATTCGTGCTCCTGTTAACCCTGACGTTGATGTTTATGTCAGGCCAGGTACAGCGCCTGCTGGGTGTCACCGGCATGAATGTCGTGAGCCGGATATTCGGACTCCTATTGACGGCGCTTGCTGTGCAGTTTGTATTTGATGGCATCAAAGGCTCGGGACTGATCAACGTTTAAGCGGTGCTGGTGACGGATTGTTCGCCTGGGCGTACTGATGACAGGCATGCCAGTCTTCCTCAAAGTGGCTGCGGATCCGCTCCAGGCTGTCGGCTTGGATCAGCGGGCGGGGATCGAGCAAGGCCTTGGGCATCAGTTTTGCCGCACCGAGAATGCTGTAGCAAGTCCAGAGTCTGAGCCGACGCTGCACCCGATGGAGCCCGGGGTGTTTAACCGCTTCCGGGATCTCGGAAAAAATACGCTTGCCGACCTGCTGCGTCACCTTGAGTTGATCGTCGCTCCAGGAACTGTGCACCACTGAAAGGTCGATCTGTTCCCGCTGGTAGCGTGCCCCGGTGAAAGCACAGATCTGATCGATTAAGGAAAACGGATCGGTTTTGAGGTCTTCGTGGAACAACACAAGAGGGGCGGAACCAAAACGGGACTCAATGGCCTCGATCATGGGCAGGAAGCGCATTTGCTGTTCACCCCATACAGGTGGTGCAGAACTGTCCAGATCAGCATAGCGCTCGAATTCCATGCTGCCGCCGTTCTTGAGATAACGTCTGTAATGAGACGCTATCCAGCGATCATGCCGTCGCAGCACCAGGATCACACGTGCGTCGGCTTTAAAGGCGGCGAACTCGTCCAGACGCTGGTTCAGTCGGTAAGCCGCTTCGCGGGAGATCAGGTAGCGCCGGTCTTGGGTACGCTCGATCAGTCTCTGATATCCGCGGTAACGGTCGCGAGGCACATAGCAAATGTCTTGCAGTTTGGGAAAGACCCGATTCTGAAGGTAGGTGGACGCTGCCTTCCCCAGACCAACATGAAAGAAGATCTGGTATTCGCTCGGATCTCTGGCCACGATGAGCCGATATGCCGTAGATCTAGTCGGCGCGCTCGGTTTGTGCGCGTTGGGCGAGATAATTCATGAGATCCATCAGTTCGTTATGGCCACCCGCCCAGGACACCTTCGTCCGGTATTTTCCGTCAATGATGATCGTGGGCACGCCATCTGTCTCGTATCGACCCGACATGTCTGCCGCGTGCGCGACCATCGAATCAACACCAAACGAGTTGAAGGTATCTAATATCGGCTGAGGATCCAGTCCCTGCTCGGCGACCCAGTCTGCCACCTGTTCCGCTTTCCTGAAGCGTTTCCGGTCTTTATGAATGGCCTCAAAATAGGCTTCATGTAGTTGATCTACCAGACCCAAGGCAACAAAGGTGTAGTAAACCCGGGCATCAAATGCCCATGAGCGATTCAGTATCGCAGGGAGTCGAACAAACTCCACGAACTCCGGTTTGTTCTTGAGCCATTTGTTCAGGTAGGGCTCAAGCTCGTAGCAGTGTGGACAGCGGTACCAGAAGAGCTCGAGTACTTCTATCTTGTCGCCCGTATGCACGGGCTGTGCGACTTGAAGTTCAAAGAAATTGACATCCTGTTGGTACTCTTGTGCCTGTGCCGCTGTTGGCAGACTCAGAAAGAAAAAAAGTCCCAAAGTGCTAAGAACTTGTTTCATTGAAGTGTCCTCCGGAGAAATACAGTGCTCAATTCAGCCGCGCGGCAAGGAGGTCGCGCAGTCCGTCGAAATTGCCGTTGCTCATCATGACCACGCGATCGCCTGATTTGACCACGCCGCAGACCGTATCAACGATCTGCGCATTGGAATTACACACCCTAATTTTATCCCCGTCTTTGAGGTGTGTCAGTTCTTCGGGATCCCAATCGAGGTCATCACGACGGCATATGATGGCAACGTCGGCGAGTGACAGTGCCTGCGCGAGTTCAGGCCGGTGAACACCCTGTTTCATCGTATTGGAGCGCGGCTCGAGAATAGCAACCACTTTTCCCGTTGGATCAAAAGCCCGTAGCGATTTCAGGGTTTCCCGGATAGCCGTGGGATGGTGTGCAAAGTCGTCGAAAAGTGCGATAGAGCAGTTCGGGTTGACCCGCTCAAGCCGCCGCTTGGGCGCTCGAAATTCAGTCAGTGCTGCACAGGCGTCCTCAGGTTTGGCGCCGATCACGTGAGTCGCGGCAATAGCGCCGATCGCATTCTGCAGGTTGTGTTGGCCCATCAGCGGCCACTCGACTGTCGCCACGTGATGATCCTCGCAGTACACATCAAAACGCCGGCAGTCTGCCTGCAGGGCGACCGCGCGCCAGACGGCGGGGACGTCGGTGCAACTGTAACGGATCACTTGTGACCAGCAGCCGCGCGCCAGCAAGTTGCCGAGCTCGGGCTGATCTGCGTTGACCACGACGGTTCCGTTCGCAGGGACACTTCGCAGCAGATACTGAAACTGTTTTTCGACGTCGGCAATGCTGTCAAAAATATCGGCGTGGTCAAATTCGAGGTTTCCAAGCATCAGAACATCAGGACGGTAGTGAAGGAATTTCGAACGCTTATCAAAGAACGCTGTATCGTACTCATCGGCTTCAATGACAAACCAAGTTCCTGCGCCAAGTCGCGCTGAGACGTCGAAGTTTCCAGGAACCCCTCCGATCAGAAACCCCGGCTCCAGACCGCATGCATCGAGCAGAAAAGCGCAGATACTGGAGGTGGTTGTCTTGCCGTGCGTCCCGGCGATCGCGAGGACGCTTTTTTGCGGGATGATGGTCTCGCGCAGCCACCGTGCTCCCGAGGTATAGCTGAGACGCTGATTCAGTATGTGCTCGACCAGAGGATTGCCCCGCGACAACGCATTGCCGATCACAAAGAGGCCGGGTGTCGTTCCTGATCCGGGAAACTCGGGCTCGTAACCTTCCTGTACTGCAATATTCTGAGAGGCCAGTAGATCACTCATGGGAGGGTAGATCGCCTGATCGCAACCGCTGACCTCAAAGCCCGCTTCGCGGGCAATCAACGCAAGTCCGGCCATGAACGTCCCGCCGATACCTGCGATATGGACAGAGGTATTCAACCAGATGGGCTGCCGCTGAGGGTCATGATGGCGGCCATGATCACGGATTGGCAGGCAACGATGATCAAAAGCGCCAGTCCCATTCCACATTCCATCGCCTGACGGAGAATGGAAGCCATAACGGCGAGCGACCAGATCGCGATGCCGGCGGCAACGAGGAGAGGCGTCGTCAACATCATCACCGGGTCGGGACCGTCCGGCAGCAGGCGCTCATGCCATCCGAAGAAGGGCAGGGCAAGCAGCTGCAGCAGCGTCGTTGCCCCGAACATGGCCGTCAGAGTCTGGGTCGAGCGTTCCGAGCGGTTTCTAAATCGCAGGAGCAGGCTGATCAGCAGCGCGAAGAGCAGCACCTGCCCGACTGACATGAAAAGCCCTCGAATCAATCCGGCATTGGGGACCGCGTTGATGGCGCTTGTGATCACCGCGAGCGCCGCTGTTGCCAACAGCAGGGTTTCAGACCGCGGCACATCCTGTGTCTGGCGTCGAAACAGGCAAAGATTGATGAACAACTGCAGAAAACTGACCATAAGGTTTAATCAGAAATTAGGATGACGCGATGATATCATCAGCGCGCTTTCCTCCTGTCTTCAGCAATGACTGAGTCGTCGTTGACAAAATAACCCGTTGAACACTCAGACCCTTTGGATAGATTGCCAGGAACACCTGGATGCCTGGGTTGCGCATGCCAAGAACGCTCCGTGGCTCGGTATAGATACAGAATTTGAACGGGTGCGGACCTTTTTCCCTCGGCTTTGCCTGCTTCAGATGTCGACTCCCGAGCAGGCAGTGTGTATTGACCCGCTTGCAGAACTTGATTGGAATGGGATCCGGGCCTTGATCAGTGAGTCACAGCCGGTCAAGGTTTTCCACGCCGCCCGCCAGGATCTCGAAGTGCTGCAGCAGCATCTTTCCGTGGTGCCGGGAAAATTTTTCGATACCCAGATTGCCGCCGCATTTTGTGGATACGGCGAGCAGGTGGGCTATGCCCGCATGGTAAAGGACATATGTGATGTGGCGCTTCCAAAAGCCTTTACCAGAACACCCTGGTGCCGACGGCCCTTAAGTGAGGCAGAAGTGCAGTATGCGCTGGATGATGTGCACTATCTTGGGATGCTGTACGAGACCTTGCGTGAAGCCCTCCGGGATCATGGGCGTGAGACCTGGCTGTCTGATGACTGCGCGGCGCTGGTTTCGGAAGAATCGCTGCGAAAGGCAGAAAATGCTGCCATCGAAAAAGTGATCAGGGCCTGCGCAGGGATGGATCGTGCATCTCAAAGTGTAGCGGCGTCTTTGGCCCGGTGGCGTGAGGATCTTGCCCGCAAAAAAGATCGTCCCCGCGAATGGTTAGTTTCCACCGAGACGCTTATCGAGCTTTCGCGGACGCGGCCGAAAAATCAGCAGGATTTATCGGCAGTGACGGGCCTTGAAAAAGGGACGCTGAAGCGACGGGGCGAAGAGATTCTCGGTGTCATCCGAATGAGTGAAACGCCTGATCCAGACTTTGTTGCGCTGCCCCGGCCGACCAGACCCGATGCCGCGCAAAAGGCATTGGGAAACGCTTTATGGAAATATCTGGGGGAGGTGTGTGAGCGTGAGGGTGTCCCCCCATCTGCCATTGCGCCAAGGAATGAGATTCGCGCACTGGCGGCGGGCAAGCGGAATCTTCGTGTATTAAGCGGCTGGCGTCGTACCTTTGTGGGGGAATCTTTGCTGGAACGGGTTGGCCCGGCAGATTCGGCAAGCCCTTGATAAAATAGGGCCATATTTTTCGCCATGGAGGAGGTTATCCATGCCTGGTTTGCGCACAATACTGGTTCCATTCAATAACACCCAACCCAATGCGGCAGCGGTCGATGCAGCAAAACGCATAGCGGAAGCCGAAGGCGCCTATATTGAGGGAGCCTACAGCCGTCAGGTGCTTCCGATTATTGCGGGTGAAGGGATTACTTTGCCTGGGGACTATCTCGCCGCCTTTGAAGAAGAAGGCAGACAGCAGGCAACACTCGCCCGCGAGGCCTTCGAGTCCCTGATCGCCGAACGGGGAATTCCTTTGAGCTCGCTGGAAGGGGAGGGCTTGCGCGCTGGTTGGACAGAAATGATGGGTACCGGGCCCGAGGGGTTGGGCGAGTACGCCAGGGCCTTTGGGATCAGTGTACTGCACCGCGATCTGGCCGGCGGGGACATGGACTGGAAAAGCACCGCTGAGGCGCTGCTTTTCGAAAGCGGTCGGCCCCTGTTGCTGGTCAGCGATGAGATTCCCCAGACCATTGGCCGCCGCATCCTGGTGGCCTGGAACGGCAGCACAGAGACCGCGCGAGCGTTGAGTGCGGCCAGGCCCTTGCTGGCCCGGTCGGAGGCGATACAGGTACTGTCTGTGGAGGGGGGTATGGTTTCCGGGCCGGATGTGGAACTGATCACCGCACATCTTCGGGCCAGCGGATTCAAGGTGCAATCCAAAATGGCAGAGAGCGCCGGCACCACGGTGGGCCAGGTCATTGTTTCCGAGGCAAAGGATTTTGGTGCAGATCTGATTATCAAAGGCGCTTTCACACGCAGCCGCCTGCGCCAATTGGTCTTTGGCGGACCGACCAGCGAGATTTTCAATCACGCAGTGTGCCCGGTCATTTTGTGTCACTAGACTGACCTGCCCACGCGGGGCATAAGTGGCATCAGCCGCATCAGCGTCCGGCCACTGCGATCCGATGCGGCTGGTTGGGATTGATGCGGGCGTTGTGTGATCTGCCCCCCAGTTCTTGCTGATGAGTTTTTTGTAACTTCCAGATAAGGAGAGTAGTTGATGAAGAAGCCGGTTCGGGTTGCGGTCACAGGTGCCGCGGGACAGATCAGTTAC
>JAERSQ010000130.1 GCA_016845525.1 Pseudomonadota bacterium
AACGTGGCCCGCAGTCCGTGTTTTTCCGCTATCGCCTTGACCATGTATTTGAAGAACACATGGCGGTCCGCCGTGATCAGGGCATCGTCGAAATCCCAGTTCATCTCAAACTGTCCGTTGGCGTCTTCGTGGTCATTCTGATAGGGGGCCCAACCGAGTGAGATCATGCAGTCACAAATCTCGCTGATGACGTCATAGCGGCGCATCAGTGCCGACTGGTCATAGCAGGGTTTTTCCTGCGTATCATTGGGATCCGACAGCGATAAGCCGTCGCCGCTGACGAGAAAGTACTCGCACTCGACCCCTGTTTTCATCCGGTAACCCTGCTTTGCCGCCTTGGCAATCTGCGCCTTCAAGGCCACACGCGGAGAGGCCTCAACGGGCTTTCCATCCATCACCAGGTCGCCTGCCAGCCAGCCGACTTCCGGCTTCCAGGGCAATTGAATCAGGCTCGCTGGATCCGGCACCGAGAACATATCGGGGTGCGCCGGCGTCATATCCAGCCATGCGGCAAAACCAGCGAAGCCGGCGCCCTCTTTTTGCATATCGCCAATGGCTCTCGCCGGCACCAGTTTGGAGCGCAGCACGCCAAAAAGATCGACGAAACTGATCAGGAAATACTTGATCTTTTTTTGCTTGGCGACGGTCGCCAGATTGATTGCCATGATAGCTATCCTCCTTTCAGAATTTTGAAAAATCTGTGCTGTGGAATGCAATACCGCTGATGATCTCACGAGCCCGGACTGGGCTCAACGATGAACGAGAGAAACCGGATCGGCAGTTGTTTCAGTTCCTCGGGGCCATGCGGCGCATCCGCATCGAAATAAAGTGAATCTCCCGGACTCATCGCGTATACATGCGAACCATGCCGATAGACCATTTCTCCCTCCAGGATGTAAATGAACTCGACTCCATCGTGCTGGAACAGGGGAAAGACGTCCGAGGGTTCTGAGATCACGATCAGGTAGGGCTCGACTCGGGTAGCCCGGTCACCGACAGAATGGCCCAGCAGGTGGTACTGATGGCCCGCGCGGGTGCCGCGACGGTCGATGACAAGGCCCTTACCCGCCTTGACGAAGGACGCCTCGCGATCCTGCTCGTACTGGCGGAAAAGAGCAGTGACCGGCACATTAAGCGCAGTTGCAAGGGACTGCAGCGTTGTCAAAGATGGCGATGTCTGGCCATTCTCGATCTTGGACAACATCCCGGGAGACAAATCCGCCTGGCGCGCCAGATTGGCGATGGTCATGCTGAGCTGCGTCCGGTACACCCGAACCTGCCTGCCGATGGCGTCCTCGAGCCGATGGCTACGCTCCGAGACCGGAACCGCCAAATCCTGGTCCACCACCTCGAGGGGATGCCCTGAGGATCTTGGACTCATGGTGTGCCGTGTCGCCCGGTAACGTTATGACCCGGGACAGGCACCCGCATGGTGGAACTGGTTGTCAGCGTCACACTCCGCAGGTCTTCCGGCTCAAGATTATGAAGTCGTGTCTTGCCGGTACAGCGTGCCATCATTGATGCCTCGCCTGCATTGGCATTCAGGATTGCTCTTAAACCCTCCACACGTTCCTCGGGTGTCCTGTCGGATTGCCAGCGGATTCCCCCATCATGAATCTCACCACCCATCGCGATCGCCGAAGTCACGCCGTAAGTCACAACGCTGGCGCCCATGGCAATGAGACGTGCTGCATCCGTACCTGACCGCACTCCGCCGGCGAAGACAAGCGTCAGAACTTCCTCCTTTTTCCGTTGTCGCAGCGCCGAAACGGTTTGAGACAGCAACTCAAAACGCGGTTGAGAAACCAACTCGTCGCGCCACGAGCCTTGGTCGCCAGTGCTGTCGAGCATCAGAAAGTCATAATCATGGGTCAGTGCGTAGTCCACGACCTCATCGATGTCTTCAGCGTTGGAAAGACTAATGCCTTTGAGTCGACTGCTCCCTTGAAGCGGATCCTCGTTTGCCAACGACTTGTGCCATCGTTGCACAATGCCGGCGGCCCGGGAATGAGCCGTTTCACCAGCCTCAAGAATCTGCAACCAGTGAACGCTGCCATCGGGCGCAGATTTACTGACGACTCCCGCACCGTTTTCTTCTGCTGCTCTCCACGCGGCTTGCCTGATCTCCTCAGGCGCATCATCCAGACCGCTGATCAGAAATGGCTGCCTCAGGCTGAGATCCGGCCCAAGGTCGATATCGATCCGACACGCCTCACGATAAGGATCAATGACCAGACGTGAAAGATTTGCCGGCAGGAAAACCAGGTCGTCCAAAGAGGCTGGGCGCTCAGCGGGGTAAGGGTTATCCCGAGGGCTAAGCCGCTTTTGCAGCATGGCCTGATGTTTATCAACATCTTTTGGATGCGTTCGAGCCATGGAAAAGAGATCTTCCCGATGATGAACCGAGTAGTCGGTCGACCCGGTCTCGGCGTCACACCGATAACATCGGGCTGCTTCCCGCATCGCGGCCCCCTCATCGTAGGTGTCCTCAATCTCGGGAAAGCTTGCGGGCTCTTCACCGACGCCGTGAAAGACCGGCTCTTCAAGAGCGAATTGCTCCCATTTCAGATCCTGGGCCACCGGCACCCGCCGGGTGCGGTATGGCGTGCGATACGGAATTGGTGAATCGATATTCTCCAGTGCGGCACGAACATAGTAGGCAGCGCGCTGCCCATGCTGCATTGCCATCACAATTGTAGAGCCGCCAAAGGCGCCATCACCCGCGGCGAAGACTTTCGGATCCGCGGTGCGCATCGTCGGGAAATCGGTACGAACCCGGTCGACATCCATCAGGCCGGCGGCATCCAGTGCCTCACTGGCGCCTTTTTGTCCCACGGCAGCAATCACCATGCCGCACGGAATCTCAAAGGTGCTCCCCTTGACAACCACGGGTGAGCGACGGCCATCTTCATCAGGCGGTCCCGCCTCGGTACGCACACACTGCAACGCAAGACTGTCGCCCAGGTCCGAAATGGCCGTCTGCATGGTGTTGTAGACAAATTCAATGCCTTCTTTTTGCGCGTGATGTAACTCGATCTTGCGCGCCGGTATCTCCTCTGGGCCACGCCGGTATACCACTTTGACGGTCTTGCAGCCGGGCAGGCGCAAAGCCGCTCTACACGCATCCATCGCAACGTCGCCTCCGCCTACGACAACAACGGTTTGGGGCATCTGAGGACGCTCACCCGCGTTGATCCGCCTGAGGAAACTCACACCGTCTTCCACGTTGGGATGATCTTCTCCGGGAATGCCCATCGGTTTTCCCCACCATGAGCCGATCGTCAGCAGCACAGCATCGTGCCGCTCTTTCAACTCATCAAGAGACACCTCACGACCGAGTGCTGTGCTGAGATGAACGGTGAGTCCGGGACACTGATGCTGAAGACGCTGAATATCCTCTTCAATGATTCCCGAGGGTAGTCGAAACTGGGGGATGCCCCAGACCATGGTGCCGCCCAATCGGTCAGTCATTTCATAAACCGACACCGAAAACCCCGCTTTGCACAGATCAAAAGCAGCGGTCAGTCCTGCCGGACCCGACCCCACAATACCGACGGTCTCCTTGCGGGACACCTCGAATCGGGTTTTGGGCATATCCGTGCCCAGTTTATCCATCACAAATCGTTTGAGATTGCGGATCTGTACCGCACCGTCGCTGCTTTCGCGGCGACAGGCAGGCTCACAGGGGGCATCACAGACCCGTCCACAGATCGAGCTGAACGGATTGGTCGCGGTAATTGCCTCGAACGCCTCAGCGTACTGTTTTTCCCAGATGTAGCCGATATAAGACGGCGCATCTGTTCCTATCGGGCAGGCGACCTGGCATGGGGCCGGCACATAGTGCGGATCGGAAGTGTCGTCTGAAAACCCAGGCGGCGACACCGGCACGCTGATCCGCTCAAGACCGTAAACGCTCATGACGACACCCCCACCTGCCCCTGCGCAGCATCTGCCATTGGGGGTTCGTACGGCAAGCCCGTAATATCGGCTGCCTCAGGAGTTAAAGCGACGAGGTCATCTCTATTGAGACCGGTCACATCATCGTAGCCAAGTGCCTGGGTGACTGCTGCAATCTGCCAGCGGACGCTTTCCAGGAATCGATGAATGTTGCTGGCTTCGACCTCGGGCTGGTAACGCTTTTCATGCTCGGGATCCTGCGTCGCAATGCCCGTCACACACTGACCGATATGGCACTGCATGCATGAGATACACCCGCCCGCCACAATAACCGATGTCCCGAAGGCCACGGCGTCCGCACCCAGGCACAGGGCCTTCACGGCGTCGACACCGTCGCGAAGCCCTCCCATCAGTACCAACTGGATCTTGTCCCGGGCGTCAATCTCTTCAAGCGCCTCGATCGCCTCAATAATCGCAGGCAGGGTGGGAATACCGACGTTGTCGATCACCTCCGCACTGCCTGCACCGGTAGAACCCTGCATGCCGTCCAACTCGACGAAATCGAATCCGTCCTTGGAGGCGATCTTGATATCGTCACGGATTCTTCCGGCGCCGAGCTTCACGCTGACCGGCACTTCGTACCCGGTCGCTTCACGAAACTCTTCAACCTTGATGACAAGATCATCCGCCCCAAGAATATCGGGGTGGCGCGACGGCGAACGTAAATCAATGCCGGACGGAATGCCTCGAATCTCGGCAAGTTCCGGGGTCACTTTCTTGGCCATCAACTGTCCACCGAGACCAGGCTTTGCGCCTTGGGAGATGTAAATCTCCAGCGCATCAGCCCGGCGCATGTCATGGATGTTCCAGCCCAATCGCCCGCCAAGGCACTGAAAAATCAATTGACCGGCAGCATCGCGCTGCGCATCACTCATACCGCCCTCGCCCGTGTTTTCTGCAATACCCGACATGGCCGATCCCATCGCGATCGCGTACTTCGTTGAGCGGCTTAGCGCCCCGTAACTCATCGGGGCAATCATCACGGGCATACTCAGCTTTAGGGGTCGTGCTCCGTTGATTCCGCCGATCTCGGTTTCCATGCGGATTTTTGATACCACATCGCGGTCGGCTCCGGCTTGCGTCAAGTCCTTGCGAAACCCAATGTCACTGAGGTGCGGCAAGGGCCTGGCCCCGCCATAGCCGCGGATTCGATAACGACCGCTCTGCGCCTTGACCGCGATATCTTCCTGCACCTTCGGGTTCCAGTACGCGGAATCGCCCGAGAAGGAATTGAAGGGAATACTGCGCATGGGAGTTTCAGGAGTGCCGTAGCGCAGTTTCTTGCCCGCGTTAACGATCTTGGAAAAGCCTTTAGGCGCCTTGATGCCGTAGCGATCAAGAAATTCATACACGCTCTCGATCTCTTTGGGGTCAACATCGGTCAGCATCGCATCTGAGCCGAGATCCTGAACGTTACCCGCCACATAGATCTCCCCACTCGACATATCCTCGCCGACCCTTTCGCCGGAATCGCCCAGAATGATGATGCGACCCCCATACATCATGTAACCGGCCATGAAGTTGGCATTCCCGGCACAGCACAACGTGCCGGCTTTCATCACCTGCCCTGCCCTTGACCCCATATTGCCCTTGATCACAATCTCGGCACCCCGGATCGCAACGCCGGGGATGGCGCCAGCATTTCCGCCCACCACCACCGAACCGCTATACATGTTGTCGCCGACACCCCAACCCACGTTGTGCGAAACCTGAAAGCGCGCCTGGTCGGTCAGCCCCGCACAGAAATAGCCGGCAGAACCCTGGACATTGACATTGATCGGAGCAGTCAGGCCCACGCCAATATGATGACGGGCGTCCGGGTTCAGAATCTCGACTGCTTCCCCCGCTTCACCTAGTTGACGAAGTTGAGCATTCGCCTCGCGAACGCTCAGTTCGGCTAAATCGATCGAGACCATGTGGCGTAGGTTCCTGGTGCGGGTTCACGTGTGTTCAGTGCTTTACCGGGGAAAAGCCGGTTCAGCGATACCTCTTCAGAAGCAATGGCGACCAGGTCGTCATCCTCGTACATGATCATCGGCTTGGCAGCCAGGCGATCCTTGGCATAACCGATCTCATCTCCCGTCGAGACGAGAAAGGAAAACGTGCCGTCGAGGTCATCGATCGAAGTCGACAATGCGTCCTGAAGCTT
>JAERSQ010000131.1 GCA_016845525.1 Pseudomonadota bacterium
CCAGGGCGCTGCGGGCGGGTCGTGTGAGAGACGGACGTCACGATGTTTTCAGCGCGATCGGCGAGCGCACGGGCGAGGCTGCTTTTCCCTCCGCCTGAAGGTGCTGACAGGATATAAAGCGTCGGTGGTCGAGACGCGGCCTGGTTACTCAATGTTCTGCACCTGCTCGCGCATCTGCTCAATCAGGACCTTGAGCGTGACGGAGGCGTTGGTCTGTTCAGGGTGTGCGGACTTGGACCCCAGCGTGTTCGCCTCACGGTTCAACTCCTGCATCAGAAAATCCAACCGGCGGCCGATCGGGTCGTTTTGCTCAAGCGCCTGCGTCACTTCCTTGAGGTGCATCTTCAGCCGATCCACCTCTTCGCTGACTTCACTCTTTGCCAACAGCAGTACCACTTCCTGTTCAAGCCGTTCGGGATCCACCTGCACGCTCATCTCTGCCAGCCGTTGGCCGAGACGCTCGCGATGCGCATCACCTATTTCAGGCAATACCGCTTCCAACGCCGCAATCGCGGACGACGCCGCCTGCACGCGTTCGTTGAGCATTTGCCCAAGGGCCTTGCCCTCGCGCTCGCGGGAGTCGGACAGTTGCTGCAGGGCTTGGGTCAGCAGGGCCATTGCCGCGCCGGCCAGCGCCTCTTCGTCTATGGCAGGGGTCGACATCACACCCGGCCATTTCAGAATCTCTCCAACCCGCAGCGGCTGGGCTTCCGGCAGGAGCCGGCGGACGCTTTCCGACCAGGCACCGAGTTGCCCAATCAAATCTGTATCCATCTGTGGCGCATCAGATGCGCTCGTGGGAGGCGAATAACGAAGCCAGCCGTCAATACGGCCCCGACTGACTGAGGCCGCAATCGCATCGCGAAAAGCGCCCTCGTGGAAACGCATCTCCTCCGGAAGCCGCATGGCCACCTCCCGGAAGCGATGGTTTACCGAACGCAATTCCCAGGTCAGGTCTCCGGACGGACCCTGGGAAACACAGCGAGAGAACGCGGTCATACTCTTTGGCACATCGAATCTCCGGGATTATGGCCGACGGCGAGTGCGGCTCGGCCGGGGCTGCATCAAATTCAGGCGAGAAACTATACTGTATTCCCGGTTGCGGCCGGTGGATCACCCCTGCTCCCGCAACCGCTATCGTTATGGCCAGCAGACTCCCTTTACAAAACGGATATGTGCTCAAGGGGTATACCGTGGGCGAAGTCCTCGGTGGCGGGGGCTTCAGTCTGGTGTACCTGGCGAGCAATGAACTTGATCGTCGCAAATTCGTCATCAAGGAGTACTGCCCCCAGGACCTCGTTTCCCGCAACCCGGATGGATCCCTTGAGCCCAATGCACCCCTGTCCCAGACACCGTTTCGCAAGGGCCTGGAAAAATTCCGCTTCGAAGCACAGCGGATGAGTACCGTCCGTCATCCGAACGTCATCAGTGTGGCCGAGTACTTCGAGGCGAACCAAACGCTGTACATGGTCATGACCCACGAAGAAGGGCGCGACCTGCGCTGGTTTATCAACAAGCTGGCGGGGGATCTCGACTGGGACTTCATGCAGCAGGTCTTTCCGCCCATTGGAGACGGACTCTGGCACATGCACCAGCAGGGCGTCGTGCATCTTGACGTCAAGCCCGCCAACGTACTGCTTCGGACCAGCGGCCAGCCCCTGCTGCTCGATTTCGGCGCGGCCCAGACGATCGATAACGACGACCGGTTTGGATCCTTCCAGACCCTGACCCACGGCTTTGCGCCGCCCGAGCAATATCTCGATGGCGATCTCGGGCCCTGGACCGATATCTATGGCCTGGCCGCAACTATCTATAACTGCATTACGGGAACCTCGCCGCCGCCCGCCCTGAAACGGCGAGAAGGGGCTGCCCTTGAGAAACTCACGGTCTCGCGGGCCGGCGCCTATCCCTATACCTTCCTTAAGGCCGTCGAAGACGCCCTTTCACTCGATCAGGGACAACGGCCAAACGATATGCATGCTTTTCTGTCCCTTGGTTTCGGGGCGTCTTCACACACGCGCGGGGATACCTGACAGCGTCCTCAGCAGCTTACCCTCGCCGGGACACCTCAAATCCGTCCGGCAGTTTGCCTCGATTGCGAAGAGTGCTAGAGTTGCGACGCGTGGTCTTACCAGATAACCAGAACCTATGGCTCGTGAACGCGTCTGTGATTCCGTCGTCCGTCAGATAGAACAACTCATTCTTGAGGGCGCCCTGAAACCCGGCGACCGGCTGCCAGCGGAACGCAAGTTCGCCGCACAGCTTGGCGTGTCGCGCCCCTCATTGCGGGAAGGCCTGCAGATCCTCTCCGCCCGCGGCCTTCTCATCACCCGTCGGGGCGGGGCGACAGAGGTCACCGAGAGCCTGAATCCCGCGCTGGAGAATCCCCTGCTGGAATTGATCAGCGCATCACCCGATGCCCAGGAAGATGTCATGGAGTTGCGCCATGCGATCGAGTCGATGGCGGCGTACCATGCCGCGGCGCGACGGACGCAGACCGATATCGAACTGCTGAGAACCGCCTACAAGCGGATGATTGCGTCTCACGGGGAAGGGGACGCCGTCGTGGAAGCGAAGGCCGACGCGGATTTTCATCTTGCGATTGGTGAGGCCTCACATAACGTGGTGCTGGTCCATGTCATGCGCAGCCTGTTCTCGCTGCTGCGTCGGAGCATTCACTATAACCTTGAGAACCTCTACCAGCGGCCGGACAACTTCAAGCATCTCAGGGACCAGCATTATCACCTGATGAACGCTATCATTGATGGTGATCCGAACGCTGCCAAGACAGCGTCAGATGAGCACATCAGCTACGTCGAGCGAACACTCCAGGACATGAATATCCACAGAAGACGCGAGGCCCGAGCTCACCGTCGCGCTACCGGCTTGAGTCTTTCCTGACAGGGCATGCAATGCGGATCCTGCCCGACAATGGGCACCCGTTTTGTGCTGCGCGTGATAACGTATAACGTCGAATACTGGAACGCGGGCCTGGCCTGCGTCACCCGCTGAGCCCAGAGAACATGAGAAACGCACTCGCGCTGATCGTCATATTGTCCGGTACGTGGCTGCTGCTCTCCGGACACACCAGCCCGCTGCTTCTGTCGCTGGGTCTGGTCTCGGTGGCAGCGATTGTTGCCTGCGCCGCCCGGCTTGAACTGCTCGATGAAGAAGGAGTACCGGTGGGCCTGCTGCCGGGGCTCATGCGTTACGGTCCGTGGCTTGTCATCCAGATCATCCGCTCAAACCTGGATGTTGCCAAACGGATCGTAACTCCCAAACTGCCGATTCATCCCACCGTCATCCACGTCGACGCCAAAGACCACACCGAAGTTGGTCGGGTCACCTACGCCAACTCCATCACCCTCACACCCGGGACCATTTCCCTTGATGTCTCGGAAGACGCCATCGAGGTCCATGCCCTGACGGAAGAGGCGGCGAAAGACCTGATGTCGGGTGAGATGGGGCGGCGGGTGCAGCGAACGGAGCGGCAATGATTCTGACGATCACCCTCATCGCGCTGCTGGTGACCATGGCGTTCGCGTTGATCCGCGCGATCAAGGGGCCGACCGTATACGACCGGATTCTTGCGTCCAACGCGTTGGGCACAAAGACCGTCCTGATGATCGCGGTCCTGGGCTTCGTGGTCGGTGATCCCGAACTCTACATAGATATCGCCATCATGTACGTGCTGATCGGATTCATCGGGACGGTGGCGGTGCTCAAGATTTCCGAGTTTGGCAATCTTGGC
>JAERSQ010000132.1 GCA_016845525.1 Pseudomonadota bacterium
GATGCCGAAAACCGGCAGGCGCAGCGAGATTCGGTCTACCCGATGCCGCATCGCCTCGGATCGTCGGTAGGACATCGAAATGGCAACAATAGCTCCGACGATAATGGCGAAGATCTGAAGCCACAGTTCTCTAAAGCCCTGAGAGAGTTCGATCACGATGGCGGTCAGTGCCGGCAGGCTTGCCCCGAAGCTGGAAAAGAGATCCTCGAACTGGGGAATGACAAACACCAGCAACAGTACGGTGACGATAAAGCCCACAGCAAGCACTGCGGCCGGATACCAAAGTGCGCCTTTGACTTTTGCTTTGATCTCCTCGATGTTTTCCATATAAAGCGCGACTTTATCCATCAGATCATCGAGATTGCCTGAACGTTCACCAACGGCCACCAGGCTGGTGTAGAGCGCGTCGAACTGACGGGGATACTTCCGCAGGGCTTCACTCAGAGCGGTCCCGCTTTCGACATCAAGACGGATAGCGCTGAAAATTTCCCGGATTTTGGGTTGATCTGTTCCGTCAGCGATGGCCTTGTAGGATTGGGCGATGGGCAATCCTGCCCCCAGCATGGTAGCGACCTGGCGGCTGGCTACGGAGATGTCCTTGGGCTTTATTTTCTTGGCAAACAGGGCCTTGGGTTTTTTTCGCACGGAACGGGGATTAATCCCTTCGCGGCGCAATGTGCTTCGAACATAGGCCGGTCCTTGCGCTTCCATTTCACCGGTCACTTTATTGCCGTGCCGGTCGTTTCCGGACCAGGTAAAGATCTGTTGGGTCTTTTCGGCGCTTCTCGCCATGGCTTCAGTTATCTGTGACCCGAAGGATTTCCTCAAGGCTGGTAATCCCGGCGCGCACTTTTACCAATCCCGCCTGGCGCATGGTCATGACACCTTCGGCCAGCGCCTGTTTTTCGATGGCTTCCTGACCCGCGTTTTGCACGATCAGTTCGGCAATCGCTTCCGTAACTGGCATTACCTGAAATACTCCGGTTCTTCCCTTGTAACCACGGGTGCATTCGTCACAGCCTTCGGGTCCATAGAGTTTGAGATCACTGGAGCCCTCTGATTGAGAGAAACCCGCGTCTGTCAGAACTTCCTCGGGATACTCGACAGGTTTGCGGCAGGCGCTGCAGAGCCTTCGAACCAGTCGTTGTGCCAGGATGAGGTGAACAGATGCAGCAACATTGAATGGCGCGACGCCCATATTCAGAAGTCGCACAATCGTCGAGGGCGCATCGTTGGTATGCAGCGTCGAAAGGACCAAGTGCCCCGTCTGGGATGCCTTGACGGCAATGTCTGCGGTTTCAAGATCCCGAATCTCGCCCACCATGATGATGTCTGGATCCTGTCTCAAAAAGGCGCGCAATGCGGTGGCAAAGTTGAGATTGGCTTTTTCGTTGATATTGACCTGATTGATTCCGGGCAGGTTGATCTCAATCGGATCTTCAACGCTGCTGATGTTGACTTCCGGAGAGTTCAGGGTGTTCAGCGCCGAGTACAGCGAGACGGTTTTACCGCTCCCTGTGGGTCCCGTTACGAGAATCATGCCGTGTGGCCGATGAATCGCCTCTTCATATGCCTTGAACTGGTCGGGCTCGAGTCCCAACGCCGACAGGCTGAGATCGGCACCGCTGCTGTCGAGCACCCGAATGACCACTTTTTCACCAAACTGGGTCGGCAGGGTGGCGACCCGGAAGTCGATTTCGTGACCCTTGGAAAGCGTCAGCTTGATCCGACCGTCTTGCGGAATCCGTCTTTCGGCAATATCCAGATGCGAGAGGATTTTGACACGCGCGATGATTCGGGTCGAAAGTGACAGGGGAGGATTCGCAATCTCATGCAGCACCCCATCGAGCCGGTAGCGGATGCGCAGTTTCTCTTCGTAAGGTTCAATGTGAATGTCAGACGCTTTTTGGCGGATTGCATCCATCAGGATCTTGTTAACAAAGCGCACCACGGGTGTATCCACTTCCGCCGTGTCAGCATTGGCCGGGGTTGCGGTTTTGGCCGCCATATCCTCAAGGCCAGAGTCTTCGCTGAGATCTGCAAGCTCTGAACTGATTCCGCTGACAATGTCGCGAATGACCTGGTCGAGTAACTTGGGATCCACAAGAATCGCCTCGACCCCAAAACCCGTCTGGAAGGTGAACGCATCCAGACCTGAAACATCGCTTGGATCTGGTACCGCTAAAAAGACCTTTGATCCGCGCTGGAAGAGGGGCAAAACGCCGTGATTTTCCAGGAACCTGGCATCAACAATTTCCTGGGGCCGGCAGCCAAGATCGAACGCCTTAAGATCCAAAAGAGGCATGCCTGACTCTTCGGAAGCACATCGCAATAATCCGGCCCGGTCGGCAGTTCCCTGATCCAGCGCTTCGCGCAAAAAAGAACGCTGACTTTTCTGCGCCGCTTCGAAGGTTTCACGTGCTTGCTCGCGAGAGAGCAGGTTGGCTTCAACCACTCGTCGTGACAGTCCCGACAGGGTCGTTCCCTGAACCGTGATAGAAAATGGCGATGCGCTTGGTTCCATTTTTCAAAAAAGAGTCGGGTGATTTCAAAAGTGGGCAAAGAACTTCTTTGCTTGTGCAGGCCGCCTACTTCTCGATCTTTCCACGTTATTCCTTAGAAATCAGTGAAATCGGGCGGTATTCTTCATTCACTTTAACAGAATATCCGCTTTGTTTTTTTCACAAAATCCCTAAAATAGGCGTGAATCCCGCCCCGTTGGGGCGATTCGTTGGGATAGAAGACAATCGAGTGGTAATCTAGCCCGATTGCCGCGCAGTTCACGTGACGGCGGTCACATCGATGA
>JAERSQ010000133.1 GCA_016845525.1 Pseudomonadota bacterium
AGAACGCTGATTGAAAAATCCGTCTCGTTTGAGAACGATCCATCGTATTCGGTCTCCCCGGTCGAGGACAGGTAACTCACGGAAAAGTCGGCCTTGTCATTGACAGACCCGGCAAGGCTCGCCTGGAGGGATAGATTTTCATAGCCGTCCCGGTCATCCTCAAAAGTGAAGCACCCGGCAGTGGCCGACCCTTTGCAGACATCGTACCCCTTGCTCTTTTCATAATTCGCGCCGAGAGAGAACTTCGTGGCGTTTTCCCCCGCCGAGAGTCTTGCCCCGAATTTGGAGTAATCATCAGTACCTCCCGTCGCGAAGGCCGAAGCCCGCGGCGCCTTGGCAGGGTCCCGGGTGAAGATCTGAATCACTCCCCCGATCGCGTCCGGGCCGTACAGGCTTGATCTTGGCCCCCTGACGACTTCAATGCGCTCAATCTGATCAGGATCAAGATACTGAAAGGAAGTGCTGCCAAGCGTAGTCGAGCCCACTTTGACCCCGTCGATCAATACCAGAACCTGGTCTGACTCAGCCCCACGAAGAAAAACGGCGCTGGGCTGCCCCAACCCACCGGTGTGACTGACCGTCAGTCCCGGTACCGTGCGCAGGATGTCCAACACCGTTAGCGGTTGCAGTGCTTCTATCTCTTCCCGGTCGATGACGCTGACCGCCGCGAGTGACGCATCAACAGTCTGTGCGGTCCGGGTTGCGGTGACCACGACGGGTTCTTCCTGACCGTAGGCCAGACCCGAAAAGATCAGGGAAAAAGCAAATGGGATAAAGCGGGCGTTTCGCGCCATTTAGGCCTCCTTCGCACCCTCCGTGCGATTGTCATGCGAAAAGGCCGTTGGCGAAACATTGCTCGCAATGCCACAGCCCCACGCGGTGGATTCGGTTGACTTACTGGCCGGTCTCCGGACTCGTGGGCACCCTGAGGCTTGAAAGATCTGCGCCTTCCCACGACGTACTGTCGCAGTGGCATGAGCCGATCCAACCCACTTACCGTTGCGGGGGCAGTGCCGGGATTGCAGCGAATCAGATTGCTGCGCACCGGCTTCCCGTTTCACCGCGGGCGACAACACCCGCGACACCAGAAAGCAAGCTCAGTATAACCCCAAAAATCCTCATACGCCCAGTAAACCCTTGCTCTAAAACGACCGACGGGACTACCCAGCCGACCCGTGTGTTTTGAGTCTGAAAACCCGCTTGACTTTCGCCAACAGAACCTTGAGCATTCGCTTCGGTGCCGGCCCCATTTGGGGTTAAAAAGGGAACAAGGCGCGCTACGGCGCAACCTTGGCTGTACCCGCAACTGTAGGCGGTGAGCACCGGGTCCACGAAGCCACTGGTCAACGACCGGGAAGGCAGGCCCGCTGCAAAGAACCGCGAGCCAGGAAACCTGCCGGCATCCGCGTCGCTGGTCCAGGATCGGGAAAAATTCCGGACGCGAACCACTCCGGTGGGCGACGCACTGAGTCGCTTAACCAGAGAGGTTTGCCATGCAAAGGCCAGCGTTCGCCATAAATGCCGAAGACCCCGGCGCCCTCCTCCCCGGACGGCAAACCTCATGAAATCTCGCGTGCTGCCTTTTGCGCTCGCCCTTTCAGGCGCGATTCATGCTGCCGTCATTGGCATCGCTCACGATGCAGCGCCGACACTCACCACAGACCCCTCTGTCACCTACACCACACAGCTCGATGCGGTCCTGATTGACGCCGTACAAGACAAAGGCGAGACACCGCTTCCTTCAGAAGCAGCAGCTGACTCGGTCGCTTCAGCGGGTGAACAGAATCCACAAGACGATCTCGAACAGGAACTGGAAAGACTTGAACAGCTTTCCGCCTCCCTGCAGAAAGAACTGAATGAGGCGCAAGCAGAACGGGCCGTCGACATCAACCGTTACGAAAACCAAATCAATGCCCTGCTCGAGAAGAATACGCTGAGCGAACAAGACAACCAGAACCTGTCGGGCATCGTTACTGAACTCCAAGAAACGCAACAGACCCTGAGTGCAGCAGTGACAGACCTTACTCACGATCTTGATCTCGAGAGAAACACCAACCGGCAGCTGCAGGCGAATCATCGTAAAACTGAGGCCGCCCTCAACGAGCTGCAAACAGAAAAAGAAGCGGCGGTCTCTGAGAATGAACAACTCCTCACCGAACTCTCCAAAGCACAGTCGGCGTTCGAAGAGGTGGTCATCCAGCTTCACGACACCACCTCAGCGCTCGATGAGACCGGCACAGAAAATCAGGAACTTGCCCGAGCCTTGGCCAGTTCAGAACAAGCCGCTGCAGATCTGAAAAGCGAACTGGATAACGTCATCAATGAGACAGATCTCGAGCGCCAGGCGATGGATCAGGCACGCACAACGGTTGAAGAAAATCTTCAGGCGGTCTCGATCGAACTCAAGACCCAGCAGGCATCAAGCGAACGCTTGCAAGCCGAAACGAATCGTTTAAATCAAACCCTGACCGATCTCAGAATCGATCAACAAAAGAATCAAGCGGCTTATACCGAAGTGAACGCACGTCTCATGGATGCGGTGTCCGCTCTTCGCTCGACCGAGGAAAAAAACGAGGCGCTTCAACGCGAGTTATCGGACGCACGAAAAAACGCCGCCGATCTCAAGGAGCAGCTTGATCAGGCGCAGGCGTCAAAAGCTTCCCTCGATACCGGGAATGCCTTGAGCGACCTTCGCCCCGTTCCGACAGCAGGCAATCCCAAGCCGGTTTACCCAAGGATGGCGATCCGTCGCGGCATTGAGGGAGAAGTCGAACTTTCCGTCAGCGTCTCTGCCTTGGGCCAAGTCTCCCGAATATCCATAAACAAGCCCAGCGGTTTTGCCATGCTTGATCAGGCCGCTATTGATTCAGTCAGAAAGTGGCAATTCACCCCAGCGATCCAGGATGGCGTGCCAACCGCCATGGTGGTCGATATCCCGGTCCAGTTTCGCCTCATCGACTCGCGGGGCTGATGCAATCAGGATTACTCAGACAACTCCGTCCGCACGCAAGGCGCGGATGGCGCTATCCTCATAGCCCAGAACCTCCCGCAGCACCTGATCGGTGTCTTCACCGAGAACCGGGGGAGCCCGCCGGACTTCGCCAGGGGTGTCAGACAGCTTCAGCGGACTGCCCAAAAGATCGATCTCTCCGAGGGAAGAATGCGGCGCATGCGTCCTCATCTGCCTATGGATGACCTGAGGGTCGTTGAGGGTTTCATCGATGCTGTTGATGCGTCCGCAGGGGATACCCTCCGGCTCCAGCAGATTCAGCCAGTCGCCGGTATTTTTGCTCTTCATTAGCGGCGCAAGCGCTTCAATAAGTTGCGCTCTGTGCTTCACCCTACCCCGGTTAGCAACAAAGCGGGGATCCTGGGCCAAGTGGGGTTGGTCCGAGAGTTCGCAAAAACGCCGGAACTGACCGTCGTTACCGACCGCCAGAATGATGTGCCCATCCTGGGTCTCAAAAACCTGGTAAGGCACGATATTGGGATGGGCGTTTCCCATTCGCACAGGCGTTTGTCCGGCCGCGAGATAAGTCATGGCCTGATTCGCAAGAATCGCCACCTGACAGTCGAGAAGCGCCATATCGATATATTGCCCCTGACCCGTACGTTCGCGATGAATCAGTGCGGTCTGGATAGCATTGGCGGAGTAAAGGCCAGTCACGAGATCGGCGATCGCGACACCCACCTTCTGGGGATTAGTTCCGGCAACATCCTCGGCCTCTCCGGTCACGCTCATCAGGCCGCCCATCGCCTGGATCATGAAGTCATAGCCGGCCCTGTCCGCGTACGGCCCAGTCTGGCCAAATCCGGTGATGGAACAATAAACGAGGCTGGGATTGATCTCCTTAAGCGTCTCATAGTCGAGCCCGTAGCGCGCGAGGGCGCCGACCTTGAAATTCTCGACGACAACATCGCAATGTGCCGCGAGCTCATGCACGACCTTTTGACCCCGGGAATCTGAAAGATTCAGCGTCATTGAGCGCTTGCCCCGATTAGTCGCAAGAAAATATAGGGACTCCTCGTTTCCACCTCCATCAACGGAGGCAAAAGGAGGCCCCCATTGCCGGGTGTCGTCCCCGCTGCCCGGCCGCTCGATCTTGATGACATCAGCGCCAAGATCGGCCAGGATCTGTGTGCACCAAGGCCCGGCCAACACCCGGCTGAGATCAAGAACGCGTATGTGAGACAGCGCGCCCATGGATCAGCCGGTAAATGCCTGAAGACCGGTTTGGGCGCGCCCCAGAATCAGCGCGTGAACGTCGTGCGTCCCTTCGTAAGTATTGACCGCTTCCAGATTCATCATGTGGCGAATTACGTGGTACTCATCCGAAACCCCGTTGCCGCCATGCATGTCCCGCGCTGTTCTCGCAATCTCGAGCGCCTTGCCGCAGTTATTGCGCTTCAGCAGCGAGATCGCCTCCGGGGCAGCACGCCCTTCATCAAACAGGCGTCCGAGTCGAAGACAAGCATGGGTGCCGAGT
>JAERSQ010000134.1 GCA_016845525.1 Pseudomonadota bacterium
GTGTAGAGGTGCGCAAAAGACTGCATAGCCCCTTCCACGATGCCGAACATCGCTGAAGACAACAGCACGGTGGGCGCGGCAAGAAATACCGTGGCAAGACCTAGCGCAAGACTCCGCTCAGATGTGCTCAGCCTGACATCAAGTTTGCGCGCAGGCATGAGGAAACAGGCAGCGATTGCTACTGCCACCAGGCCGGACAGAAATGGCCAAACCGTGTCGGGATCCAGATAGGCGCCCAGAATGGGGCCGACAGCCCAACCGGCCATCCCTACCGTGACATAGATCCCCATCCAACGACCCCGAACTCTGTCGTCGACAATCTGGTTTACCCAGGTGTCTCCCGCTGTAAAGAGCAGGGAATTGCCCACGCCCAGCAAAAAGCGGATGACGAGCCAGGTCTCAAAACCGCGAAATGCCGGTAGGGCAATGAGAGCGACGGCAACAATCGCAAAGCCGAGCAATATGGCTTTGAAAAATCCCAGAGCCGGGATAATCCGCGGGGCAGCAAGGGCGATGATAATGATCCCTGCGAACTGGGCGGCAGCATTGATGCCAATCAAGGATTCCGAGTAACCCTGATTGCGTAAAGCCTCGGCCAGGATGGGCCAGTTCAGGGAGCTCGTGATGGAAACGACCGCCAGTGCAGAGATCAAAGCAATCATGCATTTGATCTTCTGTGTCTGAGAAAGTTCAGACATCAGGCCGGCCCGCTCTCAGGAAAGTCATTTCTCGAAGTTGCCCGTATTCGTATTTCTAATGTAAATTTTTCCCGAAAGAACAATCTTCGGGAACACTATGGCGCGCATTCATTTTTTTCTTACCCGTCTGTACGTCAGCTCACTGATTTTGTTGTCAAGTGGCCAGGCGGTGGCCCACCAATGGGACACACCGGTACCTCATCTTGCGGAGCGGATGCAACTTGTAAAAACCGGGAACTGCCCAAATTGCACACTTTCAGATGCAGATCTCAGCTATAAGGAACTAGCCGGCACTACATTGACAGGCGCAGATCCGCGTCAGGCCAACTTCATGCGGACAGGACTCAAAAACGCAATCCTAATCGGAGCCGACCTGCGATCGGCTAATTTTACCTGGGCCGATCTTCATGGCACAGACTTTACGGATGCAAATCTTTACGGGGCTTCGCTTTCAGGATCCCGGAATCTGTCGAAGGCCATTTTCTGTCGAACGGTAATGCCCGATGGCACAGTGAGTAATCTACACTGCTAGAGATTAAACCCCGGGCTAAATAAGCAGCAGCAGGAAGCCGCATCCTGTCAGCAGCAATCGGATCCATGCTGCCAGCGGTGCAATGACGCCATAGGCGATTGCGGACAAACTCAAGCCGGTCTTTGCAGCCGCTATCAGTGCAAGCAGGGGGGCTTGCTCCAACTGGATCAGATCGTTATTAACAACCATGCCGATAGGAACGAGATAAAGCCCGATACCGAGAGCCATCGCGCTTACAGCAACTTTCAGCCAGTTCTCGTTGACCATCCCGGCAGCAATAAACACGGCGCCACAGACTGGCGGCGTTATGGTCGATAACAAAGCGAACCAGAAGACAAAGAGATGCGTGGTCAGCAAGTCCAAGCCAAGGTTTTGCAGAGCAGGGCCCGCTACCGATACGCAGATGATATAGGCCGCCGTTGTCGGCACCTCCATGCCGAGCAGCAGGCATGCGAGCGCGGTCAAAAGCAGCGCCGGCCATAGTTGATCGCCCGACACGGAGATGATCAGGGACGTTATCTTGATGCCCAGCCCTGTTTGCGCGAGGACGCCGATCACGATACTGGCGCACAAGATGATCGAAGCAATGGTTGCGATTTGAGTGCCGGAACTGATACAGGTGCTTTCCAGCCGCTTAAGGGTTCGGGTAAGGGAAAAACTGAATTGGCTGTCAAAGTTTAAAAGCACCAGAGCCGCAACAATGGCAACACAAGCCGCATATTGCGGTGTGTAACCTCCCACCAGCATGCGTTCGAGCAAGATCGCGAAAGGCACCAAGAAGAATAGCGTGGTGATCACGACGATCCGAAGGTCTGGTTGGTCGTCTTTGCCAAGTGCCCCTAACTGATAGCGGTGCGTATATGCGTTGATGCCGACCCAGACAGTGAGAAAATAGAGCAGAGCAGGCAACAGCGCCGCCGCCATGATCCCGGTGTAGGGAACCCCCGTGAGCTCTACCATCACAAAAGCACCGGCACCCATAAGAGGGGGCATGATTTGGCCGCCCGACGAGGCAACGGCCTCAACGGCGCCGGCGATGCGTTTCGGATAACCCAGTCGAGTCATGGCCGGCATGGTGATCGCGCCGGTTGATGCGACATTCGCTGAGGCGGAACCGGAGATAGATCCGAAAAGCGCTGAAGAAAGCACCGAGACCTTTGCAGCCCCGCCTTTGAGCCGGCCTGCGGCGGCGGTCGCGAGATTCATGAATCCCTGACCGGCTTCGCCGGCGTTCAGTACGGCGCCAAAGATGACAAATATCGCGACAATGCTGACCGAGATCCCCGTGAGTTTTCCCCAAAGTCCTCCTTCTGTAATGACCAAGGTCCCGAGGAAACTCTGCAGAGGTAGCCCCGGATGACCGAATTCCCCAGGCAGGTGTTGTCCCCAGATGCCGTACACCAGCGCCAACCCTGCCACCAAAGGCAGTGGCCAACTGATCGCCCTGCGGGCCATCTCAAGCACAATCAACAGCAAAGCGCCCGCGACGGCGGTCTGAAGAGAGCCGCT
>JAERSQ010000135.1 GCA_016845525.1 Pseudomonadota bacterium
TCCTCTGGGCAGTGACTTTTGACACTGAATATGAGCCGCGAGTTCAGCCTAAGAAGTGACTTTGAACCTGCGGGTGACCAACCTGAGGCAATCTGTGAACTGCTTGAGGGTATTCATGCCGGCGAGGCGTTCCAGACACTGCTTGGTGTCACCGGTTCCGGGAAGACCTTTACGATGGCTCATGTCATCGCCGAGTTTGGGAGACCGGCTTTGGTCCTGGCACCGAACAAGACTCTCGCTGCCCAGCTTTATGCTGAGATGCGGGAGTTCTTCCCCGATAACGCGGTCGAATACTTCGTATCCTATTACGACTACTATCAACCTGAAGCCTACGTTCCGGCGAGTGATACGTATATCGAGAAAGACGCGTCTATCAATGAGCATATCGACCAGATGCGACTTTCTGCAACGAAAGCCATCCTTGAGCGCGAGGACGTCATCATCGTTGCAACGGTTTCCGCAATTTATGGACTGGGAGACCCGGTCTCATACCATGGCATGATTTTGCACCTTAGGGAGGGCGCGCTCGCGCAACAACGAGACATCCTGACACGGTTGGCAGAACTTCAGTACACGCGAAACGAAATCGAGTTGCGCAGAGGGACTTTCAGGGTCCGAGGCGATGTGTTGGATATTTTCCCCGCAGAGTCTGAGCGCTTCGCCGTTCGAGTCGAGCTTTTCGGCGATGAGATTGAGAAACTTTCCCGCTTCGACCCCCTGACAGGAGAAACCGACGAACGGCTTACTCGATTTACCATCTACCCGAAAAGCCACTACGTCACGCCTCGGGAAACCATTTTGGATGCCATTGATGAGATTGAGGACGAGCTTACTCATCGACTCGCTTTCCTGCGGGACAATGAAAAACTTGTCGAAGCTCAGCGTCTCGAACAACGGACCCGTTACGACATGGAGATGATGCGGGAACTTGGTTACTGCGCCGGCATCGAGAACTACTCCCGTTTCCTTTCGGGGCGAAAACCGGGCGAGCCGCCTCCCACACTGATCGATTATTTACCGGCCAACTCTCTGATGATCATCGATGAGAGTCACGTCACCGTGCCGCAACTTGGCGCGATGTTCAAGGGGGATCGCTCCAGAAAAGAGAACCTCGTCGAGTACGGGTTTCGTCTCCCTTCTGCGTTGGACAACCGACCGCTGCGATTTGATGAGTTCGAGGCGTTGATGCCGCGAACCGTCTTCGTATCCGCAACTCCGGCTGACTACGAACGCGAGCATAGCTCAAGCATTGTCGACCAAGTCGTACGACCCACGGGCCTGGTCGATCCGGAGATCGAAGTGCGACCGGTCGGCAGCCAGGTCGATGACCTAATGTCTGAGGCTCGGGCCAGGGCAGCCATTGGGGAACGCGTTCTCGTAACCACCTTAACCAAGAGAATGGCGGAGGATCTATGCGACTACCTGAATGATCACGACATCAAAGTGCGTTATCTGCACTCCGATATCGATACCGTTGAAAGGGTGGAGATCCTGTCGGACCTCAGAAAAGGCGTCTTTGACGTTCTGGTCGGAATCAATCTGCTCCGGGAAGGCTTGGATCTTCCGGAGGTATCCCTGGTGGCGGTGCTCGATGCCGATAAAGAAGGATTTTTGCGGTCGACCCGCTCGCTCATTCAGACGGTCGGGCGCGCCGCAAGAAACCTTAACGGCAGGGCGATTCTTTACGCGGACAAGGTGACTGACTCGATGAAGCGGGCGATCGAAGAAACACACAGGCGCCGCGAAAAGCAGCGGGCGCATAACGAGGAGCACAAGATTACACCGCGATCAGTCGTCAAGCCCGTGAATGACATCATTGATGGCGTAGCAATCGACCCCAATGACAGAGCCGCGTTGCGCCGAGACTCTACCGACTCCTCGTTTAAAACTGCCCCGGCTTCAAGCCCCATGTCGGCAGAGGAATTCAAGCGAACGATTCAGGCGCTTGAAGAAAAAATGTACGCCCACGCGAGGGATCTCGAATTCGAGCAAGCCGCGCAGCTTCGTGATCAGATTACGACGCTAAAACGCGGGCAGTTCTATCCCGTCATCGAAGCCGCTTAAAGGACTTTTTTCAAAGCGTCGATTACCCGACCCAAATCTTCCCACTCAATAGTGAGTGGCGGCAGCAGTCGCACGACCGTAGGGCCGGCAGGCAGGGCGATCACGCCTTCATCAAGCAGTGCGTGCAAAACCGGCGTGGCTTTGGTCTTGAGCTCAATGCCGATCATCAGACCGATTTGGCGCAACTCTCTCACTGACGGCAATTGATCTAACGGAAACTGTTGAGAAAACTCGGCGCCGAGATTCTCAGCTCGGTTGGCGAGATCATGATCGACCATGTAGTCGATGGTGGCGCAGGCCGCCGCACAGGCCAGGGGATTGCCACCGAACGTAGTGCCGTGAACGCCAACTCCGGCAGACACGCTTTCCCCGCAAAGAACCGCTCCCATCGGCACGCCACCCGCAATACCTTTCGCAAGACACATCATGTCCGGCGCGAGATCAAAGTGCTCACACGCAAAGAACCTGCCGGTGCGGCAGAAACCTGTTTGGACCTCATCAATGATCAACAACGCGCCGCGTTCGGTACAAATGCGTCTCGCCGCGTGGAGATACTCTGCCGCTGCAGGACGGACTCCTCCTTCCCCCTGAACGACTTCGAGGAGGACGGCGCACGTGTTGTCATCAACGGCTGCGTCCAATTTCTCAATATTGTTTAGCGGAACGAAACGATTGCCCGGAAGGAGAGGTTCAAACGCATCGCGGTATTTAAACGTCGCGCTTAAAGCGCCAAGGGTTCGGCCATGAAAGCCTCGCATCGCCGTGACGAGCTCGGTTCGGCCAGTTGCTGCCCGTGCGAATTTGATTGCCGCTTCGACGCTTTCTGTCCCGGAGTTGCAAAGGAACACTTTATTTAGGCCCGCAGGCGCCTGTTCGATGAGTTTCTGCATCAACTCTCCGCGGCGATCGTTATGAAAGATGCCTGGGCAAACCAGAAGGGTTTGGGCCTGGCGGGTGAGGGCGTCGGCCACGGCAGGATTGCTATGCCCGACATTGGCGACCCCTACGCCTGCTGCACAATCTATATATTCTTCACCATCGTCAGACCAAAGGCGGGCGCCCTCGCCCCGAATAATACTAAGACCCCGGCGCGGGTAGATCTCTAACGCGTATTCAGATTCTAGCGGTGCCTGCTGACTCATTTTATCGATGTCCCTTTGTCGGAAAGAGCGTCGTGAACTGGATGGGCCACACGGCCATCGGCGATGATGACTTCAGTCGCCCCGGCGTCGATTAGCCGAGATAGTGCCAGCATTTTTCTTTTCATCCGCCCCTCGACACTGGCCTCTCGTTCCTTCAGTTCTGATGCGGAGAGGACCTGCAGCATTGATGCCTCATCATCCTTATCCTCAAGGAAACCCGGTGCCTCGATGAGTTGAATGACCTTATCGGCATTAAGCGCGCCTTGCAGGACAGCCACGATATCGTCATTTTCGGAGTTGATTGCAAAACCGGCTTCGTCGATGATCGGGATGCTCAGGACAGGTCGATAACCCTTACCGAGCAGCGTCGCTAACAAATCGGCATTCACCTCTGCCGGCTTGCCTGAGAAGTCCCGTTTGATCATCGTCTTACCGTTCTCACGCACTTTGATGCCGCGATTGCGCCGGCCCTGAATCAGTCGCCCGTCAAGCCCGGTGAGACCAACAGCGTTGACTCCCGCTTTTTGGCACATTTCGACAAAGCGTCGGTTACTCAGTCCGCTATAGGCCATCATGATGAGGTCCACCGCATCGGCGTCTGAGAACACACTGGAGTAGCCGGAAACGGAGGTCAGTTGCACTTTTTCCTGCCCAAGACGTTGACCGAGTTGATCCCGAAGCGCATTTGCACCCAACACGACCAGGAAGGGCTCCTCAATCGTCGCCAGGTCCGAAGCGACTCCCTCCAGATTAATTCGGCTGCCGCCCCCCACTTTGATGATGTACATAGCGTCTGGATTCCTAAAGTTCGATAACGGTCCGGTTCTCTATGGGCCGCCAAGGACCGCCGACAGGGTACTGCTCTGAGCAAACTACATCCAGACCGTCTACAGAGGTTCGCTGCATCTGAAAGTACCCAGGATTTTCATTGTAGACCGTGGCGAGAAGAGAGCGCTCTGGCGTTGCAATAATGAAGTTCAAGGCGCGGATGTAACGAGTCCGTTTTTCTATAACTTCGACGCTTTTCTTCAGCCCAGCCAGTGGGCCCTGGTGAGAAAACCGTCTTGTATAGTTAAATATCTTTTCCGCGCCTATTCGACCTTCTTCACGGATGCGGACCCCATTCAACTCGCCGTTAAAGATGAATACCTCGTTGGCCCGAGTGAAGGGCATATTGTTTTCTATCGCAATACCCTCGTCGCGAAAGGCACTGCGCGCATGAGCTAAAAAGAGCCGGGTCTCTCCAAATACGGTCAGATCATCCTCCCAGATGGGCGACAGGGAGTGATGCAGGCGCCATTGATCCCCTACCAG
>JAERSQ010000136.1 GCA_016845525.1 Pseudomonadota bacterium
ATCTCCCAGGGGGAGGAGTTTTACGTTATTGATCCTGCCCGCTGCACAGAGTGCGTGGGTCATTTTGAAACCTCTCAATGCGTAGAAGTCTGCCCGGTTGAATGCATCCTGGTCGATCCCGAGCGCCAGGAAAGTCAGGACACACTGATGAAGCGCTTTCAGCTACTGACCGGCGGTCCGGCCACAGGAAGCTAGGTCGTTGGCAGTTCGATGTCGAGGCAACGCCATAGATACCAGGTGGCCACTGATCGATACGGCCGCCACCGCAGGCCTGCCCGGGCGAGACGCGCAGGCTCCGGCAGTTCGCGCAACCGGCGCATCTTCTGATACCCCTTCTGCACACCCAGATCCCGACTGGGCAGCACGTCCGGCCTGCCAAGGTAGAAAATGAGGAGCATCTGCACCGTCCACTCCCCGATGCCGCGAACTTGGCTCAATACATCGACAATCTCCTGATCCGTCATTCGATTCAACTGCCGGCGGGTGGGCACCAATCCCTCCCTCTGGCGATTTGCGAGATCGTATAGCGCGAGCGATTTGGGATGCGAAAGGCCTGCCGACCGTAACTGCGTCTCGGGTAGGCAAAGCAGCGCTTCAGCTCTGACACGCCGCCGTTCGAAAAGATCCAGCAGGCGTCCATGAATCGTTCCCGCGGCCTTGCCGCTTAACTGCTGATACACAATCGACCGGCACAGATATTCGAAAACCGATCGATTGCTCCGGACTTCCAACCCGCATGCACCCACATCGGAAATGATCCTGGCCAGTCCCTTGTCACGTTCCGACAAGTACTGGCAAGCCTCATTGAGGTCGAGAGAAGAAAGGTCAGTCATTATCTGCTTTGATCTGTCCGACCCGTTTGGCTGGATCTAATTGCCATACTTCAATTTCATCATTGCTCTGTCGGTATGATGCCAGACATCCCGGGCTGAAGCAGTCGCTGAGCTTGGCTTTAATAGCCATATTGACGCCTTGATGACCCACGATCAGGGTATCTCCGTCGCTATCGAGGCCGGTTACAAAGTCAGCGACTCTGGATGCAACATCGTGAATCGTCTCGCCACCCGGGGCGGCACGAAGATAGCAGGACTCCCGCCATGCATCGTAGCCGGCAGGATCCTCAGTCCGAAGTTCTGATTCAAGCCGGCCCTCGAACTGGCCGAGGTCAAGCTCAATCAGCGCTGAATCTGTCTCTACCGTGCAGCCCAGCGCTTCACCCAAAACGCGCGCCGTCTCCTGAGCCCTTAACAGCGGTGATGCGACCAGGCGGTGCAGCGCGCACCCGCGCGCCTTAAGCAAGGCGGCAAGCCGTGCTGCCTGATTCCGGCCTTCAGCATTCAGCGGAATATCGCTAACGGACTGCCAGCGTCCCGCCAGATTCCAGTCAGTTTGGCCGTGTCGTGCAATCAGAAGACTCATTTCAATTCAGCTTCTCAGCTTCCAAAATTGGCATTGTCCATCAGCGTTGTCCGGCTTTCCAGCAATGCCGACACGGTCGCAAGAGCCACAACCTCTCCGAATGAGAATAAGGAGATCTCGATACCCATCTTGACTTTACCCGAGTCGATCGCTATTATCCTCCCAGGATTTGTGCAATGCACAATTTCTATTCATATCCTCCTCCAAATATTCAGCCCGCCCATCATTTCGGCGGGCTTTTTTTTGGAATCTATGTTTTCTTAATAGAAACAGTCTATTGCATTATATTTTTCACTTCTTTTTTTGATAAGAATCGATTTTACTGTTCTTTACATAAGGCCAGTTTATTCTACAACGATCTATATTTTTTGCGTCGCATCATATTTTCTGAAAATCTGCAGAAGACCATCGCCCGTGCCGGATACGGCCCGTGGTCCTACTTTTACACGATTCCCCCAAGGGCGCTCCGTTCGCGTTCTGACGCCCGGCCCGACGGACGAGGACGACTGGGCCAAAGTGGTTTGATCGAGAGATTACAATCCAGTGCAAATAAGACATCTCAACAACCGCTGACTGACTCCCGATGACAAAGCCTCTCGACTCTGCACTGCTTGTTTTCCCTGGCCAGGGGTCGCAGTACCCTGGGATGGGGTGCGATCTCTTCAACACCTTTGAAACCGTAAAGCATCTCTACGAGGAAGCTAGCGATACGCTTGGCTACGATCTTGCCCGTCTTTCTTTTGAAGATTCTGAGAACCAAATTCACCTGACCCGATACACTCAGCCAGCATTGCTTACCCACGCGATTGCCTGTCTGCGCATTTTCGAGGAACAAACCGATCAGGTGGTCACGCCCAAGGCTGCTGCGGGTCACAGTCTTGGGGAGTACTCGGCTCTGGTTGCAGCCGGGGCGCTCAGCTTCACTGACGCACTGCGCTTGGTTAACGAACGTGGGCGCCTCATGGGCGAGTTGGGCGAAGGCGAGATGGAAGCGCTTCCGCTTGCCCTTGCGGAAGCACGGGACCTTGCGGAACGGCACTACTGTGCCGTGGCCGCTTGTAATCTGCCTGATCAGACAGTGGTCGGGGGGAAAGCGGAAGACCTCAATGCCCTGGTCCACACCTTTTCCGATCAGTTCCCGGGGAAAAAGTCAGCTCGACTGAAAACCGAAGGTGCTTTTCATACTTTCTACATGATCGGCGCTGCCCTTGAGTTTCGGGCCGCACTGGAAAATACGGTGCTGCAATCTCCAGGCGTCTCCGTGTTATCTAACGCAACCGGCCGTTTTCATGATTCGAGTCCCCAGAGCATTCGCGCAGCACTTTTCTCTCAATTATTTAGTCCGGTCCTTTGGCATGAAAATCTCAGCTACGCGGCTGAGCAGGGATGCCGGACGATAATCGAATTCGGTGGCGGTATCGGCAAAGGAGAGACGCCGGCTGAGAAAAAACCCAACTTAGCCGGACTTGTGAAAAAGACCTTCAGACGCCATGACAACCCGCCCGAATACATCGGCATCATCAACACCGAAACACTGACTCAGGCGGTCGCCCGGTTCCGAAACGGCGGATAAAGTCGTCCAGCGGGCTTAGTGATTAAGTGCTTACGTGATTAAGCCCAGGGTACATCCAGACTCTGGCAAGGCTGTCGTGTGAGCACCTCGGCACTTTATACCCTCACCGTACTGATCTGGGGCTCAAGTTGGCTCGCGATCCACTTTCAGATCGGTGTGGTTCCCCCGGAGATTGCAATCGTCTACCGATTCGTCCTGGCCTCCGCTCTGCTCGCCCTCTGGTGCCTTGTCCGCGGCACATCCCTGCGCATTGCCTTGCGCCATCATCCCTACCTCGCGTTGCTGGGATTCAGTCTGTTCTCGCTGAACTACCTGCTCTTTTATTACGCTGCGTTTGACCTCGCCACGGGCCTATTGGCTGTCATTTTCTCCACCATGACTGTCATGAATATCTTTAACAGCGCGCTTTTTCTAAAACGCAAGATTCAGAAGAAAACAGTTATCGCCGTCATGTTCGGACTGACAGGCATGGGGCTGGTTTTCTGGCCCGAAATGACAACCTCCGGATCCCAAGCGGCGGGGGCGATCGGCATGAGTCTCGTCGCGACCTATCTTGCGTCCATCGGCAACATCGTTTCAGCCCGTAACCAAAAGCATGGCCTTTCAGTTGCGCCGGCCAATGCCATTGGGATGGCTTATGGCGCCCTTTTTCTTCTTGCCTTCAGCGCCGGTTCCGGCACACCCTTTGTGATCGATACCAGCATCAGCTTTATCGGCTCACTGCTATTTTTGGCTTTGTTTGCATCGGCTATCGCCTTCGGCTGCTATTTGACCCTGGTCGGGAGAATTGGTCCGGAGAATGCCGCCTATGCGACGGTGCTGTTCCCGATTGTGGCGCTTGTCCTGTCAACAGGGTTTGAGGGTTATGAGTGGCAGGGTCGGGCTCTAGTTGGCGTCAGCCTGGTGCTGATTGGCAATGTTGTCGTGCTATCCCGGCCCGCCGTTCTGGCACGCTTCAAGGGCCGAATCTCCAAACATTCCTAATCAGATCAGACTCAGATTGCACTCCGGGATTGCCTGACGCGACTGAACCAGACAATCAGCAGTAACGCCGTCAACAAGAACGGCAACGCCAGAAGATTGAGCATCTGCCAGCCGGCCATCTCATGGACAACACCAGAGATCCCCGCTGTCAGGGCGACGGTCCCGAATATCATGACATCGTTCAGTCCCTGGGTCTTGGCCTTTTCGGCAGGCGAGTAACTCTCGGTAACCAGTGTGGTCCCTCCGATAAAGAGGAAATTCCATCCCAGACCCAACAAGACCAGACCGGTGACAAAATGCGCAACCGTGTCGCCGTGCAGACTCGCGGCCACACTGGCAAACAGCATCACGACGCCGATACCCATGATTTTCAGCACGCCAAAGCGCGTTATCAGATTGCCGGTGAAAAATGAAGGCAGAAACATGGCGAGGACGTGCCACTCAATGACAAAAGCGGTATCTGCGAATGAATGACCACATCCCGCCATGGCAAGCGGCGTTGAAGTCATCACAAGGTTCATGACGCCGTAGGCCGTCAGTGCTCCGATTGCGGGCACAAAAAACACGGGCTGACGGATGATCTCCTTAAGCGGTCGCTGACTGCCGTAGCGCTCGTCCTCGGTAGGCGGCGGTATCCGCAGGAATGACGCCAGCAGTATCGATAATGAATATACGACCAGCAGGCTGGCGTAACTGCCGGCAAAGGGGAACCCGGTGATCAGGTCACGATTGAACGCGGCCAGATTCGGCCCCACAAAAGCCGCAACGACACCTCCGGCCAGCACCCAGGAAATGGCCCGGCTTCGGAATACCTTGCCGCTGATGTCTGCGGCCGCGAAGCGATAGTAATAACCAACGCCATTTAGTACGCCGATCAGAAATGATCCCGTGCAAAACAGCCAGAAGTCCCGTTCCGTGATGGCGTAGATCGCGATTGTCGCACCGACCAAACCGGCGAAGGGGCCGATCATGAAGCCGGCCCGGCGCCCGATACGCTTCATCATCAGGGACGCAGGCAACGTTGTCACCCAAGTTCCAACAAACATGCACGACAGCGGGACGGTCGCCAAGAGGCTGTTGCTGGCAAGTGACAGTCCGGTCAGTGCCGAGGTGGCAATGATGAGCGAACTGCCTGATAGCATCAGCGCCTGGCAGGCGGAAAGCAGCAAGACGTTGCGGCGCAGCGCGCCGGAAAAAGACACGACCATACTCTCCTGGAAACTGGGGTGGATGCGGATTCTCTAAGGCACCGGCGTTGGGACCTGCTGACATGGTCAGCCTAGTGTCCCAGCCGAAGTTCGCCGATGGTACTACATGCCGCGGCGATACTTGCCGCCGACCTCAAAGAACGCCTGGGTTAACTGGCCAAGCGAGCAGACGCGAGCGGCATCCATCAGCGGATAGAAGACATTCCCACCGCTGAGCGCTGCCGCCTTGACGGCTTCAATAGCCGTTTCGGCATCATCCTGGTGCCGGCTCTGAAACGCGTTCAGTCGATCCAGCTGGCCCTGTTTCTCAGACGCTGTGCCTCGAGCAAGCTCGACGTCGTTTTCGCAGTCGTCCTCATCACTGAGGAACGTGTTGACACCAATGATGGGGTAACTGCCGTCATGTTTTCGGGTTTCGTAATAAAGGGATTCTTCCTGAATCTTGCCCCGCTGATACCCGGTCTCCATCGCGCCCAGCACACCTCCCCGCTCAGCGAGCCGATCAAACTCAGCAAGCACAGCCCGCTCCACCAGATCCGTCAACTCTTCGATGATGAAACTGCCCTGGTTGGGATTCTCGTTGCGGGCCAAACCCCATTCCCGATTGATAATCATCTGGATCGCAAGCGCACGGCGGACTGACTCTGCACTGGGAGTCGTAAACGCCTCATCATGTGCATTGGTGTGCAGGCTGTTGCAGTTGTCATACACCGCGATGAGTGCCTGCAGAGTGGTCCGGATATCGTTGAAGCTCATCTCCTGCGCATGCAGAGACCGACCCGAGGTCTGGATGTGATACTTGAGCTTCTGACTGCGCAGATTGGCGCCATAACGCTCGCGTAGCGTGATGGCCCAGATCCTCCGTGCCACCCGGCCCAGGACGGTGTACTCCGGGTCCATTCCGTTCGAGAAGAAAAACGACAGGTTCGGTGCAAAATCATCAACCGCCATGCCCCGCGCAAGATAGGATTCAAGGTACGTGAAGCCATTGGCCAACGTGAGGGCCAACTGGGTGATGGGGTTCGCACCCGCCTCCGCGATGTGATATCCGGAAATGGACACCGAGTAAAAGTTGCGAACGCGGTTATCGATAAAGTACTGCTGGATATCTCCCATCATGCGGAGGCTGAAATCAGTGGAGAAGAGACAGGTATTCTGGCCTTGGTCTTCCTTGAGGATATCCGCCTGGACCGTGCCCCGGACATTTTCCAGCGCAAAGACCCGGATCCGGTTCATCTCTTCTTCTGAAGGATCGCGCGAGTGCTCCTCACGAAACCGGTCGACCTGCTGATCGATTGCGGTATTCAGGAAAAATGCCAGCACCGTGGGGGCAGGTCCGTTAATCGTCATCGAGACGGATGTCGCCGGATCACAAAGATCAAACC
Organism: Pseudomonadota bacterium; assembly: GCA_016845525.1. Taxonomy (GTDB): domain Bacteria; phylum Pseudomonadota; class Gammaproteobacteria; order Arenicellales; family UBA868; genus UBA868. The sequence goes on from JAERSQ010000136.1 coordinate 6,570, forward strand.
CATCGTATAGGGTCCTCATGTCATCCAGCGTCGCGATCGACACTCCCGAGGTGCCGACTTTTCCGTAAATATCGGGGCGCAGCGCAGGATCAGCCCCGTACAGGGTTACTGAATCAAATGCCGTCGACAGACGCTTGGCTTTGGAATCTGCGGAGAGCAGACGAAAGCGCTGGTTGGTACGGGCTGCATCTCCCTCCCCGGCGAACATCCGCGTGGGATCTTCATTCTCGCGCTTGAATGGAAAAACGCCCGCCGTAAAAGGAAATGACCCCGGTACGTTTTCCAGAAGTTGCCAGCGAAGTCGGTCTCCCGCATCGTGATAACGCGGCAGACTGACACGCGGAATGCGTGTACCTGATAAAGAGGTATAACTGAGTCGCGCTTCGGATTCCGGCCCGTCGCCTTTGCCCTCAGAACCGCTTTCCTGATACCGGCGGCGCAGCACGTCAAACCCCTCGATCTGATCGATGACATCTTGGCCCAGAGCGGTCTCCGAATGGGCAACCAGTGCCTGCAGCGACTCGGTCGGTTGCTGTTGGGACTCGAGAAGATCGATACTCGTTTTAAGATGCTGTCGGCGTCGAGCCAGCGTCTCGAGTTCACCGACTCTTTCGTGATAGCGGCGGACCGAATCGGCCACTTCCGACAAGTATCGCTCTCGATCTCCGGGAAGACTTTGGGGATGCTGCACGGCATTCGGTGCTTGACCGAGAAGACCCGGTCCTGACGACAGGCCCTGCGGCGTCAGCGACGTCTTGAGCGCCCGATAAAGCTCGCTAACGCCTGAATCGTTGAACCGCGCGGCCATGGTGGTGTACACCGGCATCTCGTCAGACGCCTGGCTGAAGGCCCCACGATTGCGCTGTACCTGCTTGCGCACATCACGCAACGCATCCTGCGCTCCCTTTCGGTCCGACTTATTAATCGCCACGACGTCGGCATAATCCAGCATCTCGATCTTTTCCAGCTGAGACGCTGCACCGAATTCCGGGGTCATCACATATAAGGCAGTATCAACGCGGGAGGTAATCCCGGCATCCCCCTGCCCTATGCCGGGCGTCTCAACAATCACAAGATCGAACTCTGCGCATCGACAGGCAGCGACCAGATCATCGAGCTGCTCGGGCACTTCACCGCCGGCCCCTCTTGTCGCAAAAGAGCGGAAGAACACGTTGGCGCCGTCAATTGCGTTCATCCGGATGCGGTCACCCAAAAGTGCGCCGCCCGTCTTTCTCCGGGTGGGATCTACTGCCAGCACGGCAATTCGAAGCGCATCTCCATAATCAATACGAAACCGAAGGATCAACTCGTCGGTCAGGGAGGACTTACCGGACCCGCCGGTGCCGGTGATACCCAACACCGGAGCATGGCCCTGACGACGGGCGGCTGCGGTGCGCATCTGGCGCATCAGAAATTCACTGACCGTGCCATTCTCAATTTCGGTTAGCACGCGTGCCAGTTGCACCCCGTCAGGTGCTTTTAACCCTTCTATGGACTCACTGGGTTGCTCAGCCGGATAAAAGTCTGCCCGCTCCAGCATGTCATCGATCATGCCCTGAAGGCCAAGATGCTGGCCGTCCCCGGGGGAGTAAATTCTGCTGACCCCGTAGTCATGGAGCGCCTTGATTTCCGCATCAACAATGACGCCTCCGCCTCCCCCGAACACCCGAATATCCGGCCGATTGCGCTCGCGCAGCATATCGATCATGTAGGAAAAAAATTCGGTATGGCCGCCCTGATAAGAGCTCACCGCAATTCCCTGAACATCTTCCTGAACCGCCGCATCGACGATCTCCGCAACGCTGCGGTTGTGGCCGAGGTGGATGACCTCTGCCCCGGACGCCTGCAGGAGTCTGCGGATGATATTGATCGCGGCATCGTGGCCGTCAAAAAGACTGGCTGCCGTCACGAACCGGATGCGATAGCCGAGATCGGGCTGAATCGGCGCTCCGGGTTGACTGACAGAAGATGGAATTGAGCTCATAGCCGTAAAGTGCCTTAGGCGACGAGCCGAAGATTTTAGTTTCCGTTTACGTAAACGTCAATTGGAGCTATAATCTGATTCCCGGCCCAGCAAGCCTAAAACAGTGCCGATATGACCCTCGATGCGACCGCCTATTCGATCTCCGATCTTGCCCAGGAGTTCAATCTCACCACCCGGGCCATCCGGTTTTATGAGGATGAGGGACTGCTTCAACCGGGTCGCAGCGGCCGGCGACGCGTGTACAGTGCTCGTGACCGAGTACGCCTGAAACTCATTCTTCGTGGCAAACGTCTCGGCTTTTCGCTGAGCGACGTCCGGGCCATCATCGAGATGTACGACCTGGATGCTGGCGAGACAGGCCAACTGCGTTACTTCCTGAATCAGATTCAAGAGCGCCGCGAAGCGCTTAAGCAGCAGCGTAGCGACATTGACCTGACCTTAAGAGAACTCGATGAGATCGAGTCGCAATGTCAGGGCCGGCTTGCCTCGCTCGCCTGAGAGAATGACGGTGCTATTCTTGGTGGTCGGCGGGTTGAATATCTAAGGATCGACTTTGTTCAACAATTCCAGTGCGGGAACGCAGGTGCTGCTGGTCCTGGCAAGCCTGACGGTGGTGATTGCGGGCCTCAAAGCGGCCAACAGTATCGTCGTTCCACTGCTGATGGCGATCTTCCTCGCCATCATATCGGCTGCACTGCTGCAATGGCTTCAGCGTCGAGGATTGCCGCTGTGGGCGGCGATGACACTGGTGTTGTTGCTTCTGGCGAGCACACTGGTCACGCTGGGGTCACTTATCGCCGCCTCCATCAACCAGTTCAGCAGCGCCCTGCCCCGCTATGAGGCGCAACTCAATTCCCTCATCACCCAGGCAACGATTTGGCTGGGAGGCCTTGGAATCAAATTGCCGGCCGGCGGCGTCGCCGAACTCTTCGACCCCGCGGGCGCCGCAAAGCTTCTGGGCCGCCTTCTCAGTGGATTTGGCGGACTCCTCGCCAACAGCATGCTCATTATCTTGACGGTTCTGTTTTTGATGGTCGAGTCGACCAGTCTGCCTGAGAAGTTACGCAGCATTTCCCAAAATCCGGACAAGACCCTCGGCGACCTCGCCGCTTTTATGAAGTCCGTCAATCATTACCTTGTCATCAAGGCTGTGATGAGCCTGATTACGGGTCTGGCGATCGCGATCTATCTCACCATCCTCGGGATCGACTTTGCGATCGTTTGGGGTTCACTCGCGTTCTTTATGAACTTTGTTCCGTATATCGGGTCAATTATTGCCGCGATACCCGCCGTCACACTTGCCCTGCTTGACGCCGGACCTGTCGTCGCCCTTTCGGTCGCCGCAGGATTCGTGGTGGCCAATGTTATTGTCGGCAATGTGCTGGAGCCGCGGTATATGGGAAAGGGGCTCGGTCTCTCAACCCTGGTGGTGTTTCTTTCGCTGCTGTTCTGGGGCTGGGTATTCGGTCCTGTCGGCATGTTCCTCTCGACTCCCCTGACCATGATTGTCAAGATTGCACTGGAAAACGATCCGAGAAGCCGTTGGATCAGCGTATTGCTGAGCGCCCAGGCGCCCGGCCGTAACACCTCTTAATTACACTCGCCATCCGCTTCTTGCTACACGGCTCCTTGGCGAAACGCAGGCGGTATCGCCAAAAGGCGGTCGATCAATGAAACTGGACGCGCTGCACTCACCGAAGTATCGGCGCTTCTGGCTGGGCTCTATTGGCTCCACCGGAGCCACGCAACTCTACTTTGTGGGGATGGGCTGGCTGGTCTTTAAACTGACCGGGTCTGCCCTGTACCTTGGACTGCTCGGCGTTTCGATGGCAGTGCCTACCATCCTGGCCACACTCGCAGGTGGGCTGGTAGCCGATCACGGCAACCGCGGCCGTATCCTGCTCATCACTTCCATATTGGCAGGTCTGACACTTGGCCTATTGACCATTCTCGACCTGGGCCAGTGGGTCACCGTATGGCAGGTACTGCTCCTCGCCGCCCTGTTGGGCTTGATCTCAGGCTTTGATCTGCCTGCACGGGTTTCATTCTTCCCTGCCCTGATCGAGCCGCATCAGATGATGAGCGCCGTGGCATTGAACTCAATTCTCTGGCAGGGGACCCGGATGGTATTGCCCGCCGTGGGTGGCGTGTTGATTGCCCTTGCCGATACCTGGCTGATTTTTGCTTTATGCACCGTCGGTTTCGCCGTCATGACCAAGATTCTTTTCAGTCTGCAGACACCCGATGCCTTTCCGAACAGCTCAGACCAAGATCGCGGCCTTGGCGCAGCTTGGCAATTCATCCGCCGGGAGAAACTGTTCGCCGTTCTCATTGCAATGACGTGGATCTCCATGTTCTTCGGGACTGCTTATGTCCAGATCATGCCGGTATTTGCTCAAATACTGGGTACCGGCGAGGAAGGTTATGGGCTGCTTCTCTCTGCCACCGGCGTCGGATCAGTGCTGGGGACCATTCTGGTCGGACGGCTGCAAAGCTCGCCCAGGCTCGGCAGCGTCATGATGGGGGGCAGCGTTCTGTTTTCTTTGTCATTAATCCTGTTTGCGCTGGTAACGGGGCTTGCGGCTGATTGGCAATTCGCCTTTGCGCTCGCGTGCGGCTGCGCCATGCTTTCTGCCGTTGGGGGGTCCTTTTTTCTGATCAGCTCTATGACGGTGATGCAACTCGCCGTGCCCGATTCCCTGCGCGGTAGAGTCATGGGCATACACAGCATCACCTTCAGCCTCATTGCGCTGGGCGGTCTTGTTTTAGGGCCGCTCGCTGAACTCGTCTCAGCCCCGGTTGCCATCCTGATTGGAGTCAGTGTGGTATTGGCCAGTATCGTCGGCTTTTCGATCAAGTTTGGTCGATTGTGGCGCCTCAATGGCCAGGATCCCCAACTTCATCTTTAAACAAAAAACAACGCCAACGCTCCGTGTCGCGCGCTTGATGATCTTGAACAACGCATTATCCGCCACTGCCGGCATGGTAAAATGGTGTCTCTTCCGCCGTGTTTGCAGGCTCCGCGTTGACACCTTCTGATTCACACCCTTTGTCAGCCCTGACAGCGCTGTCTCCGATAGATGGCAGATATGGTTCCAAGGTTTCCTGTCTTAGACCCTATTTCAGCGAATTTGCTCTGATCCGGTATCGCGTCTTCGTCGAGGCGCAGTGGCTGCTGTCACTCGCCTCATGTGAGGCCTTAGCCGAGGTCCCGCCGTTTTCGGAATCGGCAAAAACCTTTCTCAACGATATCTCGGATGGCTTCTCGATTGCAGATGCTGAAGCGGTCAAATCTATCGAGAGCACCACCAATCATGATGTCAAAGCGGTGGAATATTTTCTCAAAGAGAAAGTAGCGAACCATGAAGAATTGAGCGCCGTATCGGAATTTATTCATTTCGGGTGCACTTCGGAGGATATTAACAATCTGTCTTATGCCCTGATGCTGCGCGACGGCCGAAACATGATCCTGCTGCCCGCAATTGATCAGATCACCTCAGGTCTCGCGGCGATGGCCGAGGCGCTCGCGGATCAACCGATGCTGGCCCGCACACATGGTCAACCCGCCAGCCCAACCACCATGGGAAAGGAACTGGCTAATGTGGTTGCCCGCCTGGACCAGGCCCGCGACCAGATCGCAACGACCGCAATACGGGGAAAGTTCAACGGCGCTGTAGGTAACTTCAATGCTCACCTTACCGCCTACCCGGAACTGGACTGGCCTGGGCTTTCACAGAATTTTGTGGAAGGCATCGGGCTGGACTGGCAGCAGATGACGACACAGATTGAGCCGCATGACGATCTTGCCGCACTCTGTCATGCGCTGGCCCGTCTGAACACCATCCTGATCGATCTTGACCGTGACCTGTGGGGATACATCGCACTGGGTTACTACCGGCAGAAGACGGTAGCCGGCGAAGTGGGCTCAAGTACGATGACGAACAAGGTCAATCCGATCGACTTCGAGAACAGCGAAGGCAACGCCGGCATTGCCATTGCATTACTCGAACATCTGGCAGCCAAACTGCCCATCAGCCGCTGGCAGCGTGATCTTTCAGACTCCACGGTGCTGAGAAATCTGGGGCCGGCATTCGCCCATTGCCTGATGGCGCTCGACGCCGCTCATCGTGGTCTTGGAAAACTCGAGATCGACCAGGAAAGACTGCAGACCGAACTGGATCAGGCGTGGGAAGTGCTGGCTGAAGCGATCCAGACCGTCCTGCGGCGTTACGATGTGCCCGAGCCCTACGAGAAACTGAAAGCACTGACCCGGGGCCGTGCTGAGATGGATCCGCAAACGCTGAGGAATTTTGTGAAGACGCTGCCGATACCCAAAGAGGCTCAGGAGAGTCTGGCAGCGCTCACGCCGCAAGCCTACATCGGCAACGCCGCCGAAACCGTCCGAATCTTTCTGAAAGGAAGACGCGAGAGGCACTAAACGCCGGGCAGACCATGGATGATGGAATCCGTCTCTCGCGCCTGATGGCCCAACAGGGCCTTTGCTCGCGTCGGGAAGCTGACCGACTGATTGCTGCCGGCCAGGTTCGGGTGGACGGCGTGGTAATCGATCAACTCGGATCAAAGGTACATCCGCTTGCAGCCATAGAGTTGACAAGTGAGGCGCGTCGCCAGCGCGCGGCACTGGCAACCGTGCTCCTCAATAAACCCCCCGGCATCGTCTCCAATCAGCCTGAAAAAGGTTATCCCGAGGCTGTCTCGCTGATTACTGAAGAAAACCACGCCTCCAGTGACGATTTTCCAAAAAGGCGGATTCCCAAAGCTCAGAGCCTGCATGTGGCTGGGCGGCTCGATATCGATTCCTCCGGATTGCTTGTGCTGACCCAGGACGGTACCGTCGCCCGCACACTGATCGGGCCCCAGAGCAGAATCGAGAAGGAATATCACGTCGGTATCGAAGGCAACATCACCGAAGCGGCTCTTCAACACCTTCGCCACGGGCTGTCCCTGGATGGCCGGGCGCTGCGTCCGGCCCGCATCACACAGACCGGGTCTACACAGCTGCAGTTTGTTCTGACAGAAGGCCGCAAAAGGCAGGTTCGGCGCATGTGTGAATTGGTCGGCCTCAGTGTCCGTACGCTGGTGCGGGTCCGTATTGGTAGGGTGCACCTGGGCCGACTACGGCGCAGCCAGTGGCGTCATCTGGCGTCCGGAGAAGTCTTCTGATGGCGGGAATGTACTCTCTGGCTCGGCCACTGCTGTTCAGACTCAGTCCCGAGACTGCGCACGATCTTATCCTCAGAACCATCGGACTGATCGGGCGCATTCATCCGCTCAACCAGTACCTCGCCGACACTTGCCGGGGTCCGCTACCCTCGATTCCGGTCGAGGCGATGGGGCTTTCATTTCCTAACCCGGTAGGCCTGGCAGCCGGGCTCGATAAAGATGCGAAAGCTGTCGACGGACTTGCCGCACTGGGTTTTGGATTTCTCGAACTCGGCACCGTGACGCCATTGCCGCAGTCAGGAAATCCCCGACCCCGCATGTTCCGACTGGCCTCAGCGCAGGCGCTGGTCAACCGGATGGGATTTAACAGCGGAGGTCTCAACCTCTTCCTCGCCAGACTCGGGCAGCAACACCAGCAAACGATCATCGGCATTAATCTTGGCCGTAATGCGACAACCTCCAATAATGATGCCTGGCGCGACTACCTGACTGGGCTGCGGGCGGTGTACCGTGTGGCCGACTACGTGACGATCAACATCTCGTCACCCAACACAGAGGGGCTTCGCGATCTTCAGGAGCGCGACGCCCTGGATAGCCTGATCCAGTACCTGAAAGACGAGCAAACCAGGCTTGCCGACCTGCACCAGAAGTACACGCCCATTGCGGTGAAGATTTCACCTGATCTCGATACCGAATCGATCGCACGCGTGGCGGAGGTACTCATTCAGCGAGGCATAGACGGGATTGTTGCAACCAACACCACAATCAGCCGGCCGCTGAATACAGATGCCCATCCGCATGCGTTGCAAGCGGGCGGCCTGAGCGGTGCGCCATTGGCAACCCTTTCACATCGTGTGATCACTGAACTCAGGCAACATACCCCATCTGAGTTTCCGGTGATCGGGGTCGGCGGCATAATGGATGCCGCTTCGGCCCAGGCCGCGTTTTCAGCAGGCGCGACTCTGATCCAGCTGTACAGTGGACTGATCTACCGGGGACCTGCTCTGGTGCCGGAGATTCTGAAGGGGCTGCAAACCGCTAAAGCAGCCGTTGCCGAGTTACCCTGATCGAAACAAACAGTTGAGCACCGATTACTCAAATCCGCTACTCCATCTGAATGACCAGGACGGCACCTATCCACCGTCCTGGTATGCAGCAACGGCCATAGGGATGCCACAGACCCAAACCCTGCAAGGTGACCATCAGTGTGACGTTGCCGTGGTGGGAGGAGGATTCACCGGACTATCTGCCGCGCTGCATCTCGCCCAGCGAGGCTACTCAGTCAGCCTGCTGGATGCGCACCGCATTGGCTGGGGAGCAAGTGGCCGTAATGGCGGTCAAGTCGGCACGGGGCAGCGGGTTGCCCAGGATGAGCTCGAGCAAAAAGTGGATAGCGCGCTCGCCCGCGATGCCTGGCAGGTTGCCCAAGATGCCAAGGCCCTGGTGAAGGACTTGATTGCCCGCCACAAGATTCCGTGCGACTACCGCAGCGGCTCGATTCATGCCAATCATCGGCAGCGTTTTGATCGTCACTCCAAAACATTCGTTGAACTGCTCAACGAAAAGTACGGCTATGATGAAATCCGGTATGTCCCGCCGGAGGAGATGCGCTCGCTCGTAGGCTATAAAGATTATTCGGCCGGCACGCTCGATATGGGCGCCGGTCACCTGCACCCCCTCAATTACGCTCTGGGGATTGCCAGAGCTGCGATGGCGGCCGGCGCCAGGCTCTATGAGCACTCTGAGGTGACCCGAATCGAGACGGGAGACCCTGCACGTCTACATACCGCCCAGGGCTGCGTCAGCGCGGGATATGTCCTCTATGCCTGTAACGGCTATATCGGCCCGCTGGAAAAATCCATAAGCCGGCATGTCATGCCGATCAATAACTACATCATCGCCACGGAACCACTGGGCGACGATATTGCCAGAAAGTTGATCGCCAACGGCGCCTGTGTTGCGGATTCGCGCTTCGTGGTCAATTATTTCCGATGCTCAGCAGACAACAGAATGCTGTTCGGCGGAGGAGAAAGTTACGGCTATCGTTTTCCGCGGGATATCAAATCCTTTGTCCGCAAATACATGCTGAGAGTTTATCCGGACCTTAAAGAAGCCAAGATAGAGTATGGATGGGGCGGCACGCTCGCCATTACCATGTCACGCCTGCCCTTTTTTCAACGCCACAGCGGCAATATCTATTCCGCGTCTGGCTATTCGGGTTCAGGTGTCGCGCTGGCTACCGGTGCGGGCGCCATGCTGGCAGAAGCCGTTGACGGCGTGGCAAGCCGCTTCGATGTCATGAATCGGCTGCCGACCCCGGGCTTTCCCGGGGGCAGCGCTTTTCGATCACCACTGCTGGCTCTCGCCATGACGTGGTATGCGTTGCGCGACCGGCTCTGAATTCACCCAAGACCCAGGGCATCGGCAGGACCCGCCGCTACGCCGCGCGCCTGAAAATCAATGACCGGTTGTTCGCGGGCATGGCTACATCCGCCTCTAATGCAAATCCCTGTTCCTGGGCGATCCGGCTGAGGTCCTCGAAATTCCGGATACCACTTGCGGGATCACGTGCCTTGAGCCATTGATCAAACTGCTCATTGCTCGGCTCGAGCGGGCGGTCAGCGTAACGGTAGGGTCCATAGAGGTACACGCCCTGCCCCGGGGAGAGCATTTTTCCCGCCGCTGCAAACAATTGTCGGGTGCCCTGCCAGGCGACAATGTGCAAGGTGTTGATACAGACAACCGCCTCCGCTTGGGGCAGTTGCAGTTGATCGGCCAAAAGATCCAGGCCTACCGGCGCAAGACAGTTCTTCCCCGCATCCTGCCGCCAGAGCGAGATGCCTGCCAGGTTCTGCGGCAGATCACTCGGCAACCATTCAAGATCGGGAAACGCAGCGGAAAAATAGGCCGCATGCTGACCCGTCCCACTGCCGATCTCCAGCACCCGGCCCTGTGCAGGAAGACACTCCCGCAAGACGGCCAGGATGGGCTCCCGGTTTCGGTCGCAGGCTATGGCGTAAGGCCTTTCCGGGCTGGAGACAGTCATGGCGCGAGAACCGGATTTATGCCTGCGCCCTTACCCAAGTGATGTCGCCGCTCAGGTAAAAAGGGAAACGAGGAGATCCCGCAACGGAATCTGGTAGTGATCGATCAACATTAATGCAAACAGCATTGCAAGATACTGTATCGAATAACCAAAGGTTTGCTTTGAAAGTGCATCACTGTAATCGCGATACAAACGGACCACAAAGATGAGGAAAACTGCGCCAAGCACAAGTGCCCCGACAAAATACATCCAGCCTGACATGCCGGTCGCGAACGGCAGCACACTCACCGCCAAAAGCAGCACCGTATAGAGCACCATCTGTAACAGCGTGTATCTTCGGCCGTGGGTCACGGGTAGCATTGGAATTCCCGCCGCAGCGTATTCTTCTTCGCGATAAAGGGCCAAAGCCCAAAAGTGGGGGGGCGTCCAGCAAAAGATGATCAGGAACAGCAAAAGCGCATCCGATGCCACCTCGCCTGTCACAGCGGTCCAGCCCAGTACCGGCGGCATCGCCCCAGCGGCACCGCCAATGACAATATTCTGAGGCGTCGCGTGCTTGAGCCATACCGTGTAAACCACGGCATAACCGATCATGGATGCAAAAGAGAGGACCGCGGTAAGCGTATTGACCATCGTGACGAGGATCAGCATGGATGCCACTGCCAACGCGGTGGCGAACACAATCGCGGGGGTCGTCTCGACCGTTCCCGTGGGTAGCGGACGGCCTGACGTTCGCGCCATGATCTGGTCAGCCCGGCGATCCAGCAGATGATTGAAAGCCGCCCCGGAAGCCGCCGAAAACCCGATCCCAAGCGCACCGAATATCAATGTTGAGACCGGCACCATCCCGTCGACCGACAAAAACATGCCGACGATCGCCGTGAACACAATCAGCGCCACCACCCGCGGCTTGGTCAGTTCATAGTACGCATGCAAGGACTGCCCGGGACGTGACGAGCTCTGCGACGTGGTTGAGGCCTGCGCTTTCATAACGGCAGTGAATTATACGGGATCATCCCACCTGACTAACCAATGCGCGATGCCCGCAGCAGCCGGCTGATGTCTTTGCGAAGATCGGTCGGGTCAGTGTTGGCTGGATAATTCATCATCAGATTTCCCATGGGGTCAACCAGAAAAACACTGCCCGACTGCGGCATCGACTCACCCCCTTGCAGCATAAATTGACGCAATAGCTGTTTCTTTTTGGATGCACTGACGCCCAGCACCATAATCTTTGGCATGATGAGACGGATCTCCTCCAGGGAGGAGAGCGAATCCGGATTGAGCGTGATCACCATGAGGCGGACGCGCTTTTCGTTTTTGCCCTGACTCAGGCGGACACGCTCAATAGCATCAGCTAGCTGTTTACAGGGCTCATCACACCCGGCTTCGACAAAAAAGACGTAGGTCCAGCGGCCGAACAGAGTCGCCAGATCTACATTGTTCCCATCGGCTGAGATCATTTGTACATTGACCAAAGGACGGGGCGGGTCAATCAGTTCTCCCCGGTTGCGGAACGTGTCAGGTGTCCACAGCCAGGCCGCGATCACCGGTGACAAAAAGAGTGCCATCAGTGCTATCAGCGTCAGCCGCTTTCGGTTTCGTACTGACCGGGAAAGCGCGTCAGACATACCATCATTCATGGGTTTCGTTCCTCGCAGGCCTTCGCCTGGCTTTTATCTCGCGCCGCCACATGGCGCCGACAACAGCTAAAAATACCACCGCCATCCCGAACCATTGAACGGCATAGGCTTCGTGACGCCTGACCGCGGTTTGATCTGGAACTGGCCACACCCTGACAAATCCGTCGGGATGGTCTGCAGCAAGCCTCAAGACATAAGGCTGTACGGTATAGGGTGCCGAATCGGCGAATGCCGAAAGGTCCAGATTCTGACGGAGCGTCGAATCATACTCGGGCGGGCGCGCTTCCAGGGTGAAACCCGGTAGGGGCTCAAAAAGGCGGCCCCTGACGGTTTTTTGGCCGGCTGGAATCTCCGGATTCGGCAAGTTTTCTCTTGATCCTGAAAGGGGAATCCACCCCCGATCCACCAGAATTCGGGTCTCGCCGGGAGCGATCACAAAAGGGGTGATGACATGAAAACCGGGCTGGCCCCGATGCGTACGGTTATCCCACAGAAACTGCCCCTCACCATCAAACCGTCCACGCACCTCAGCAGCAAAGTTTGAGCGGTCCGGCCCCAATAGACCGCCGGTAATCTGGATCGGCGCTTCTTTGACCCGCGCCGCATAACTGTCAAACCAGGCCTGTTTTTCCTCAGCACGCTGTAACTGCCAGACCCCTAATCCAATCAGCAGGGTGCATACAACCGCGGCGCCCAGTAGCGCCAGAGGATGGGATATCCGTCGCGCTGACACTTCAGTTCACTGGCGCCTGCGGAGTTTTTGATAACATTCGCTGCATTCCTTCGACCCAGATTTCTTCATGCTTGCGAAATCCTTAATCCTGATCCGCCTGCTGGCAATGGTCATCAGCCTGGGGGCTGCCATGTTCTCAATGATGCGGGATAAGGGCCGCGGCACAGGTACGGTAAAAGCACTTACCTACCGCGTTGCCATCTGGGCCTTCCTGTTGCTTTTGATTGTCGGCGGCCTATACACAGGACTGCTGAAACCCGGTGGATCGCTTCAACAAGCTGCGATCAATACCCAGCAATAAGGATCGCGCTTAACAGCGCTCAGGCACTGCCGGAGGACGCGGCAGTGCCTGAAATGAGATCTGCACGCTTTTGCGCAATAAGCGTTAAGCGACTTACAGGATGTAAACGAAGATAAACAGTCCGACCCAGACAGTATCCACGAAGTGCCAATACCACGCGGCACCCTCGAAACCAAAGTGCTCATCGGGTTTGAAATGCCCGCGTAGGCATCTC
>JAERSQ010000137.1 GCA_016845525.1 Pseudomonadota bacterium
TCTCTGGGCAGAGGCGATTGAAGCGGCGCGCATCATGTTTCAGTCCGGCCAGCAGGACGCGCTGGTCGCTCTTGGGCACGGGGTCTGGCTGGCGGTGACTTTCCCGGTAGATCCCGAACTCTCTGTCGCCCTGCTGCAGGACATCATTGAGGAAACCCCCGACGACTCCGACGGCGCTGCCGTCGCCGCAGCAACCGCCGCCTATGTGGTCAATCTTCGCAGCGAAGGCAAGGAATATGACTCATTGTCCTTTTTTACCAACCAGATGCTGGGCACAGTCGCCAGACGCCATAGCGGTATCGAGGATCAGGAGGCGTTCGATCAGTGGGTAGAGCGTCTGGAACTTCATGATCCAGCCTGCTTTTTGCCCCGACTGCGTAACGTCGTAGATGTGCTCGTCCAGGATGACTGGTGGATTGATCGCGAGGCAATACAAGCCTCCCTGCCGGTTCAGTGACACCAGCGCTCACTATGCCGACCTTCTGGCAAGACACACCCGCGGCAAAAGCACCCGTGCTGGCGCAGGCTGCTGTGGATCTGGTCTTCAAAACCAAAGGCCGGCAATTGCCGGCCGATCACGCCTGGACCTTAAGCCAGGCGGTTACGGGCATGTTGCCCTGGCTGAAGGACGAGCCCACCGCTGGTATCCACCTGATTCACGGAGCCCAATCGGGAAATGGTTGGCAACAGCCGGATGATACCGGTGTCATCGAACTGTCCGGGCGCACCCGCTTTGTGCTTCGCCTGCCCAAAGAGCGGATCGACGACGCCCGGGTGCTGAGCAACCAAACCCTTGAGTTTGACGGACATTCGGTGACGCTGCTGGAGGCCCGAGCACGGGCCCTGACACCGTTTGGTACCGTGTTGGCGCGACATATCCGGGTCACGGATGCGTGCGCAGACGAATCTGTGTTTCTGGAGGAGGCCGCGCGCAGACTGAACCGACTCGACATTGCCCCAACCAAAATGCTGTGTGGACGCATCCACCGGTTTACGCTCCCCACAGGTTCAATGCTGACCCGGAGCCTGTTGATCGCCGACCTGAGCCTAAGGCATTCTGCCGTGGTGCAGCACCATGGCCTCGGGCCTGACCGCCTCCTCGGATGCGGACTTTTCTTACCCCATAAAAGTATTGCCGCCGTCCACACTCCTCTTGACGACGACGGGAAGGTACCGTGTCCCTGAATTCAGACAACGCCTACAGGAGCCAACATGTCCATCGAAGCTGACGGAAACACCATCGCCACAACCGAAAGCGGTTTTCTCGACAATCCAGATGACTGGACTGAATCCGTCGCCAAGGCAATGGCCGAGGCCGAAGATCTGGAATTGAACGAACAGCACTGGGATATCATCCGCTACTTGCGCGAAGAGTATTTCTCCAACAACGGCAATCAACCAAACAACCGCACATTACTGAAAGAGATGAGCGCCCGCTGGGGCCACAAGGTCAGCAACAAGGAACTCTTTGAGCTCTTCCCCGGGAATCCCAGCAAACAGGCCGGCCGCCTTTCAGGACTGCCCGAAAGCATGCGCAAAGGCGGCTACTGAGCCCGGCTGTCGAGACATACTGCACGACACGATTTTTAATCACTATCAGGAGTAACGCCCATGAGCGAAAAACAGGAACTCATTCGTAAGATGCTGAAAATGCAAAAGGACTTCATTGCCCAGGAGCAGCAGGGAGGCATTGATCCCAAGGATTACTTTGCACCTGAGGGCGGCCATCCGCTGTCCGGTTTCCGGGAATCCTATGCAGACCTGGCGACGCAGGTCGTAGACCTGGCGCACGAAGAAAAAGGTTCCAAGCGCTAGCGCGTCGACGCCGGATCCGTGTCCGGCACTCAGAACTTCAGACGATCGGCCATCTGGGCATCAAGGGTGACGCCCCTGTGCGCACTGCTCTTGCGGTAAGTCTCCAGTATCTGCGAGGCACCTTGCCGCCAGTGTCTCGCACCTTGTCGCACCACTTGCTTCAAGCGCGCGGCGTTGTTGCCGATTAGGGATTCCTCGTACGCCTCCAGCAGAGCGGGAAAGAGTTGACGGCGAAGCCCCGTCAACGTCGCAAAATAGAAATCCAGCGGCGCACGCTCTTTCTGGACGAGTAGCGCGGGCAGCACCAATAGACAGTCCGCCAAATGATCGCGAACGGCCCGTAACAAGGCTTCCGTTGCCCGATCCTCTGTTAGGGAGAGCATATCTTCCCAGTCGCTCCCCAACTGCTCGGCGCATACCCGCTCACCGAGTTCATGCAGGATCGCGGTTTCGGTAAACGCCTCAACCATTCGGTCCAGAGCCGTTTGTGCATCCTCGCTGAACCCATAACCTTCCAGCGCCCGAAACATGGCGTTGCGCGGCCTTTTCCAACGCCACTCCTCGATCATCTCCCAGAGCACACGCCGCAAGGACTCGCGCCTGACCCAGATCGTACTGCCCCGGGTCATGGCAGGCGGCGCAATCATCTCCCGCACCTGCTCCGTACCTGTACAAAGCAGCCGGTAGTCCTCTCCGGACTCTGAAGCAGTTAACTCTCCGACAAAGAAGATTGGCTTTCCATATCTGCCGATGCCCGCACTGTAGCCATAGCCGAGCGGCACCAGCCAGGCATTGACCGTATCGACATCAAAGGCATCTGCCTGCCCTCCGGGCAGAGGCAGCAAGCAATAGGATGTGTCTTCCAGGGTATCCCAATAACTTTCCCGTTGCTGAACCCACTCTCCCACTGCTTCAGCGCTGAGCACCACGTCGGGACCCAGTTTCTGCTCCCACCGAAAGTATTCGCGCATGTGCATGAGATAGACACAAAGCGAATAACTGTCTGCGTGACGCGCGTCCGAGACGTCGCAGTTGTGCTGCACCGCTTCCAGAAATGAGGTGGGCAACGCCGGCATAGACCACACCTTAAGATAAAATCCCGCGCGGACGCAACGATTATGAAAACACGAATACGCGACCGCTGGCGCAATCCCGAACAGCAGCAATCAGCCGAGAAAAACGGCGAAGCGCTGGGGTACGTTTGCTGGCAGCTGGCGTTGACCGCCGCGCGCAACCTGCACGCCGAAGATTTCGTTTACCAGGATGATGTTCAGCGGGTCGCGGTGATACGCGAATACCTGATTTTTTTAGTGCATGCTGCGGATCGCCTGGCCTTCGACAGGCTGGAGGAGGCAGACCGTGCCGCCTTCGTACCGGCACTCGCTCTTGCCTGCGCAGGACAGTTTCAGCGCAACGCAGCTGAAGTGCTTGGCAGCGGCGACTACCGGGCACAGTTCATCGAGACGCTCAACCGACGTAATGGGCATTACGGTGAGTGCTCTTTTGGCGAGGGACTGCCGGGCTACGCGCTGCTGCGGGCCTTCAGCGACCACATCCAGGCCATTATGGGCAATGACCAGACCAACCGCTGGGTAATGGATCAGGTGATGGACATTGACGGGCCGGACGTCGTCAGGCAATTGGCGAAGTCAATGTCGAACCTGCACGTCGACAAAAGTGGCGGCGCAAAGACCTCTCCGGCCTGAAAGACAGGTCATCTATCGGGGTCGGTTTTCAGAAATTAATTTTCTTTCCAGTCGGCCGCGCTGTCGGTCGTCTTGTTCTGGCCGTCCTCATAACCGGCCGAGTAGGCATCCGTGACTCGCTGCTCTTCCCGCTCCGGATTGCCGAGAAATCCCCCGGCCCAGCCCTGGACATAATCCGGATTCACGCCCATCTTCTCAAGCTTGTCGATGGTTTCATAATAGACGGTATTCATCATTCTCTCCGCGCTCTTGGCGACGTAACAAGGAAGTCACGCAGATAATATTACCCGCCGAGTCCCTGGATCGGGATATCCCCGTTGGGTGGGTCACCCTCTGTCGAATACACCATGCAGCTTGCCGACGAAGATACGCTACGACTGAACGTACTGGCGACCACTGCGCTGGCTATCCGAATCGATGAAAAAACGATGTGTGTCGAGGCGTTGACAGATCACCAAACCCACCGCATCGAACTGAAGCCCACAGGCCATCCCGATCGTTATCTTCGCGCAGTGCGGGAAAACCTTTCGGTTCTCGCGCTCGGTACGCCGGGCGGATATCCGGTCTTTATCCGACGCTGGACTCGTACTGGCGCCCTCGAAACAGAACGTCTGGCCGGACTGCTGCGTCTGGGCGAAGCAGAGGCCGTTGTGGCCGTAGCTGCTTCGCCCAATCTGGATGATGAACTGGCGCGGCGCGCATGGTGGTGCCTGCCCACCGCTGAAGTCGCACGCCTGATGCTCTCACATCCCGATGTGGCCAACGGCAGCATCGG
>JAERSQ010000138.1 GCA_016845525.1 Pseudomonadota bacterium
ATAATTTTGCCCTATGGAACTCGAGCTTTTTCGCCAAACCCGCTCGGGTGGGGACACGCACTCCCTGGCATCAGGATGGCGAGTACTGGGCGATGCGGCCTTTGGCAACCTGTACCGTCTGGATGGCGATAGATGATGCCAACCCCGAAAACGGGTGTTTGCGGTTTATTCCGGGGTCGCATAAAGGCAAAAGAACTCTTAAACATCAGATCAACAATGCACCGGGCCTCGCACTGAATCAGGAACTCACTCAGGATGAGTTCGAGGAATCAGAAGCCGTCGATCTGGTGCTCGAGGCAGGACAGATGTCTTTGCATGATGTGCATCTTGTCCATGGATCAGAGCCAAATCGATCGGATCGTCCTCGGCGCGGCATGACCTTGAGATTTATGCCGACGAGTTCCTACTATGATAGAGAGATAGAGCAAAAGCAGAACGCGTCGAGCCCATACCCGTCGCTTAATGAGCAAGAGTTGAGAAATATCCAAAGGGTGCCGCTTTATCTGATGCGCGGTACCGATATTTGCGGGCGTAACCGTTATGCCGGCAGTTTTTCAGAGGAAAACGACTTCAGGAGAGACGATGAAACTTGAAGAGATTTTTGCTAACGCTCCGGCAGTCATTGATCAGGCGCAGCGCGAGCATTATTACGATCGGGGCTATCTGGTTTTTCCGTCCCTGATCGATACAGAAACGTTAGTGCCCCTGCGTGCGGCCGCGGACCGCATTGTGGAAAAGACGCGCGAACTCACAGAGTCCTCCCGCGAAATAGATCTGGAAAACAATCACACGGCAGAGAACCCCCGATTAAGGCGCGCGGCCTATCTTGACGACCTTGATTTTGAGTTTTGGGGAATCTGCGCCGATTCCGTTATCCCTGATATTGCGGCTGATCTTCTGGGACCCAATGTCCGGTTCCGGGAGATCATGTTGAACTTCAAATGGGCGGGTGGGGGTGCTGAGGTGAAATGGCATCAGGATCTTGTCTTTTATCCCCATACGCATTCGGGAACCATGCAGTTTCTGCTGTTTCTGGAAGATGTCGCTGCAGAGCAGGGACCGCTTGAAGTTTATCCAGGAAGCCATCTGGGTCCGATATTCGAGCACTATGACGAGCGGGGTGAGTGGACCGGAGCGGTTCGTGAGAATGATCTGGCGAGCGTTGGATCAGATGGCCCGATTGCTGTCACGGGTCCTGCGGGTACCGTCAGCGTGCATCACAGCCGGACGATTCACGGTTCGCGGCAGAACCAGAGCAGTCAGGGCCGGCCCGTCCTGGTACTCACTTACAGCGCCGCGGACGCCATTCCGTATACTGCCCCTGCGTATCCCAGTTCACGTTATGGAGTGCTGGTTCGGGGAGAAGAACCCGGATACGCCCATCACGAGGAATTGCATGTGCCGATGCCGCCTGACTGGTCCGATGGCTATACCTCTATCTTCGCGCATCAGGAAGATCAGGAACATCAGGGGCATCAAAAGAAAGAAGCGTAGTGCAGACTTGTGAGCCTGATCGAGATGATCTGACAAAAGGAAAACACAATGAGAGACAACCCGATTAATTCGACGGTGGATTTCGAAAAGGACGGGGTACAGCACGGATTCTTGAAAGTGCCGTATTCAGGAGACGACTCTGCCTGGGGCGCTGTCATGGTACCGGTGACCGTGATCAAGAACGGCAGTGGTCCGACGGCAATTCTCACCGGTGCGAATCACGGCGATGAGTACGAAGGCCCGATCGCACTTTGGGGCATGACCCATACGATGAAGGCCGATGAGGTGAGCGGCAGGGTGGTCATCGTGCCGGCGATGAACTATCCCGCTTTCAATGCAGGAAAGCGTACTTCCTGGATCGATGGGGGCAACATGAACCGTGTGTTTCCCGGCAATCCTGAGGGCACCATTACCGAGATCATCGCCGACTATTTCTCCCGGACCCTGCTGCCCATGGCCGACTATGTGATCGATATTCACTCCGGCGGCAAGACCATGGAGTTTTTGCCGTTTGGGGCTGCCCATATTCTTGATGACAAAGATCAGCAGGCGCGATGTGTGGCTGCGGTTCAGGCCTTCAGTGCGCCGTATACCCTGATGCTGCTGGAACCCGATGCCGCCCACCTGTACGACACCGCTGCGGAGAATCAGGGCAAGGTGTTTGTGAGTACGGAGCTTGGCGGCGGGGGATCGGCAAGTGCGACCACGGTAAATATCGCAAGACGTGGAATCACCAACGTCTTGAAGCACGCCGGGATTCTGGCGGGAGAGCCTGAAACCGGCCCTTCGGTGAATCTCGATACCATGAACCCGGATTGCTTCATTACTTCTGAGCATCGGGGCCTTATTGAGATGCGCCATGACCTCGGGGCAGAGATCAAAAAAGGCGATCTTCTCGCCGTGGTTTATGACACCGATCGGACGGGAGCCGCGCCCGTGGAATACCATTCAAAAGTGGAGGGGCTTTTCATGGGAAGACATTTTCCCTGCCTGATTCGGCCTGGGGATTTTCTCGCGGTTATCGCATCCCAGGTCGACTGATTACAGGCTCTTAACACCGAAAAATTATCCCAGACCATAGTTATGCAATACACCAAACCTTTTCAAAAAGCGGAATACGATCGCCGGATTGCGAAGACCAAACAGAGCATGGCGGATAAGGGGTTTGACCTCATTATCTGTCAGGATCCGGCGAACATGAACTGGCTGACCGGATTTGATGGTTGGTCGTTCTACACGCCACAGGCGGTGTTGCTGCATCTTGAAGAGGACGCGCCGATCTGGTTCGGCCGGCCCCAGGATGCCAAGGCGGCCCATATCACGACCGATATCCCCCCGGAGAATGTCACCACTTTCTCGGAAACGCTGATCCATCATCCTACCGAGCATCCTTATGACGACCTCGCGGCACTCATTGAACAGCGGGGTTGGGGGAGTCAGCGGATCGGTGT
>JAERSQ010000139.1 GCA_016845525.1 Pseudomonadota bacterium
GGTTGGGATTGATGCGGGCGTTGTGTGATCTGCCCCCCAGTTCTTGCTGATGAGTTTTTTGTAACTTCCAGATAAGGAGAGTAGTTGATGAAGAAGCCGGTTCGGGTTGCGGTCACAGGTGCCGCGGGACAGATCAGTTACGCCATGCTGTTCAGGATTGCTGCGGGCGATATGCTGGGCAGCGATCAGCCTGTCATTTTGCAGTTGCTTGAGATTCCCCCCGCGATGGATGCCCTTCAGGGCGTGGTCATGGAACTCGATGACTGCGCATTCCCGCTGCTTCGAGGCATCGTCGCTTCCGATGATCCTGCGGTTGCGTTTGCGGAGATCGACGTTGCCATGCTGGTAGGCGCCCGTCCGCGAGGGCCGGGGATGGAGCGCAAGGACCTGCTGACCGAGAATGCCCGGATATTCTCGGCGCAGGGCAAGGCGCTGAATGAGGTCGCCTCCAAAGATGTCAGGGTACTGGTGGTTGGAAATCCAGCCAATACCAACGCCCTGATTGCCTCTGCGAACGCTCCGGATATCGACGCCGCCCAATTTACGGCGATGACCCGGCTGGATCACAATCGCGCCATCAGCCAGCTGGCGGAAAAAACAGGCTCCGCAACCACAGACATTTCCCGGGTAACCATCTGGGGGAATCACTCGGCGACGCAGTATCCCGATATCCATCATACCCTGATTGGTGGGAAGCCCGCGACGGACCTCGTCGATGAATCATGGATGAAGGAAGAATTTATTCCCACGGTACAGCAACGCGGCGCGGCGATTATCAAGGCGCGTGGCGCTTCAAGTGCGGCATCAGCGGCGGGAGCGGCGATTGATCATATGCGTACCTGGGTGCACGGCACACCACAGGATGACTGGGTCAGCATGGCGATTCCGTCGACGGGAGATTATGGAATCGAGACCGGACTGATCTACTCCTTCCCGGTGACCTGCAAGAATGGTAAGTACTCTGTGGTGCAGGATCTTGAAATCAATGAGTTCAGTCAGGACCGAATGAAAGTCACCGAGGCCGAACTGTGCGAGGAGCGCGATGGGGTAAAGGATCTTTTGGGTTAAACCCGGGACTTTTTTTCAGCAGAGGAGCATCATGATTCAACTTGCCATCGCAGGCGCTGCGGGCCGAATGGGACAGAGTCTGGTTTCGGCCTGTGAAGCACATGAGTCGTTTACCCTGGCACACGCTTTCGAGCGGCCGGGTCATGAATCGGTGGGCCAGTCGGCGGGCAGCGACCCAAGCCCGGTGACTCTGACTGACAGTATTGACGGCCCGGCGTTCGACGTCCTGATTGATTTCACCTCGCCGGCAGCGTCCTTATCCAATCTTGCCTTTTGTGCGGATCAGGGCCGCAAGGCCGTCATCGGGACAACCGGGTTTTCCGACGGGGACAAGGCGTGTATGACCGAACTTGCCGAAAAAACGGCGGTCGTGTGGGCGCCAAATATGAGTGTCGGCGTCAATATCACCCTGAGACTGCTCGAGCTTGCAGCCCGGGCATTTGGCGACGACGTCGATGTCGAGGTGATTGAGGCGCACCATCGCCACAAGGTGGATGCGCCCTCCGGTACTGCCCTGAAAATGGGCGAGGTGGTAGCCCAGACGCTTGGCAGAACACTCGACGAACATGGGGTTTTCGCGCGGCAGGGTCACACGGGGCCGCGCACGGACAAGGAAATCGGCTTTTCCACTATCCGGGCGGCTGACGTGATCGGGGAGCATACCGTGTGGTTTGCCGGAGCCAAGGAGCGGGTGGAAATTACCCACAAGGCCGCGGGCCGGGAAATCTATGCCAATGGCGCGCTGCGCTGCGCCCAATGGCTGATGGGAAAGCCTACGGGCCTTTTCGACATGCAGGATGTATTGGGATTAAGGTCGTAAAAAAGGCCGTGAACGATTGATGTTTGGGGCGCGAGAAGATAGACTGCTCTCCCCGAGATGAGCGAGCATCTGATTCAGAAAAAGGAGAGACCCAGGGGTCTCTCCTTTTTTTTGTCCGCATAAAGGTTTGATAACTTGACCCCAGCGATTCTGGCCCTTGAGGATGGAACGGTCCTTCACGGCCGATCTATCGGTCCGGTCGGCGAGACCGTCGGCGAAGTGGTATTCAACACGGCGATGACGGGCTACCAGGAGATCGTTTCGGATCCCTCATATGCACGCCAGATCGTGACCTTAACTTGTCCGCATATCGGCAATGTCGGGGCCAATGCGGAAGACACGGAAGCCGAGAAGGCTTATGCCTGCGGTCTCGTCGTGCGTGATTATCCGACTCTACTCAGCAATTTCCGTTCGCAGGAAAGTTTGGGCGACTTCCTGGCCCGCCAGAACGTCATTGGGATCAGTGACATCGACACGCGGCAGTTAACACGGATCCTGCGCGAGCAGGGCGCACAAAACGGCTGCCTTCAGGCGGGCGACATCGATGAGAACGGCGCTATCGAAAAGGCCCGGGCATTTGCCGGTCTCAAGGGGATGGATCTGGCAAAGGTGGTCACTACTGAAAAGACTTATCTGTGGCAAGAGGGCAGTTGGGAGCTGGAAGGCGGCTTCCGATCTGCGGCCAAGTCCGAATTCCGGGTAGTGGCTTACGATTTCGGGGTGAAGCGCAATATTTTGCGCCTGCTGGTCGATCGGGGGTGTGCGGTCGAGGTCGTGCCGGCGGAAACCAGCGCTGAAGCCGTTCTCGCACGGGACCCTGACGGCGTCTTCTTATCGAACGGGCCGGGGGATCCTGAGCCATGCACCTATGCAATTAAGGCAATTCAGGAGATTCTCAAGGCGAAGGTGCCGGTATTTGGCATCTGCCTTGGACACCAGCTGCTTGGACTCGCAGCGGGTGCCAAAACACTCAAGATGAAGTTCGGTCATCACGGCGCGAACCATCCCGTTGTGGATCTGGCGACCAGTCAGGTCATGATCACCAGCCAGAATCACGGTTTTGCAGTCGATCCCGATTCCCTGCCGCAGGGCGTTACGGTGACGCACCGCTCTTTGTTCGATCAGTCCATTCAGGGTATCGCGCTGCGTGATGCGCCGGCTTTTTCTTTTCAAGGCCATCCCGAAGCCAGTCCCGGACCCCATGACATTGTTTCTCTTTTTGATCAGTTTGTTGAACTGATCGCGAACTCAAAAGGCACAAGCCATGCCAAAACGAACTGACATCGCTTCGGTGCTGGTGATTGGCGCAGGTCCGATTGTCATCGGGCAAGCCTGTGAGTTCGATTACTCGGGGGTACAGGCCTGTAAGGCACTTCGGGAAGAGGGCTATCGGGTCATTTTAGTGAACTCCAATCCCGCGACGATCATGACTGATCCCGAGTTCGCGGATGCCACCTATATTGAACCGATTACCTGGGAGGCCGTGGCACTCATCATTGAGAAAGAGCGCCCCGACGTGCTGCTGCCCACCATGGGCGGCCAGACCGCCTTGAACTGTTCTCTGGATCTGGTGCGTCACGGCGTGCTGGACAAATTCGGCGTTGAAATGATCGGCGCAACCCAGGATGCGATTGACAAAGCCGAGGACCGTGAGCGGTTTCGGGACGCCATGCAGGCCATCGGACTCGATGTCGTCACGGGAGATCTTGCCCATTCAATGGAGGACGCGGCGGCGGTCCTGGAGCGGATTGGCTTCCCAGCCATTATCCGGCCCTCCTTTACCCTTGGTGGCAGCGGCGGCGGGATTGCCTACAACACTGAAGAATATGAAGCGATTTGCCGCCGTGGGCTGGATGCCTCGCCGACCAACGAATTGCTGATCGAAGAGTGCATTCTCGGCTGGAAGGAATTCGAGATGGAAGTCGTGCGGGACAAGCGCGACAACTGCATTATTGTCTGCTCGATTGAGAATTTCGATGCGATGGGCGTGCACACCGGAGACTCCATCACGGTTGCGCCGGCGCTGACGCTGACCGACAAGGAGTACCAGATCATGCGCAACGCGAGCATCGCCGTGCTGCGTGAGATTGGGGTAGATACCGGCGGATCAAACGTGCAGTTCGCCATTGACCCGGCGAGCGGCCGCATGGTGGTGATTGAAATGAATCCCCGGGTGTCACGCTCGTCTGCGCTGGCTTCCAAGGCAACAGGGTTTCCCATCGCCAAAGTTGCAGCAAAACTTGCGGTGGGATACACCCTGGATGAGCTCGAGAATGACATCACGGGTGGCGCAACGCCGGCATCCTTCGAGCCCTCTATTGACTACATCGTTACCAAGATTCCCCGGTTTGATTTCGAGAAGTTTCCCCAGGCTGATCCAACCCTGACCACCCAGATGAAGTCGGTGGGCGAGGCGATGGCCATTGGGCGGACGTTTAAAGAGTCGTTCCAAAAAGCACTGCGCAGTCTCGAGATTGGCAGCCTCGGTCTTGAGGTACTGTGGGACCCGACCTCGGACAACCATGACCTGGCTCGCGTTCTTCGGGTCCCGGGCGCGCGCCGCGCCTGGTATATCGCTGACGCGTTTCGGCAAGGCCTTGGATTGGATGAGGTGCAGGCGCTCACGGGGATTGACCCCTGGTTTCTCGCCCAGATTGCCGAGTTGGTGGCCTCGGAAGCCGAGGTGAGCGGATTGTCTTTGTCAGAGGTTAGTACCGCTGACCTGCGCCGTTTCAAGCGTGACGGTTTTTCAGATGCACGCCTGGCTCATTTGATGAGTGTCAGTGAATCAGAAGTCCGTTCCCGCCGGCATGAACTCGGCGTTCGGCCCGTCTACAAGCGGGTGGACTCGTGCGCAGGGGAGTTTTCCACCCCCACTGCATACCTCTATTCCACATATGAGGACGAATGCGAATCACATCCTGAGGACAAGGCCAAGGTTATTGTCTTGGGCGGCGGACCAAACCGCATCGGTCAGGGAATCGAGTTCGACTACTGTTGCGTCCACGCAGCGATGGCGTTACGTGAGGATGGCTATCAGACCATTATGGTCAACTGCAATCCCGAGACCGTTTCAACCGATTACGACACTTCGGATCGGCTCTATTTTGAACCGCTTACGCTGGAGGATGTTCTTGAGATCTGCTGGGTGGAAAATCCCTCAGGCGTGATTGTCCAGTACGGAGGGCAGACTCCGCTGAAACTCTCCCGAGGCCTTGCGCAAGCCGGAGTACCCATTTGGGGAACCTCACCGGACTCGATTCACCAGGCGGAAGACCGGGAACATTTCCAGGAACTGATCTCCCAACTTGGCCTGCTGCAGCCGGCGAATCGTACGGCAACCACCGAGGACCAGGCCCTTGAGCGGGCGGGAGAGATCGGGTATCCGCTCGTGGTTCGGCCATCTTATGTGCTGGGCGGGCGCGCCATGGAGATTGTTCACGGACCGGAAGAATTATCCCGGTATCTGCGCGATGCCTTCAAAGTGTCCAATGAGTCACCTATTTTGCTGGACCGGTTTCTGAATGATGCCGTTGAGGTCGATGTTGATGCCATCTGTGATGGAAAAGAAGTGGTGATCGGCGGGATCATGGAGCATATCGAAGAAGCCGGGGTGCATTCGGGAGACTCAGCCTGTGTATTACCCCCATTTGCTCTGAGCGAGAAGATTCAATCCAGTCTGGAACAGCAGACCACCGAGATGGCGTTAGCGCTTAAGGTGCGGGGTCTGATGAACGTGCAGTTCGCTGTCAAAGGCCGGGATATCTACGTCCTGGAGGTGAATCCCCGAGCCTCCCGCACCGTGCCCTTTGTCTCCAAGGCAACGACCCGCCCGCTCGCCAAGATTGGGGCGCGAGTCATGGCCGGGATGTCTTTGTCGGATCAGGGGATTCACGGCATGATCCGGCCAGACTATTTTTCCGTCAAGGAAGCCGTTTTTCCGTTTATCAAGTTTCCCGGCGTGGATCCACTGCTCGGCCCGGAAATGAAAAGCACGGGTGAAGTCATGGGTGTGGGCATGACCTTCGGCGACGCGTACCGCAAGGCCCAGCGAGCCACGGGGCTCTTGATTCCTGCGTCAGGGACAGCACTCATCAGTGTACGCACTGCAGATCAGGGGGCTGTGATCGACATCGCCCGGTATCTGAGCGACAATGGTTTTTCGCTCGAGGCAACCGAAGGCACCGCGCATGCCCTCAGCAGGGCAGGCCTGAAGGCCCGTATCGTCAACAAGGTCAGCGAGGGACGACCTCACGTGGTAGACAACATCACAAATGGCGAGTACGACCTTATCGTCAATACGACTGCGAGCCAGCACAGTCGGCAGGATTCAGAAACCATTCGGCGCCAGGCGTTGACACACAAAGTGACCTATTTCACTACGTTGGCTGCAGCCCGTGCAGCTTGCGAAGCCCATCGGGCGGGAAATGACACGAGCGTCAACCGCTTGCAGACTCTTCATCAGACGGTGAGGCAATGAGAGTACTTCTCACGGTTGAAGGGGATGCACGACTGCGTGAGGAATTGCAGCGGCTTAAACGCGTTGATCGCCCTTCGGTGATCGAGGCGATTGCCGAAGCGCGGGCGCATGGGGATCTTTCTGAGAACGCCGAGTACCATGCAGCCCGTGAGCAGCAGGGCTTTATCGAGGGCCGCATTGCGGATCTGGAAGCAAAACTGGCGGTTGCAGAAGTTATCGATCCTGAGCGACTCAACGCCGGCGGCAAAATTGTTTTCGGCGCGTGGGTTGATCTTTGGGAGGAAGAAGGCGACCGCGAGGTGACGTACCGCATCGTGGGCGAA
>JAERSQ010000140.1 GCA_016845525.1 Pseudomonadota bacterium
ATTTCGAACAACCGATTTCAACAGATCTCGTCTAGACCTATCCCTCAACCCTCAGGACAACGAGGATGGTTGCTGGCACAGCCTGCTATTCATGCACCGCTTTGCCGACGTATCTCGTCTGTTTCGGATAACTATTTTGCAAGTCAACCCAATTATGAGAGCTCCGTTAATGTTTGATTCCAATCTTTTGAGCGAGATCCGTAACCGATTCCATCACGTTGACCACTGCCCCTATCAAGGACCGAGAATCTTCTTTGAGAATGCCGGCGGCTCCCTGACGCTTAAATCGGTCGTTGAAGTCAATGCGCATCTTTCATCGATTCCGGATAACCAGGGTCGGGATAACCCTGCCTCTCACGAGTTGGTGAGAATCATCAACAAGGCTCGTGAAGACATGAAGACTTTCTTTGGGGTCAAGGAAGGCGTGGTATTTACCGGTGAGAGCGGAACAGAACTGCTATTTCGCTTGGTGCGAGCGGCAATCCTGGGCTCTCCCGCCGGGGGTAACGTGGTCGGCAGCACACTTGAGCACCCAGCCACTGCCAGTGCGCGAACTCGCTGGTGCTCGGTCTCGGGCAAAGAGAACATCAGTATTGCCCATGACAAAGAACAGTCGATGGTCACGGCACAGGACTACGCAGCACAAGTCACTGAAGACACACGAGTCGCCACGGTTATTCAGACCAGTCCCGTTACGGGAATGGCTGTTGATGTTGCTGCCGTCGCTAAGGCAATCCGCGCCCGGGCGCCCAACTGCTTCATTATTGTGGACAGCATTCAGCACGCCGCGCACGGTGTGATGGATATGGACGCCTGCGGGGTCGATGCGTGCGCCCTTTCGGGATACAAAGTATTCTCGCGGCACAACTACGGGGTGGCTTGGGCATCGCCAAGGCTCAGCACATTACCTCACGAAAAGTTGGATGGTACGGCTGACGACTTCTGGGAGTTGGGCACCCGTGATACCGGGGCGTTTGCTACCTTCAGCGAAGTGGTCAACTATCTCGACTGGCTGGGGAGTCAACTGGGTGACGAACCAGACCGCCGCCAGAGATTGGAGCAGGCTGGTCGGGCAATGGCAGCGCAGGAAGCACATCTCGTTGATGTTGCCATCAATGGTGCCGACGGCCAGACAGGCATTCGCGATTTGCCTGGTGCCTATATCGTAGGAGGGCCGGATAACCCGCATCGCGAAGGACTGGTGTCTTACGCATTCTCGCATCTCCCTTCGGTGGATGTCGTCAGAGAACTAAACGACAGGGGCATCAGAACCCATGTTCGAAAGGCCGATTACTTCTCGGGCAATATTCTCGATCCACTCGGCATGGACAGCTGTATTCGGACCTCTTTCTGTCACTACAACAGCAAAGACGAGATTCTTGCGTTGCTGAAAGCGCTTGCCGAGATTACACAGCACCAAAGCAAGGAGTGCTAAACCCAAGATCGTCCGGCGGTCTGATAAATTGACCAACCCTTCGGACACCAATCAAGGAAACATTATGGCAAAAGGATACTGGATGACAGCATACCGAGAGATTCTCGATGCAGAGAAACTCGCCGCTTACGTCGCGCTGGCTGCCGATGCGGTCCAGGCCAACGGAGGGCGGTTTCTGGTTCGCGGCGGGCAGATGGAGCCCAAGGAACACGCGGTGGCCGAGCGAACAGTGCTGGTTGAATTCGACAGTTACGAGGCTGCCCTCGCGACCTACGCCTCGCCCGCCTATCAGAAAGCACTCGAGGCCTTAGATGGCGGCGTGGTCCGGGACCTTCGCATCGTGGAAGGCATTGACTGACATCATGCGCCATGCCATCAGGGCGAACTCATGACTGAAGTCACGGTCATTGGCGGGGGCATCATCGGCGTGTGTACCGCACTCGCCCTACAACGAGAAGGGGTTTCAACGTTGCTCATCGAACGTGGCCCGATTGGTGGAGAAGCAACTTTCGGCAACTGTGCGCTGATGGCGTTAAGCGAAATTGTGCCTCTCGCCAAGCCCGGCGTAATGAAAAAACTTCCCGGGTGGATTCTGAACCCGGAAGGCCCACTCGCTATTCGTCCCGGCCATCTGCCCACTGCCCTGCCCTGGCTTTTAAAGTTTCTGCGCAATGCGCGGCCGCACCGCGTGGCGCAGATCTGCCATGGCCTCGGCATGCTGACGGCGCACGCTCAGGAGGATTTCGATGAAGTCATTGAAGTCGCCCAGATTGAAAATATCTGGGCCGAAAACGAGGTGCTCTACCTCTATGACAAAAAAGAACAGTACCTTGCAGATCGCTTCAGCTGGCAACTCCGCGCGGACGAGGGTTATCACGCAACCGAGCTTGAGGGTGGCGCGCTGGCAGGCGTCGAGTCAGATGTGGATACCGACGGCAAATTCGGCCTGATTGCCCACGGCTGGCGATCTTTCACAGATCCCCAGCGCCTTACCCGCGAACTCGCCCAACACTTCACCCGACTCGGGGGCGAGATTCTGAACGCTGAGGTCAGTTACATCGAAAGTGCCGCCTCTCGGCCCAAGTGTGTCCACTTTACGGATGGCGCACAGCGCGACATAGACAAGCTCGTCATTGCTGCAGGCTGTTGGGCCGGCCAGCTTCTCAAAGATATCGGCATCCGTATCCCGCTGGCACCACTGCACGGCTATCACACGGATATTGCCGACAGCGGGGTGTCTCTCTCGCGGCCGGTGCTCTATGCCAGCGGCGGATTCGTCAATACTCCGGTCGAAAGCGGCCTTCGGATCGCAGGTACCGTCGAAATTGCCCCACTCGATCCGGAACCCAATTTCCGGCGCGCCGAGGTGCTTGTGGAGAAAGCCAAGAGAAGCCTCTTCCCCGGACTGAAACATACGCATGGATCACAGTGGATCGGTGCCCGTCCTTTCATGCCCGATACCCTGCCCGTCATTGGACCAGCCCCTGGTGTCGACAACACCTGGCTAGCGGTAGGGCATGGTCAACTGGGCATTACCATGGGGCCGACAACCGGCAAACTCGTCAGTGCGATGATTACCGGTCGATCACCGGCGGTAGACCTCGCGCCCTACCGAGCAGATCGATCTTATGTCTGATTCTCAATGGCCATAGTTGATTTATTCAAAGGAGGACAGGTTTGAGCAAGCTATGCGTGATCACAGGCGTTGGTGCCGGAAATGGGGCCTCATTCAGCAGACGTTTTACCCGGGAGGGCTATCAGGTAGTCATGCTCGCGAGAAGCCTCGCTTACCTTGAATCGCTGGCAACAGAGATTCCTGGATCTGTCGCGATGGAGTGCGATGTCCGTGATCCCGCCGCAATCAATAGTGTGTTTACACGCATCCATGAAGAGATCGGCACGGTCGATACCCTCATCTATAACGCCGGCGCCGGCGAGTGGGCATCGATCATGGATACGTCGTTGGAGGGCATGCAATCTTCCTGGGCGACCAATACCCTGGGTCTGGTGGCTTGCGCCCAGGAGGTGATCCCTTCGATGACTGAAAAGGGCGAAGGCAACATCATGGTGATTGGGGCGACCGCTTCTTTGAGAGGGGGTGCCCAATCCACGGCCTTTGCCTCAGCAAAAGCCGCACAGCGAAGCGTTGCACAATCCATGGCAAGAGATCTCGGCCCCAAAGGAATCCACGTGGGTTACCTCATCATAGACGGCATCATAGACATCGAACGTACCAGAGAGCGTTTTCCCGACAGAGCGGATGACCTCTTTATGCAGCCGGATGCGATCGCTGACAGCGTGTATACGATGACCCAGCAGGATCGGTCAGCATGGACCTTTGAGATTGATCTTCGCCCCTATGGCGAAAAATGGTAGCCGCGAAAGTCAGTCAGTTCGCTGCGCCCAGCGAATGGCATCTTCCAGACGATCATCGCCCCAGAAGAGTTCGCCATCAACGATAAAGGACGGACTGCCAAAGATTCCGAGTTCCTGCGCCCGAGCCGTCTGCTCAAGATAAGCGGCTTCAATGTCGGAACTGTTCGCAAGGTCAAGCACACGCGACAGATCCTGGCCGATCTCTGACAGGGTTTCCGGTAGATTGGGCTCCCCACCGGCTTCCTGCCCGTCGAGAAACCATCTTCGATAGGTCGCGCGAACATAGTCCTCGCACCAGCCTTCCTGCATGGCCAGCACCGCGACCCGATTAGCAAGATCAAACTCTCCCAGTGGGTAAGGCGCTGGCACCCTGGCTGAAAAACCATACCCTTGAGCTCGGCGTTCGATATCGCGCCACATGTAGTCGACCTTGACCTGTTTGCTCGGTGGAAACGGTACGTTGTCCATCTCCCGCATGATGCTGCGAACACTGAAGGGCTGCCATGAAAAAGAAGCGCCAGTCTCTTTCGCCACTGCGCCAATGCGGGTCACCGACAGATAGGTGTAAGTGCTCCCGATTGAGAACCAGAATTCAATCTCTTTCATTATCGACTCCTTACTGCCGCCAACGGTCCCGCTCTAGGATCTAGTCACGGAAATTTGTGTACTGCAGCGGCAGACCTGCATCTTCTTCTTTCAGCAGGGCGATGACCGCCTGAAGATCATCACGCTTTTTGCCGGAGATGCGCAGTTGCTCACCCTGAATTGCAGCCTGGACCTTCATCTTGCTTGACTTGATCTTCTTTACCAGTGTTTTGCCCAGTGCGGTATCGATACCGCGGCGCACCGTCACCTTCTGCTGCACCTTGCCGCCACCACGCTCTTCCACCTCGCCCGGCTCGAGACAGCCGATGTCGATGCCGCGCTTGACCAATTTGGGTTCGAGAATGTCTCGCACCTGACCGGCCTTGAATTCATCGTCTGCGAAAATGGTTAGGACTGGCTCTGCATAGTCCACACGGGCATCGCTGCCCTTGAAATCGAATCGGTTGCTTATCTCACGGTTCGCCTGATCAATCGCATTGGCAAGTTCGTGCTCATCCACTTCGCTGACTACATCAAAAGAGGGCATG
>JAERSQ010000141.1 GCA_016845525.1 Pseudomonadota bacterium
AACCCCAATCGACATTCATATGGTGGTTCACATAGGCGTAGTAGCTGGCAGTGGGCACCAGCAGGCATAGGCGTGCGGTGGGTTTGCCGCGAGGGGGTCGAACATAAAACGGGACGTAAAACTCCTCCGAGCCCTGTTTCAAATGTGCTGCATAAACGCCGCTTGAGAAATCCTCAGAGACGTGCCAGCACACATCGGTTTGCCACTGCGAATCATAAAGATCGTCATCGTGGAAATGGATAGCGCCGTAATGTTTCGGCTTGTGCACCCAGTTCATCTCGGTTCCATCGTGACCCCAGCCTTTAACGGCTCTGGTAGGCAGATTGTGGGTTCTGCCATGATGGTTGTTGCCGCTCACATCTACGACCCGGTCACTCTCCATCTCCTGGCTGAAGTCCCACGCGGCAATCAGGTTGTTTTTTTGCGGCGACAGGATCGATGCCTCAATCGACGGCAGATCCATTGCGGCATCGCTGAGGCGGACGCTGTCTATTTTCCCGTTATAGATCTGGGAGACGAACCGGTCGTTGTCTTCGTCCAGTGCGGCGCAGCCGGCAATCAAGAATTCTGTATCCAGTTTCGAAAGAGGTGTGCCGAAGTGAGATGAAACGATCGAGCTCTGGCTTTCAAGCTCGAGCCCCTTTTCCCTGATGAGTTGGTATAGCGTCAATTGCCCTTCATCAGGGTCAAACGACACCGCCGCGAGATACCAGCGACCTGCTATAAGAGGCCGCTCCGATGCCAGGGTGTGCAGGACGCTATCAGTCCCGCTCACCTTAAACGCAAGACCAAGATTCTGAATCAGCAGAGCGTATCCTTCCTTTTTTACGGGACACCAATGACTCGCAATGACTTGATCGCCAAGGTGTGGGACGGTCGGGTAGATCATGGCCTGCAGGGTCAAAGCCCTGGGTGAGAATGCTGCACTCGATGCGGTCCTCACGAAGGAGCCTACTTGTGTCTTTTGAAAACGAGCGGGATAAGAGCCATTGGCCGAGGCGTTAACCGGAGTTTGCTTAAGCCCCGGCCCACCTGGACCATCATCACCACACCGGATCTGAACAATGTTGAGCTCAAATGGACCCGGGGCGGGGGAACTCACCTTGAATTCAATCGCCTCGCCAGGTTGGCGGCTGATCTCGTCGGCGTACGCCAGAAGCGCTTTTTGCTGGTTCAGTTTCATTGCGCTTCAAGCCGTTGCCCGGTGTGCTCCTCCCATCGGATCTTGAAGAGATGCCACAAGCCGTCTTCATGGCGATTAAAGACAGGTTGGTCATAAAGTTCGACGGGTTCACCGCGTCTCGCGGGCAGGCGCCCCAACACCCACTGGCTGGGGGTAGGGGTTTCCACCAGAACATACTTGCCGGGGGTCTCCCGCCAGCGCATGACGCCGAGCACCCTCTGAAGGTCTGGACTGTGCGGTCCATAGGGCCTTGCCTTGAACTCGCGGGCAAGATCGGTACGACTCGGATCAATCTTCTGCATCTTTACCTTCTGGACAATTGGGCCTGGGAGCAGACTACCAAAAACCCTTTGTGGCGAAAATAGTTTGATGAGCACCTGAACCGGTTACGCCTGCACTCCGACGGGCGATCGCGGGATGCTAGAATTCGCGCTGTCAGTTGACCCTCCGTTTGTCCCTGCCCAATACCCGATGTGGAGTGTTTGGCGGGTACCAGAATCCCCTGATTAAGAAATTTCTGAAGTCCTTCGTTACGAAAGGTCACCCCGAGCGGGAAGACCCTGTCGCGCAACGTATGCTCGGTCCTGAGGTCCATGGGTTGAGCCCGTCGAATGTCAGCAAAGGTGCTCGGCAGGTTGTCAAATCCCTTGTGGAGGCAGGGTATTGTGCGGATCTGGTCGGGGGTTGTGTTCGAGACCTGTTGCTCGAAAAGCGCCCTAAAGACTTCGATGTCGTGACCGATGCCTCCCCGGAAGAAGTGCGGCAGGTTTTTCCCCGTTCTCGGATAGTAGGTCGACGGTTCCAGATTGTTCACGTACGAGTAGGGCGGGAAGTGATCGAGGTGTCCACTTACCGGGCAGGCAACGAGGGTGATGGCGACAGAGAAGATGCCGCGAAGAACAAATTTGGGCGGATTCTCCGAGACAATGTGTTTGGTACCCGGGATCAGGACGTCTACCGGCGGGATTTCACCGTCAACGCGCTTTATTACGACATCAGCACCGACACACTGGTCGACTATGTGGGTGGACTCGAAGATATTCAGGCCGGCAAGCTTCGATTCATTGGCGATCCTCTTACCCGAATCAATGAGGACCCGGTCAGAATGCTGCGGGCGGTTCGGTTCAAGGCCAAGCTGGATTTGTCATTGGGCTCGGATCTGGAAGATCTGTGCCGGGATCATGCCCAATTGATTCGGCATGTTCCCCCTGCGCGGCTTTTCGATGAGGTCTTAAAGCTCTTTCATAGCGGCCACGGCGTAGTAACGTTCTGGCTGTTGCGCGACCTCGGCCTCTTCGCAGAACTTTTTCCGGAGGCCGCCCGTTCTTATGGGGAAGCGGACTTAAGCCCCAAGACCGGGATCGTTCTAAAAGGGCTTCAGAATACCGATCGACGAATCACCCAGAAAAAACCCGTGATCGCGGCATTCCTTTTCGCGTGCCTCTTCTGGAGAGCAGTGCGACTCCAGTGTGATCGGCACGAGGGCAAGCGGAAGAACAACCCGCAGATTCTGCAGCGGGCTGCCTTTGATGTGCTGGGTCGAGAGACTCAGCGGGTCATGATTCCAAGAAGGGTGAGTACGATTGTCATTGAAATCTGGGATATGCAGAGCCGGCTTGAAACCCGGCGCCCCCGAATGATTGAAAAATTGCTGGAGCATCGTCGATTCAGAGCCGCTTATGATTTTCTGTTGCTGCGCTCGGAGGCAGGTGAGCTCGACCCGCAACTGGCCGACTGGTGGACCGATATTCAGGAGCGCGATGAACCGGGCCGGCAGAAAATGATCAAGGAGTTGGATGCCGGCGGCGCCCCGCGAAAGAGACGGAGACGTCCCCGGCGCCCCAAAAGCCCGGATGGAAACGTTCGATGAGCCCGCGTCCTGAATCCGCATTGGCCTGGATCGGGCTTGGCGGCAACCTTGGGGAGCCGCGTTCTGCGATGTCGATGGCGCTCGATCAGTTGAATAATGACGAGGAAATCGAACTCGAGGCTGTCTCTTCCTTTTACCGTACGGCGCCCATCGGCATAACGGACCAGCCGGACTTCATCAACTCAGTCGCGAGGCTTCGGACGACCTATCAGCCGGAAGCACTACTTGAAAAACTTCTGGCTGTTGAAGCAAACCTGGGCCGCGTCCGGTCAGAGCAGCAATTCGGACCCCGAGTGCTCGACTTGGATCTTTTGCTCTTTGATCAGGTCCAGATGGACACCGCGCGCCTGACTTTGCCGCATCCGAGGATGCACCTTAGACGGTTTGTCCTGGAGCCGCTCTATGAGCTCGAAGGAGAGATGACATTACCGGGAGGACGCGGCTTGTCTGACTGCCTGGAGCAGGTTCGCGGTCAATCAGCCGTGCGCGAACACTCTGCCAAAAGCGCGGGTTAAATCCAGGATAATCATTCAGACAGGCGTGGGTATCGGGTAAAATTGAGCCTGCAATCTTTGACAGGCAGTTTTCGCCGGAACCCTCAATCAATGCCCGCAGTGCTGTCTGATTTTTCTTATGCCCGCTGAGATTCATTCCCGGCGTATCCTCTCCGGTATGCGGCCTACCGGCCGCCTGCATCTGGGGCATTACCACGGCGTTCTTAAGAACTGGGTGCGGCTCCAGGAGGAAGCAGAATGCTTCTTTTTTGTCGCAGATTGGCATGCGTTGACGACCCATTATGAGGAGCCGATGTCGATGGATGTGCATGTCTGGGACATGCTGGTTGATTGGCTGGCTTCCGGAATCGACCCGGAGAAGGCGACCCTCTTCATACAGTCGCGTGTTCCTCAGCACGCCGAACTTCATTTGCTGCTGTCCATGATTACCCCGTTGGGGTGGCTGCTTCGGGTGCCAAGTTTCAAGGATCAGCAGCAGAAACCGAAAGATCGGGATCTTGCCACCTATGGTTTTCTGGGGTATCCCTTGCTGCAGAGTGCGGATATTCTGATGTATCGGGCGACGGGAGTCCCCGTGGGTGAGGATCAGGTGCCTCATGTGGAATTGACGCGGGAGATCGCCCGCAGATTCAACCATGTGTTCGGACGTGATACGGCTTTTGAAGAGAAAGCCCAGGAGGCGCTTTCACGTTTGGGCAAAAAGGCGGCAAAAGCATTCTCCAAGGCGCGTGGCGAGTGGCTTCAGGATGGTAACGCTGAGGCGCGTGAGATGGCCCATTCCGCGATTATGGGGTCGGCAAATATCTCGGAGGAGGATCGGGAACGGTTAAGCGGATTTCTGGATGGCGGAGGCCGTGTCATTCTGCCGGAGCCGGAGGCGCTTCTGACCCCAGCGGCGAAGATGCCGGGCCTGGACGGCCAGAAGATGTCAAAGTCTTATAGCAACACCATCCAGATGCGTGATGATCCGGAGCGTGTGAGCGCGCGCCTGATGTCCATGCCGACCGATCCCGCCCGGCAGCGGCGGAATGACCCAGGAGATCCGGAAAAGTGTCCTGTCTGGGATCTGCACCAGGTCTACACCGCAGAAGAGACGCGGGCGGAGCTGGCTGAGGGCTGCAGGAGCGCCGCGATTGGCTGTGTCGACTGCAAGAAACCGCTGCTGGATGCTTTGCTGGAGGAGCAGGCGGTACTGCGTGAACGTGCGGCGCCTTTCGAGAAGAATCCCGCACGGGCGCGGGAGGTGATCGAAGCGGGGTGCGCCCGGGCTCGCGAAGTCGCGGACCAGACGCTGGACGAGGTGAGAACCGCCGTGGGAACCCTGTACACGTGAGTGACGACGCGGTAACGACTCCAGATCAGGGCAACCCTGAGGACGGTGTGCGGGCAGTCGTAGCAGGGAAAGCGCTCGAGCAGTGGCCGGCGGACCTTTACATTCCCCCAGAGGCGCTTGAGGTGGTTCTGGAGAGCTTTGAGGGCCCCTTAGACCTTCTGCTGTATCTGATCAGAAAGCAGAATATCGATATCCTCGACCTGCCGGTTGCCGACGTCACCCGGCAATATATGCACTATATCGATTTGATGCAGCGCATGCGTCTCGATCTGGCGGCCGATTATCTGGTGATGGCAACCATGCTTGCAGAGATCAAGTCACGAATGCTGTTGCCGCGCCCTGATCCCGAGGAGGAGGATGAAGAAGATCCAAGGGCCGCGTTAATCAAACGTCTTCAGGAGTATGAGCGCTTCAAAAACGCCGCCGAGACCCTGGACGACCGTCCGCGGTTGGAGCGTGACCTGTATCTTGTCTATGCTCGGGTAGAGGATCCGGATCCGCCAAAAGTGGAAGCCAAGGTCGACCTGGACGACCTGGTTGCAGCAATGCGCTCTGCCATGATGGCGGCAGCCAGGCGTCAGCACCTGCAGATGGTGCCGGAGACCTTCTCGGTCAGGGAGCGGATGACGCAGATTCTTGACCGTGTACGCAGCGGCGAATACGTAGCGCTGGGAGACTTTTTTACAAGCGAAGAGGGGAGAAAAGGATTGGTAGTCAGTTTTATTGCAATTCTGGAATTGGTCAGGGACGGAATCCTGACTGTCGCACAAAACGAGGCGTTCTCTCAGATCCACGTCAAGGCGAAATCCGCATGAGCGATTCGAAAGACATCGAGAATGCCATTGAAGCCGCGTTGTTTTCTTCGGAGAGGCCATTGGGCATCCGAGAGCTGCAGATTCTGTTCAGCCAGAAGGTTGACAAAGACGCCATCCAGTCCGCACTCGCTACCCTGCGTTCGAACTATGCCGACCGGGGGGTAGAACTTGTCGAGGTTGCCGGAGGCTTTCGCTTCCAGACCAAGGTGGCGCATGCTCCTGCGTTGCGTGCTCTTCGGGAGAGTCGGCCCCCGCGTTACTCCCGCGCCCTGTTGGAGACTCTTGCCATCATTGCCTATCGGCAACCGGTCACCCGCGGCGATATTGAGGATGTAAGAGGGGTGACCGTCACCACGGAAATTATGCGGGTCCTGCTGGATCGCGAGTGGATCCGTCAGTCCGGCACCCGTGAAGTCCCGGGGCATCCGGCGCTTTACGTCACCACCCCAGGGTTCCTTGAGTACTTTGGACTCACCTCCCTGAAGCAGTTACCCAATCTTGAAGATGAGCGGCAACTCGCTGATATTGCACGCGAATTGGGCATTGAGATGCCTGTTTCACTTTCTCCGGGAATCGCGCCCTCGACGGAGGGTGAAGCCGGTAGCGCTGAATCTGCAGAACATGCCGAAGGCGACGGTGGCCCAGCCGCTGACGCAGCCGATGCAGCAACCGCCGACGAAGATGCCGATGGTGAAACGGTGGCCGCTGGGCCCGAAATCCTGGAACCGGACGAAGACCCCGTGACCAAGGCAGCGTTGACCTCAGAATTTGACTGAACGGATTCAAAAAGCGCTTGCCCGGGCGGGGCTTGGGTCCCGCCGCGAGATCGAGCGCTGGATTCGCGACGGGCGTGTGACCGTCGATGGTCAACTGGCCCAACTCGGTCAGCAGATAGAAGGCGCCTCCCGGGTCGAGGTTGATAATCGACCGGTGGCATGGGCGTCCACGGCCTCCACCCCCGCTCGGCTCCTGCTCTATCACAAGCCGGTTGGCCAGATCTGCTCGCGAGATGATCCACAGGGAAGGGCCACGGTTTTTGAGGCTTTACCCCGGCTTCGCGGCCGTCGCTGGATCTCTGTGGGTCGCCTGGACATCAATACCTCGGGCCTGCTCTTATTCACGACAGACGGGGAACTCGCGCACCGATTGATGCACCCCTCTAGCGGTATCGACCGGGAGTACCGCTGCAGGGTGCGCGGGAGCCCTGGTGAGCGAGAGTTCAAGCGGCTCTTGACGGGTGTGCGACTGAGTGGCCAGCTGTGTCGCTTTGAGTCCATTGAGGCTGGGCGCGGTTCGGGCGCGAACCGGTGGTTCGAGGTCGTGTTGAAAGAAGGTCGCAACCGCGAAGTGCGTCGTATGTGGCAGAGCGTGGGGTGCACAGTCAGCCGTCTTGTGCGGGTGCGCTACGGTCCATTTCGGCTGGAACGCCAGCACAAGGCCGGAACTTTCCTGGAGCTCGAAGCCTCAGCATGTGATCGGCTGTTCGATAAAACGACCAGCCCGAAGCGGCGCGCCTATCCTAAAAAAGCTGAACGCAAACGCCCCGGACGCAGTCACCGCTCCTGATCTCGCTCTTTTTTGGGATTTAGATGAGCGGCCTCTCCTTCGACTCGACCCCGGAAGTCAAATGCCTTGCCAAAACCCTTGACCCACTGACCGTGTAAGGGCGTGAGGGCAAAGAGTTCGAAATCAGGTAACGCGCTCAAAACATCGATGATCTCGCCAAATCGCGAGGAAAATGCCGGGATCAGGTCATCCCAGGCAGGTGTCTGCCGGGGGAAACGTTCGGCCTCACACTGAAAACGCAGGCGTCGGCGTGCATAAATCTGGTCGGCGGTCTCTTCGCTCTCGATGAAAAGTACTGCAACGCGAGGATCGTTGATCAG
Source organism: Pseudomonadota bacterium (assembly GCA_016845525.1). Classification (GTDB taxonomy): domain Bacteria; phylum Pseudomonadota; class Gammaproteobacteria; order Arenicellales; family UBA868; genus UBA868. Next base: position 7,603 of record JAERSQ010000141.1, read on the forward strand.
GTTTCCCGTGTGTGCAGAAAGATGGCTCGTGAGAATGTAAAAGCGTTGTTCGTGATCAACAAACGGGGTGTAACTGAGGTCAGGCGAGCCGTCAGGGTTCAGAGTCGACAGCAGCAGTGACCCAAACCCCTGAATAAACTGCTCGCACTCTGCTTTGAGTTTCGCATCAAGGGACATCACCGGGCCATCAGAGGTCAGTTTGATTCGTCTGCGCGGTTGAGCCGTTCAAACCCGGCTTCAAGATCGGCAGTCAGGTCATCGAAATCCTCCAGCCCGGCATGAATACGGAGGGTGAACTTTGATGGATCCCAGTGTGTTGCGCTTCGATACTGCTCGGGGTAAACCGGAATCATCAGGCTTTCAAAACCCCCCCAGCTTGCACCAATCCTGAAAAGCTCCATTCCGTTGACCATTTTAAGAACCGCATCACGCGAATCTTGACGCAGCACGATGCTGAATAGGCCCGAAGCGCCCAGAAAATCCCGTTTCCAGACGGCATGGTCAGGATGAGCAGGCAGCGCCGGGTGCAGTACCTTGGCGACTTCTTCACGTTCGGCAAGCCAATTCGCCAGCGCCAATCCCTGTTTGTGGTGCGCGTTCAGTCGAGTGGAGAGATTGCGGATACTGCGAAGCGTCACATAAGCATCATCCGGGCCAACACATTGACCAAGATGGCGGTGGGTCCGCCTGACATTATCCCAGGCGTGTTCTGCGCAGATGATGGCGCCCATCACGACATCACTATGCCCTGAAAGATACTTCGTGGCCGCGTGCACTGAAACATCCACCCCGTGACTGAATGACTTGAAGAATAAGGGAGTGCTCCAGGTGTTATCCAGGATCGTGGTAACTCCGCGGCGACGCGCCACTTTGGTGATCGCAGGAATATCCTGTACTTCGAAGGTAAACGAGCCCGGTGACTCGAGAAAAATCACCCGGGTATTGGGTTGAATCAGGGTCTCGATGGCGGCGCCGGCATGCGGATCGTAATAGTCCACGGAAATATTCATGCGGGCCAGGTGCTCGTCGCAGAAAGATCGCGTAGGGGGATAGACCGTGTCGGCGATCAGGGCGTGATCACCCGGCTTGAGAAAAGAGAGTAGCGCCACGCTAATTGCAGCGAGCCCCGAGGGCACGAGTACCGTATCGTGACCCCCCTCAAGGTCCGCGAGGACTTCCTCTAGGTCGAAACTGGTCGGAGTGCCCAGTAACCCGTAAATAACTTTTCGCCGATTGGTGGTCGGGTCGTGCCTTGTCTCAAACGACTCAACATCGGGATGAAGAATCGTGGAGGCATGGTAGACGGGGGTGTTAACCGCTCCGTGGTGTTCGGCGGAGCTTCGGCCATGGGTGATGGCGCGGGTCGCATCGGCAGGTGTGTTGGGGCTTTGGATTTTTTTCATAACGGCATTGGTGTGAGGGTCGCACTCTATCAACCCCGGGGCCGGGGGTCGAGTCACGCCGGGATGTTATTTTGGTACAAGGTGGATAAAATTCTCCTTCAGATATCGCCAAAGGATTGCCCAGACAATGTCAAAAGTAGAGCGCGACTGGTACGACCGGTACATGATGCCGAACTATGCGCCAGCCGCAATGATTCCCGTGCGCGGCTCGGGTTCACGAATGTGGGATCAGGAAGGCCGGGAGTACATTGATTTTGGGGCCGGCATTGCGGTGAACGCTTTGGGCCACGCACACCCGCAGTTGGTCGCTGCTCTGACGGAACAGGCGGGCCGACTTTGGCATACATCCAACGTTCTGGCCACAGAGCCGGCCCTGCAGTTGGCTCGACGGTTGGTGGAACTCACGTTCGCGGATCGGGTCTTTTTCAGTAATTCTGGGGCAGAGGCCAATGAAGCAGCCCTTAAATTGGCCCGCCGTTATGCATTCGACCATCACGGTAAGGAGAAGAACCGAATCCTGGCATTCGAGAATGCTTTTCATGGGCGGACTTTGTTTACGGTAACCGCCGGAGGCCAGGCCAATTACCGTGAGGGTTTCGGCCCTTTGCCCGGCGCGATTGAGCATCTGCCCTTTAATGATTCTGCGGCACTGGCCGAGACGTTCGGTGATGATGTCTGCGCCGTGATCGTAGAGCCGGTGCAGGGTGAAGGAGGTGTCATCGCTGCCGACAAAGCATTTCTTGAAACCATCAGGCGGCTTTGTGATGAGCACAACGCGCTCATGATCATGGATGAAGTGCAGACAGGTGTGGGACGGGTGGGAGCGCTCTATGCCTATGAATCCTTCAATGTCATTCCCGACATCCTGACGACAGCAAAAGGTCTGGGTGGGGGATTTCCGGTGGCAGCAACACTATCGACGGCTGATGTCGCCGCCTCCTTAAAAGTCGGAACGCACGGGAGTACCTGGGGTGGGAACCCGATGGGATGCGCCGTCGCAAACGCGGTGCTCGATATCGTGAGCGATCCGGCTGTGCTCCAGGGTGTCATGGATCGGAGGCACCGCATCGAAACTGGCCTTTGTGCACTGGGGGAGAAATACGACGTGTTCTCCGGGGTGCGGGGTCTGGGACTGTTAATGGGGTGTATGCTGACAGAGCCATGGCACGGCAAAGCCCGGGATCTTATGTATGCCGCCCAGGATGAAGGCGTTTTTGTGCTGGTCGCGGGAGCGAGTGTATTGCGCATCGCGCCGTCACTCATTATTCCAGAAGAGGACATCGTCGAGGGTCTGGCTCGCTTGGAACGTGCGATCGCACAGTTCTGTTCGGCCGGCAGTGCCTAACGTTTTTTGGGGTCAGCGGCTTTCCGCTACTGAAATTCGCTCACCGAGAAACGGGTGAGAGCGCCCTCGCCCATAAAATGGACTTCGCTCTCGAGAAGAGGGGTTTTGCTAATGACTTCTCCCCGGCGAACGACAAACAGCCGGTTCGCCCTTAATCGAATTGCCTCAGTAGGGTCTTTTGCCTGTAGGACCACGAGGTCGGCCTTGCACCCGACATCAAGCCCGTAACCTTCAAGCTGCAGTGTGCGCGCGGGGTTAACTGTAACCGCGTTGAACATGTCTGCCGTTTCGTGGACTCCGGTCATCTGACCTACATGAAGACCCATATGCGCGACTTCGAGCATGTCGTGGCTGCCGCCCGCATACCAGGGGTCCATCACGCAGTCGTGCGCGACGGCGTAGTTGATGCCCCGCTGCATCATCTCCTTGATCCGGGTGAGTCCGCGACGCTTGGGGTAGGTATCTTTGCGTCCCTGCAGGGTGATGTTGATGAGGGGACAGGCAATCGCATTAACCTCATTCTCCTGCATCAACCCCAGGAGCTTGTCGGCGAGGGAGTTGTCCATGGAGTGCATAGAGGTAAGATGTGATCCGGTCACCCGGCCCTGCATTCCCAGCTGCGCAGTCATGGAGATCAGGGTTTCAATATGGTGTGAGTTGGGGTCGTCAGACTCGTCACAATGCATATCCACCATCAAGCCCCGGTCCGCGGCGATCCGGCAGAGCGCTTCGACCGAGCGTCGTCCCTCATCGTAGGTCCGTTCAAAGTGCGGGATGCCTCCCACCACATCCACGCCGAGATCAAGAGCCTGTTCAAGGAGGCCGGCGGCATTTGGGTCGCGGAAGTAGCCGTCCTGAGGGAAGGCGACCAGTTGCAGGTCCAGCCAGGGACTGACTTTCTTTCTGACTTCGAGCAGTGCGTGAACTGCTGTCAAGGCAGGGTCGCCAATGTCAACATGAGAGCGAATGGCCAGACTGCCCCTCGCAACGGCCCAGCGGCACAGCAGGAGCGCCCGCCGCTCGACATCCTCCACGGTCAAGTCCGGTTTGATTTCGCCCCAGAGGCTGATGCCCTCGTAGAGTGTTCCGCTTTCGTTGTATCGGGGTGCGCCATACGTCAGGGTGGAGTCCATATGGAAGTGGCTGTCAACAAAAGGCGGTGAGACGAGGAAACCCGCAGCGTCGATCTCGGCTCGGGCAGGCGCGTCCAGCCGGCCTTGTCTTTCTGTAATGCGACCGTCGAGACAGCCAAGATCGACCGTTTCTTTTTCACCGACCAGGCGGGCGTTACGGATAATCAGATCCAGCATACGGCTACTCGGTTGCGCCAATCAAATGGGCGTCTGTTGCGTTCCAGGAGACGAAAAAAGAGCTCTCTTCTCCGAGAGACAGATTGGCTAAATCCCTTTGCCGGGTCTGGACTTTGAAGTCTGAGCCGTCCTCCAGTTCGGCGAAGAGAGTCACGATCGACCCCACAAACTCCTCGCTGATAAAGCGGCAGCGCAGGCTGTTCTGGGTATTGGGGTTTTCCAGCGATATCTGAACCAGATCGGCACTGATTACCATGTCGAGCGCGTCCCCAACGGCGAAGGCATCACCGGTGCTGGCGTGGCACCGAAACGCGCCAAGTGTGGTTTTGATTTCTAGATCTTCACCCGCTTGAGAGACCGTCCCGGAAAGAATGTTGTTCGCGCCAACAAAATCAGCGACGAAACGCGAAGCCGGGCTGCGGTAAATCTCCTTTGGCGAGCCGAGTTGTTCAATTCGCCCTTGGCTCATGATAACGACACGGTCGGACATGGCGAACGCTTCTGATTGGCTGTGCGTGACATAAACAAAAGTGATTCCGAGCTCTTTTTGCAGACGGGACAGCACGCCCTGCATTCGGACCACCAGATTGGCATCCAGGGCGCTTAAGGGCTCGTCCAGCAGCAGAATACGCGGTTCGGTCACCAGGGAGCGCGCGAGCGCCACGCGCTGCTTTTGTCCGCCGGAAAGCTGGCTGATATCCCGTTCGGCCAATTCCAGGATCTCCATACGCTCCAGCCATTTGCGCGCACGCTGCTGGCGTTCCTCTGTCGATACTCGGCGCATCTTTAGCCCGAATTCGACGTTTTTCTGAACGTTTAAGAAAGGAAACAGCGCAAGACTTTGCCAAACCATTGGTGTGTCTCTTTCGACACTGCTGATTTCATTGATTCGCTGACCATCGAGGCGGATCTCGCCGTCGCTGGGTTCCTCGAGACCCGCCAGCATCCGCAGGGAAGTCGTTTTGCCGCAACCTGAGGGACCCATGATGGCCAGAAACTCACCTTCATAGATCTCAAGATTCATCGCATGAACCGCAGTGATGTTGCCGTAGCGTTTCGAGACCCCGTCAAAAGTCACCAAAGGCCGCGAGAGAGAGGAGTCGCTCATGCTTATATTCCGGTAGCGGTCTGATTGAGGGTTTTGCGCATCAGGAGCAATTGTGCGAGTACGACGAGTGTCATCGACGTAATAAATACGATGGAGCCGATGGCGTTAATCTGCGGGTCAGTGTTGCCTTGCAGAATTTCCAGAATGATAACCGGTACGGTCTTGTTGAGGCCGGAAACAAACCAGGCCACCGCGAACTCGTCAAAGGATACTGCTGCGGTGAGGCAGAACGCCGAGGCGATTGCCGGGCGACAGAACGGGATGATGACCTCCCGCATAGCCCGCCAGTTTGAAGCGCCCAGATTCCACGCTGCGGATTCCAGGTCGGGATTGATCTGGGCCAGACGCATGCGTATCACGGCCATCGCAAAGGGTGAGCACAGCACCACATGGCTAACGACGATTGAGTAAATCTCGCCGGACATATTGATCCGTGCCAGTAATGCGAGCATCGCGAGCCCCATGATCACCAGCGGGATCGTGGGAGGGAGAAGTGCGAGCGAGAGATAGAGCGCTTTTCCAGTAAAGTTATAGCGATAGTCGGTATAGGCTGTGCAAAACCCGATAAACGTTGCCAGTATCGCGACGGTGATGGAGACGATACCGCTCACCCGAAAGGCATCCCATACATCCGGATCAGCAAAAATAGTCTCGTACCAATGTGTTGTGAAGTGGCCCAAGGGAATCGAGGGGAATCGATCCGAATTGACGGAAAAAATAAAGCTGGTCACGATGGGTGTGAACACAAAGATAAAGACCAGCACGACATAGCCGCGCAACATAAGACTGTTGGAGGCTCCCCGGCTCACGTTCGCTTCCGGTAGGCTGCGGCGACGGAGGCAAACATGATTGTGAGTAACGTCACGATCATCACGATGGCCACAACCGCGGCCCGTGGCCACTGCTGACCCGACTTGGTGGTGTCAATGATCAGGATGCTGAGGGTGGGCGGTTTAGAGCCGCCGAGGTAATAGGGGCTCACAAAATCACCAAAGGTCAGGATAAAGGTGAAGACTGCCCCAAGAATGATCCCGATCTTCGCAAGGGGAATAATGACCTGGAAGACCGTACGCAAACGCCCGCAGCCGAGATTGTGCGCGGCTTCGATCAATGTGCGGTCTACGTTGGCAAGGGAGATCAGTTGCAGCACAACGACAAGAGGCAGGCACAGCGTGAGATAGCCCACGAGTGTGCCGAAGAAATTGTTCAGCAATTGAAAGGGGCCTAACCCTACCAGCGCGAACAGGGTATTGAATATGCCGTTATCGTTGAGGAAGATCTGCCACGAATAGGTTCGGACGAGATAACTCGTAAAGAACGGCACGATCAGGAAAAACAATGCCCAGCGCCGGACCTTGGGTGAGACTTTGAACGCCAGCGCAAAAGCGCAGGGAAACGCAAGAATACTGGTGACGATCGTCGCGACTCCGGCATACCCAAGGGTTCGCCAATAAGCGTCCCAGAAGTAGCCCTTGGAGAACATCTTGACCCAGTTAATCGTGTCAAAGCCCGGAACCATCCGGTAGTTCTTTACCAGCCAGAAACTCAGCACAACCAGAAAAATCAGCGGGAAGACAAAAAAGATCAGTTGCCAGATCACGATCGGCATCGACCACGTCAGTCCATAGAGGGTGACCTGCCGACGTTGCGACTGCCCCGGGGCCGAGGAGGATCTCTCGCTGCCGCTCAAGTCGGTCTACCGTTCAAAGTCACAGGACTGCCGCTGAAAAAGAAAAACCGGCCC
>JAERSQ010000142.1 GCA_016845525.1 Pseudomonadota bacterium
GCGAGAGCGCATCGATATCGTTGAGCGTGATCTGGTCGTTACGGTATACCGCCACGCGCTCACCCAACTCCCCGAGATACTGCACCAGGTTGTAGGTGAACGAGTCGTAATTGTCGATCATCAGGAGCATGTCTGACCTGCGGTATACCGCGTTTGCGCAAACGCAATGATGTGCTGCCTGATGCCGGCTCGGCACTATCAGGCTTTCGGCCAGTCGTCATAGCCGATAACGAGATTTTAAATCAAAAGGAGTTTTCTGAACTTTTGCCGCTAGCCACAAAAAAGCGCCCCGCAGGGCGCTTTTTCTTGACCGGGACTCCGGCGTTTTTATTCGAAGCCCCCGGGCGTGTCATCTTGCGCATCGGGTGTGCCGTCGCCATCAGCGTCAGGATCCACTCCGTTGGGCTCGCCGTCTCCGTCGATATCCGGGTCATCTTTATTCGGGATACCGTCCCCGTCGATGTCCTTATCTGAGGTATTGGGGATCCCGTCACCGTCAACGTCAATATCCGAATCGTTGGGGATGCCGTCGCCGTCGAGGTCGGAGGCGGTTCCATCACAAGCACAACCTTTAGGCTTCGAGCAGTTGAAAGACTGACTAATACATGAATCTCCACAAGCCTTACTTGTTATACAGATCTTGCAACAAGTTGCTTCATCGGGGATGCCATCACCATCGATCTCGGGTTCGACGGCCTCACAGCTATTCCCGTTTCCCGTCCCGTGCTTATGACTCACGCTCAAAACATACTTTCCTGCGTTAACGCCATCGACATCGCCCAGCACGTACCCGATGCCGGAAAAGTCGTACGAAATTGTCTTGCTGCCCTCTGGATCTTCATTACACCAGTCACTGTTGTTTGGGATAATGATCCAGGCGTTCTTGTCGTTTAGCGTCCACTTTGGATTCGAAGTTTTAGTATCGGGATGGGCATCCTGGTGAAACGCGGTAATCACGGCGACAGACTCTTGCTGTTCTTGATTTAGCTCGCATCCGCTTGGTGCAAAATCCCAAGAGATCTTGGTGGAGTGACCCGTAACGTTCTTGCTATAAACATTCAAATTAATAGCCGTGGTACAGGGGTTAGGCAGGCCTTCGCTGCTACACGACTCGCCGGTATGCCAGACGGTCTGCTGATAGGCGCCCTTTGAGAGATTCGTATCTCCCAGAACTATGCCGACCTCGCTGATGTCGTAGACCACTCCGAACTTGCCACAGCCATCGGGTACTTTTATCTCTGTGAAGCATTGGACGTTGCCATGGCGGCCTTTCGCTACACAATTGCCGGCGTTTACTGTCGTGCTTGGAGGTGTACCCCCTGCAAGGGAAGCGCGCTGAGGAACCGCCCGAACCGTAACGCCTGCGCCTGCGTTAGCCCTCGTCGCAGGCAACACGCATCCCTCTGGCAGAAACGTCCAACTCAGCTCTGCATTCTCTCCTGGAGTCGCTTCCTCGTTGGGTGGAAGAATTGAAGCGGCCACACAAGTTTTTGTTGATGGGATTGGCGGGGGGGTAGGATCAACCGAATCTTCCACGCCATCGTTGTCATCATCCGGATCTTGTGCGTTTGGGATACCGTCGCCATCGATATCCGGATCAACGATATCAGCGATGCCGTCGCCATCGATATCTTCGATCGGGTCTCTGTCGAGACCGCTGCTTGAACTGCCGCTGCTGCAGCCTGCGATAACGAACACGAAGCCGATAAGGAATATCGATAGATATTTTCTGATGTGCATAACAACCCCTCCCCTGAGGTCATTCATTCTGCTTGGATACGACAGACGGCTATAAGGCGAGGCGTTTCGGGTCAGTCAGTATTGCTGAGCCGCACCTTTAATGCGCCGCGGATGATAAGACTTTTTTTATGGAGCTTCCAGCCTTGACTTGAGCTCAGGTTACCCTGAAGGGGTCGGCGTATGGTCGAATTCCTCTGAATTGACGATCTTCTCGACCCCGCCGAGCTGCTCTATCAACTGTGCCTGGTCGGAAAAGGCAAGATCGTTCGCCTCGGCAGGATCAAGCAAGTCACACATCTTGTCATGGCAGCGCTTTAAGTCTTCTGCATGTGCCGGATTCTGCGAGAGGTCACGCAACTCATCAGGGTCAGCGGCAAGATCAAAAAGTTCCGGCGCATACCCCGGATAACAGTTGTACTTCCATTGACCTTTTCGCCACATGAACATCCCCACCGGCGAACCGCCGTCGTGGTATTCCGATACAACGCCCCGATCTTTGCCGGCACCGTCAATGAGTGAGCGCAGCGAAAGACCCGGGCGATCAATCTCATCATCTTCCGAATCCACCGCCTGCAGCACCGTGGGATAGATATCCACCAGAGAAGCCAAAGTGTCGATGGTTTTTGCCCTGGGAACGTCGGGGCCCTGGATCAGCATGGGGATCCGCGCTGACTCATCATAAAGCGACATCTTGGTCCACATGCGCCGGTCGCCGTTGTGATCGCCGTGATCGCTGGTGTAGATGACCAGCGTGTTGTCGGCCTGCCCCGTTTGCTCAAGGACGTTCATGACGGCGCCCACCTGCGCATCCAGAAAACTACAGAGGCCGTAGTAAGAGGCCCTTGCGATCTGGCGCGTTTGATCATCAAAGCGCTCGTCGTAGTTAAACGCTCCGCGGATAGCCTGGGTGGCGGGATGCCGGGGTAACGTCTTCTCGGACATGAACCGGGCCTCGTCCATTTCAGAGAGCGGGTAAAGGTGATAGAACGCCTCCGGACAAATCAATGGGTAGTGCGGTCTTAGCCAGGACACAAAAAGTGTCCAGGGTTTGTCGCTCTTTGCAGCGCCCGCATCCTCGAGCCACGTGCAGGCATGGCGGGTCACTTCAAGATCGTAATCCGTGTAACTGTTTTCACCCGGGCCGATCTCAGAGGTATAAGCAGAGACATCCAGAACCGCTTCATGATCGCGCAAAAGGCCTTTGATCCAGCCTTTGCCGTCGCGGATGTACATCGGCAGGATTTCCCCCCCAAAGCCGTTGTCGTATTCGCTGCCGCGATAGTGCAGCTTGCCGATCGAATCGACCCGATGACCCTGGCGCATGAGCTGATGGCCCCAACTGACGGGCTCACCCTGATAGGCCTGGGCGTTGGACCAGCAGCGGTTCTTGTGCACGTACTGCCCGGTGGCGAGCGACGCCCGCGCGGGCACACAGATCGGCGACGGTGTGTAGGCGCGGGTAAAGCGGGTGCCGTTAGATGCGAATCGATCGAGATGTGGCGTCTTGACGAGCGAATGGCCGGCGCAGCCCATCGCATCGTGCCGATGCTCATCGCTGAAAAGGATGAGGACGTTGGTCTTTTCCGTCACGTCAGGGGTTCAGGAGATACCGTTGCGACTTGCTTGGCTGGAGCTATCGCGAAGACTTCAATCTTCCAGTGCAGCAGGATCAAGACCGGCGACCGCCATCGCCACCGCACGGAAGATGGCCCGGCCCTTGTTCATCGTCTCCTGCCATTCCTGCGAGGGCACCGAGTCGGCCACAGTGCCGGCACCGGCCTGGATATGCAGTTCGCCATCAGCGATGACCGCGGTGCGGATCGCAATCGCGGTATCCATGTTGCCGTTCCAGCCGATATAACCCACTGCCCCGGAATAGATACCCCGCCGCACCGGCTCGAGTTCGCCGATGATCTCCATGGCCCGGACCTTGGGCGCTCCGGAGACAGTGCCCGCCGGGAAGGTCGCGCGCAGCACATCGATGGCGTCGAGGTCATCCTGAAGTTCCCCCGTCACATTGGACACGATGTGCATCACGTGCGAATAGCGTTCCACCTGCATTTTGGAGGTGAGTTCCACCGTTCCGGTGGCCGCGATCCGGCTCACGTCATTACGGCCGAGGTCCACCAGCATCAGATGCTCCGCGAGTTCCTTGGGATCCGAGATCAACTCTTCCTCAAGGCGCCGGTCTTCTTCCTCGCTCAATCCCCGCCGGCGGGTACCGGCAATCGGACGGACCGTGACCTCGCCTTCTTCCAGGCGCGCCAGAATCTCCGGTGAGGAGCCGACGATCTGGAAATCATCGAGATCCAGAAAATACATGTAGGGCGAGGGATTTACCGTGCGCAGCGCGCGGTACAACGTAACCGGTTCGGCCTCATAGGGGATCGACAGGCGCTGCGACAGCACCACCTGAAAGATGTCACCGCTTTGGATGTAATCCTTGCAGCGCTCAACGGCGGCTTCGAAATCCTCTTGAACGAACGATGAGCGAAAGTCGCTCTCCCGCACAACCTGGCCGGCGGGTGTGGCTCGCCCAATAGACAGGCTTGAGATCTGTTCAACCAGTTGATCGAGCCGCTCACAGCCGGAGGCATAGGCATCGTCCGATTCGGGATCGGTGTGCACCACGATATGAAGACGGCCGCTTAAGTTGTCAAAGACCAGGAGCTCATCAGAGACCATCAATAGGATATCGGGCGCGCCAACGGGATCCGGCAGATCACCGGCTGCAAGATGGGGCTCGATATAGCCCACCGTGTCGTAACTGAAGTAGCCCACCAGGCCGCCGTTAAAGCGGGGCAGCGTGTCCAGCTGGGGCACATTGAACTGGCGGTGGATACTCTGGATCGCCGCCAAGGGATCGTCAGTCTCCTGGCGGTGAATCTCTTCGCCCTCTTGCTCGATCAACAGAGAGTCACCCGTTACCCGGATGACCGTGGGACACGGCAGGCCGATGATGGAATAACGGCCCCACTTCTCACCGCCCTGCACGGATTCCAGCAAATAACTGTACGGGCCCTGCGCCATCTTGAGGTAGGCACTGACCGGGGTTTCCAGATCCGCCAGCACCTCAGCATGCAGCGGAATCCGGTTGTAGCCCTGCCGGGCCAGGCGATCGTATTCGGCTTGGGTAATCATCAGTGGGGAATGCTGAAGGCGTTATCGCTGGTGCGGGTCGCGTATTGTTTCAAGGCGGTCATACTGAACGATCGTTGCGCCCAAAATCGGTACCCGGGTTTGTACCCTCGCACATCGGCTGAATTGCGGCACACTTTGGGAAACAACGGAACTCGGCCGCTGCTGAAACGACTTACGCCGAATCAATTATCTTGAGCACCTGCGCCAACGAGTCTATCACGGCGTCCGGGCCGAGTTCGAAAAGGTCAAGTCCCTGACTGTAGCCGTAACTGACCAGTACCACCGGCATCCCGCATGCCCGGGCCGCACGAAAGTCACTCACCGAATCGCCCACCAGAAGGCATTCTTCAGGAGCCAATCCCCATTGCTCGGCAACATGCTGCAGCGGCAACGGATCGGGTTTTTTCTTTGGGAGATCGTCGCCCCCGACAATCGGATCGAGATAGCGGCTGAGGCCCATGGCCTCGAGCAGCGGCCGGGTAAAAACGCCCGGCTTGTTGGTCACGCACCCAACCCGTCGGCCCGCTGCCTGACACTGCGCCAGGGTCTCATCCGCTCCGGCATACAGTACGCTGTCGCGGTGCAGGTTTGCCTGGTAACACTTTTCAAAGAGCGGATAAGCGGTTTCCATGAGGTCCGCCGGTGCCTCGCCGTCAAAATCTTGGGTCAGCGCTCTTTCCACAAGCCGTCGCGC
>JAERSQ010000143.1 GCA_016845525.1 Pseudomonadota bacterium
CCCGTCCGCCACTCGTCGGCACCAAGGTCACCCCGAAGGGATCCCAGCGGTCCGTTACCGTTCGACTTGCATGTGTTAGGCCTACCGCCAGCGTTCAATCTGAGCCAGGATCAAACTCTCCAGTTCAAGATTGTTTCCATCGGACGAAACAAAGCTTCGTCTTCCGGAGTGCCTCTTTTCTATCCGGATTTTCATCCAGACAAAATTAAGACACGTTACTGTTGTTCGGAATTAGACGCAAAAGCGCCCACACAATCTGCCTGTAAATTGTTAAAGATCAGGACGCGCCCGAGAGGGGTTGCCCGAAGAGGCCGCGATTATACAGGCACAGTTCGCCCTAGCAAAGGGTTTTTTCGCATAAATTGGGGATTTTTTAGCAAGACGAGCCTGTCATCGCCAAAGACTGCCATTTTCCAGCGATAGGCCGCCGATTCCAGCCCCCTGGCAAGGGGCCATCGACCTTTCAGAGGTGCTGCAGAACTAGTTTACGAGCACTTTGGCGATGCGCCGTTTTCCCACCTGCAAGACCCCTGTTGTCCCCGCCGCCAAGACGGTTTTTGGATCTTCCAGGCGCTCGCCATCAAACCGAACAGCGCCCTGCTTAATGAGGCGAATCGCCTCCGACGTACTGCTTGCCAGCCCTGCCTGCTTTATCGCGCTGGCAATGCCCAACCCGTCTCCATCCGATGACAGCGCCTTTTCTTCAAGATCATCCGGGACGCTTCCCTGGGAAAACCGCTCGACAAAACGCTGTTGGGCTTCGCTCCCGTCGCCTGCCGCATGAAAGCGATCGACAATTTCCCGCGCGAGCTCAAATTTGACATCGCGCGGGTTCGCGCCGGAGTCCACCGACTCGCGCAGTTTTTCTATTTCCGGCAATGACTTGAAACTGAGCAGTTCAAAGTACCGCCACATGAGTTCATCCGAGATCGACATCAGCTTTCCGAACATGTCATCCGGCGCATCGGTAATCCCCACGGTATTACCCAGCGACTTTGACATCTTCTGCACTCCATCGAGCCCTTCAAGCAACGGCAGCGTGATCACCACCTGGCTCGGCTGGCCGCACTGTTTTTGCAATTCACGGCCCACCAGCAGATTGAACTTCTGGTCGGTTCCGCCCATTTCGACATCAGTCTTGAGCGCCACAGAGTCATAGCCCTGCATGAGCGGATAGAGAAACTCATGAATCGCAATCGGCTGGCCATTCTTGTAGCGCTTGGAGAAGTCATCCCGCTCCAGCATCCGGGCAACGGTATGCCTTGAGGCCAGACGAATGATGCCCTCCGCACCCAGTTCACTACACCATTTGGAGTTGAACTCAACCAGGGTCTTTTCCGGATCCAGAATTCGAAACACCTGGGCCTTATAGGTTGTAGCGTTCGACTCAATTTCTTCGGCCGTGAGCGGCGGGCGGGTCACATTCTTGCCGCTGGGATCCCCGATCATGCCGGTGAAATCCCCAATGAGAAACACCACCTCATGCCCCAGTTCCTGGAACTGGCGCATTTTGTTGATGATGACGGTGTGCCCCAGATGAAGATCAGGCGCTGTCGGATCGAATCCCACCTTGATCCTCAAAGGTCGATCCAACGCGAGGCGCTCCAGCAGCTCCTCTTCGAGGAGCATCTCGTCGACTCCGCGTTTGAGCTCCGAAAGAACGTCTTGAAACGCGTCTTTGTTTTTGCTTTCAGCCATCGGAAGCGAATTCTACCCGAGCATTCAATCGCGGTCGCACGATCACCGAGCCAGAACGCTTAACACGCCCGGTTTCAGCGCAAGGAGTCAACGCCGCCCGCGCACTGTTTTAAGGCCCTTTGACCATCCGGATCACCTGTCCTACGTCAACGGAGTCCCGGGTCATGAATGAAAAACTGAGACGGCAGGACTAAACAAAGCCTCAACAGCCGCACGCTTTGTGCTCGAGTCTGTTTTTTGGGCAATAAAGTGGCGCTATCAAACTTCAAGTTGGCGTTACAGGAGTCGCGCCTTTTAGTCATGAGATACGCCTTCTTTTTATATTTAAGAAGTGACTTTAAGTATCAAATACAAATTATTTTGACGAATGGCTAAGGTAAGGGTAAATTATCCCGCTTCGGAAAGCGCTCACAGCGCTTTTTTTCGTGTCTTCTTATGATTCGCAAGAAAACACCCACGTTCGGCAAGGATCTTCGCCACCTCTCCCGTCGACCTTCCTCGGCGAGAAGTCGCGTATTGGGGCACCCCTCCCATTGGGCAGCAGCCCTTTTTACCGCTGTCGCGATTGGCATATGGCTTGGCAGTTCCCCAGATGCCGCAGTCGAACGTCCCTCCCCGACGCTGAAAAAACAAATCGAACTGGTCCTGGACCAGGATCCCGTACCTCTCTCCGAGATAAAGACAGAGACAGAGACAGAAACAAAGAACGGAAGCGGCATTGATCCAATGCCGGAAATGGAAAGTTTTCGCGGTGTTGCCGCAATCGAAAAAGCCCCGCCCGCCTTTGGGACCGGTCTGCAATCTGTCGACGCGGCCAGGACAACTGATGACTCCGCAACGGTAGAGCCGGCAACGGCAGTGGCAGGGGCGAAAGCAGAGCTTTCTGAATCCCAGGATAAACCGTCCGTTGGAACTCGGGCCGCGGCCGAATCTGAAACCACACAATCCGAACTCCCGACTTCAGCGCCCGGCAGCACCCCCTGGGAATCGATTCAAATTCAAAGCGGTGATTCCCTGGTCGGAATTTTCAAACGCATGGATCTTGCTGTTGCCCAGGCGATTGAGATCAGCAAAGTGCCCGAAGCCAAGCCGCTGGTCAGTCTTCGAACCGGCCCTTATCTGAAGATCCAGCGCGACGGTCCAGCGCTGCTCGCCCTGCAGTATCAGCCCAACATCAGAACCTTTTTGCACGTCACCGCCGAGAACCAGACCTTCGTCGCCAGACTCACCGAACGCGAATTTGAGACTCAAGAGCGCGAAGTGACGGTGGAGATTACCGACTCTCTGTACCAGAGCGCTTTGCGGGCCGGACTGCCCGAATCGGTCATCTACCGCGTGACAGAAATCTTTCAGTGGGAGCTCGACTTCAGTCGCGATGTAAAACGTGGCGACGAGTTCACCGTGATCTTTGAGGAGCGCTCCTTGGATGGCAAGAAGGTCGGGAACGGACCGATTCTGGCAGTGCGATTTGAAAACGACGGGGTCCTGCGTGAGGCCATCCGTTATGTCAACTCGGACGGCAGTGCGGCGTATTACACCCCGAAGGGGAAAAGTCTGCAGCGCGCCTTCTTGCGCACGCCCGTGCCGGGGCGGCGCGTGACCTCGGGCTTTTCATATAAACGCCTGCATCCCATCCTAAAGGTGCGCCGCCCTCATCTGGGGGTCGACTATGGTGCGCCACGCGGCACACCGATTGTCGCGACTGCTGATGGCAAAGTGATCCGCGCCTCCCGCAAGGGCGGCTATGGAAAAACCATCATCCTTCGGCATGGACAGAATTACCGAACACTGTATGCACACCTTTCACGCTATGCGAAGGGCGTG
This sequence comes from Pseudomonadota bacterium, assembly GCA_016845525.1. Taxonomy (GTDB): domain Bacteria; phylum Pseudomonadota; class Gammaproteobacteria; order Arenicellales; family UBA868; genus UBA868. The sequence goes on from JAERSQ010000143.1 coordinate 3,523, forward strand.
CGCAAGGGTAAGTGGGTCAAGAAAGGTCAGGTGATCGGATACGTCGGATCAACCGGACT
>JAERSQ010000144.1 GCA_016845525.1 Pseudomonadota bacterium
ACTGTGAGCACGCACCTCTTCGAAGACCTCTTCCGCTGCCTCACCAAAGGCGTCGTAGACATCATCGTTGAACTCACGGACCTGAATACCCTGCTCGGAGATCAGCTTATCCAGAGCAGCGCCGTTCTTCGCGTTGTACTCGGACATCATGCGATCGTTCTCCTGATGCGCAGCAGCCTTGATCAGAGCCTGATCGGTGTTGGACAGACCATCCCACCAGCTCTTGTTCATGCCGACTGACAGCATGGAGGCCGGCTCATGCATGCCCGGGAAGTAGTAGTACTTCGCTGCCTCATAGAACTTCATGTACGAATCGTTCCAGGGGCCGACCCATTCCGTCGCATCGATTGCGCCTGACATCAGGTTTTCGTAGATCTGGCTTCCCGGCAAAGAGACCGGCGAAGCGCCCAACTTTGCCATAACGTCACCGCCCAAACCGGGGATACGCATCTTGAGACCTTTGAGGTCGTCTGCGGAATTGATCTCTTTGCGGAACCAGCCGCCCATCTGAACACCGGTGTTGCCGCACGTCAGACACTTAAGCCCAAACTCCCCAGCGATCTCGTCCCACAGCTCCTGACCGCCGCCCCAGTTAATCCAGGCGTTGATCTCACTGTAGACGAAACCGAACGGCACCGCGGTGAAGTACGCCCAACCGGGGTGTTTGCCTTTCCAGTAATAGTCCGCTGCGTGGTACATCTGCGCGTTCCCGGAGGCCACCTCGTCAAAAGAGTCGAAGGGTTTAACACGCTCGCCACTTGCATAGTAGGTCACATTCAGACGGCCGTCTGAAAGTTCGCTCAAACTCGCGGCAAATCGCTGGGCACCCGTACCCAGACCCGGAAAATCCCGGGGCCAGGTGGTAACCATGGCGATCTCTGTGCGAGCTTTTACGATTGCGGGTGCCGCCAGGGTCCCCGCAGCGACGGCCGTGCCCGCGCCTGCCTTCTTTAGAAAATCGCGTCTTTCCATGAATTCCTCCTCAACTGGTAGTTAAGCTATTGATGCGGCTTCGGGAAAGAGTTTCCCTTGCCCACCCTGCTAGTATCGCAACTCTCAATTCCCCTGACAACAAAGAGATTTTTGGAAGGGATCGATAAATCAACAAGAAATGACGATATTGGGGCACTGAAAGCAAGAACCGGTCGCTTTTTGCTTACAAAGTTGGATATCGGGTAGGATTCCTGCGGTCTGGCCAATATCGATTAACGGATTAGGGGATGGCAGAAAAAGAGAATACGACCGGGCGCACTGCTCGCACCATCGCCATGAAAGGCGGCGGATACTACAGCCAACGCACCCGCGGCGCGAAGGATGTCATCGACAACGCATCGGGGATGCTGGTTGAGGCAACTGATGCCATCAATCCGCCGGATTCGGATAGACCGATTGTTTTGGCTGACTTTGGTGCGGCTGATGGCGGAACATCAGAAAGCGCCCTGCGAAAATGTATCGAGCAGATTCGCACCCGCTTTCCGCATACCCAGATCCAGGTGACCTATACCGATTTACCGAGCAACGACTTCAGCGCTCTGTTCAAAAATCTTCTCGGCGTCGGGCCCGAGACTGCCAACACTTATCTCACCGATATCGAAAACGTTTTTGTTAACGCCTGCGGCATCGGTTTTCATAAGCAACTCCTGCCCGACGCGTCACTGGATATTGGCTTTTCGGCAACTGCAATGCATTACATCTCCGAAAAGCCCTGCCCCATCGAAAATCATGTTCACATGGTGGGTGCAAGCGGGGAGACGTTGGCCGCCTACGCCGAACAGGCGCGGCAAAACTGGAATGATCTTCTTGTCGCTCGCGCCAAAGAATTACGGCCAGGGGGACGGCTCGTTATGCTGAACTTTGGTATTGACGAAGAAGGTCGTTACCTTGGCAACACCGGCGGTATCAACATGTTCGACACCTTCGCGGACATTTGGGGGCAGATGTGTAACGAAGGCGCGATCTCCCAAACCGAATTCGTTAACACTTCTTTTCCACAATACTACCGGACGGTTGAAGAATTCTGTGCGCCCTTCAAGGATAATGACTCACCGGTTTATCAGGCAGGGCTGAGGCTCGTCTCAGCGAAAACCGGCGTCGTTGGCTGTCCTTATCGCAGAGCATTTGACGAGGCGGGAAGCGCCATGTCGGCAAGAGAATTTGCAAAAAGTTACGTTCCGACCCTGAGATCGTGGAGTGAGGCGGTTTTCTTAAGCGGCCTTAACGAAACTCGCCCGATGGAGGAGCGGCATCAGATCGTAGACACGTTCTATCAGCGCTATGAGGATCGAGTGGCCTCAGACCCCAGTGGTCACGCCATGGATTACGTGCACTGCTATCTGGCAGTTGAAAAGGTGCGACCCTGATACCTGCCGGCAATGGAATGACTCTGCGAGTCGTTGTAGCGCCGGGCCTCAATCCAACTCCGGCGACGCCTCCAGACACTGATTGACGAAATCTACGGGTAATCCCAAACCCTTGGCAATGTCCTCCAGCAGCCTGCTCTCGGCTTCGGCCACGGGCTGCTCGACTCCGGCAACCAGACAGAGATCCCGCACGACCTGCATCCGTTGAGAGAGGCTCGTCTTTTCGCGGGCGGCCTCGATGCGCTTTGGCAGCAACTCCTGCAAACGCTCCGCATCCAGTTTCTCGATCGTGAAGCCGTCTTCAAAGAATTCTTCCAGCGCTTTTTGCTCTTTATCAGAAATCCCTTCATCCGCATCTGCAACAGCGATTGCCCCTGCAACGAAAAGGTTACGCATGGCCCGGGTTGCCTCTGTTTTTCCCTTAAGGTAATCAGGCTCCATCAAACCCATGACCGTCTGCACCTGCTCTTCAAGATCATGTTTATCGATACCGTCAGGACGCATGAGTGCCGAACGGTCAAAGACGGTTAATGCCTTTACCCGTAACGGGCTAAACGGATGGGTCAAAAACCAGTCCTGCATCGGCGCACCCTGCCCGGGCTGCTCGCCGAGAGCCAGCATGTCGTCGACCTGGCGCAGGAATTCATCCAGATCGAACTGCACTATCGTGTCATCACGCAATCCCGAGGCAAGTTTGAAGAGCGCCCTCGCCACACTGGGAAGATCCTCAGCACAGTAGGCACCAGCCCGATCGGCAGAGACTTCAGCGTAACGCGACCAGGCGAACAGATCGAGCGCCAGGGACGCAGGCGGGCGCGTCTTACCGCGCAGAATGTAGCCAATCGGAATGTCGTGATGGCGGTAAACATGATGGCCCAGTTCATGGCCCATGACAAAAAGCAGCTCCTGCTCAGAAAACGCCTCCAGCAAAGACGACGAGAACATGATGTACACACGCCCATCCTCCGGCTTGAAGCAGGCCGCATTGAACTGAGGCGCAGAATACACATAAAGCTCCAACTTGCTTTCAATGCCGAGCCGCTCCTGGCAGCGATCTGCCATTTCATGCAGCGCTGACGACATCGAACGGCTAAGCCGCACCGAGGTACTGAGCAGATGCCGGCGCACCCCCGGGCCCTTGCGATTCTCTTCCTGCTTTTCTATCGCCTCACGCACACGGCTCACTTCCGGATGCGCAAGCAGACGCTCATATAGTTTTAGATCGTTGTCGCACCGAATCTGACCCGCAGAATCTTTCATATTCACGCTGCTCCGATGAGTGCCGGGTATACCTTGGCGACTGACGGACGTTGTTGCACCCTCACCCGAACGCCTTGCGCGGCACTACGGTCTGAATAGAACAATTGATAACTCATCGGCTTTTTTGCCTGCGTATCTCTGCATCGAACAGAAACCGTAATCAAGACGGGGAATTTCTCTTAATGTCACGGCTCAATGTAACATAGGCCTTGAATCGGGTTGTTACAGGGCTTCAATCAGCATGACTGCCTCATCTCCTTGCAGGCGCAATCTGCACTCGCATACCTTCCGCTGCAAACACGCATCAGGAGACGCTGCTGACTATATAAGTCACGCCTCAAAAACAGGGGTCGACACCTACGGTATTTCCGACCATACGCCGCTGCCCGGCGACCGGTTTAACTCGCACCGGATGGATATGAGCGAACTCGATGACTATCACCGGGCAATCAAAGAGGCGCAGCAGACCTTTCCAGACGTTACGATACTTGCGGGCCTTGAGTGCGAGGACTTTGACGATTGCCGCAGTTTCTATGAGGACGAAATTCTGGGCCAGCGTAATTTTGACTACCTGATCGGAGCAGGTCATTTCACGCCGCTGGGCGATTGCTGGGAAGATTCCTATTTCGGGATGACTTCAGCGGCCAAGCTTCGCGCCTACAGTGATCATCTATGCGACTTGACGGAATCTTCGCTTTATCTCTTTATCGCGCACCCCGACGTATTCGGACTTTCAAGCGAGCACTGGAATGAAGACCTCAAAGCATGCTCACACGATATCCTCGCGGCCGCAGAAGCCAATCAAAAACCGCTGGAGATCAATGGGGGTGGTTTTCGCAAGCTGGCTCAGCGATCTGGCGAAGAATCCCATCCTGGTTTTCCGCTGCGCGAGTTCTGGGAAGCCGCATCAGATTACCAGATCACTGTCGTATGCAACTCAGACGCTCACCAGCCCGATCACGCCATGGCCAGCATTAAAGAATGCGTTCTATATGCTGAAGAACTGGGTTTAACTATTGCCAGCGATGAACAACTCGGTATCAAGTGGGTCTAGCACAGAGTGCGCCTAACCCTCTCTTAAGGTAATCAGTACTCTGAATCGCATGCCCGCATCAGCCGCATCCCGCTGATGTACGTCACGACATTCTCGAAGTCTTCTTCGGTCCAGGACTGCAGCATTCTGGGCATCATGGGCGCCACCCGAACCCCCGCCTGAAACTGGCTTAAGGCCAGCTTCAGATAGGACGCCTTTTGACCGATGATCCTCGGGGCAAAGTGATGAAAGCTCTCGTGACAGTGTCCACAGTTAGATGAGGCATACTTTTCACGACCGGCCGAGAAGGCCTCACGGAACCCCTCCCGACCGTAATCAATTTTAATGTCAATGTCGCAGGGGTCCTGCCCTGCAAGGTAGCGGGCGACCGATCCGATGTCTTCTTCTGTCAGACCTGACGCAATGCCGTTCATACTCATCATGATCTGATCAATCCGGCCTCCATGCTTAAACGCCATTAACGAGCGCACGATATAAGCCGGCTCCTGACCATGAAGAATCGGTGTTTTCAGTGCAATTCCCTCGTTGCCATGACAGGAGGCGCATTGGCTCTGGAAAATCTGGGCGCCGCGGCCCTCTGCCAGAGCATGGGATCCCGCCAGCGTCAGGGCAATAGCGACAACACCTGCCCAATTGGCACGGGCGCTCAGCAAACTCAGTAACGTGTTCATCCAGGCTAGTCTAATTGAGAAGACCGAGAGTTACTCAACACGTTGGTCGATCATGACTGAGTTTGGGCTTTGTTGATCCCAGACGGAATCTGGCTTATGAGCACACCCAGAACCACGACCACTACCCCGGCTGCGCGGATCCACTCCCAGTCGCCCATCGAAAGCGCCAAGAGAATGACCATCACATAAAACGGCACCGCATTCATATGAAACGAGGCAAGCATGACGCCAAGTCTGCCTGCTGCATAAATCCACATCAGTTGCGCAATGCCGGATGACGGCAATACAAAAATAATGAAAGGCCAGAAACGCGCCGCATCAATCGTCCCCACTTTGGTTTCGCTCGGAAAAAAGGGTAACGCGGCCAAACAAAGCAGTATCAAAATGAGCGCACCGCCCGACAGGGTGACCGCTGCCTGACCGGGCCGGGTCAACGTCTCCAATTCGCGTGTCGTAGCCCGGGTCGCCCAGGCAAAGAGAAAAATGGCCACTACACAAAGTGCCATGCCCGTTCCGACAGTACTTTCGTCGAAACTCGCGCCAGCCGCCAGGTATCCCCCCGTCACAGCCAGAAAAATCCCTGCCAAGAGCTGAAACGACATGCGACGTCCATCATAGATCATCTCAATTGCGGCGCCGGCAATCGGCATCATGGCAACAACGATGGTGGTTGTTACCGGATCAGATAATCTCTGTCCCAGAAGCAAAAAGATCGACCCGACGCCCCAACCGAGAGCGCCAATGAAAAGTCCTTTCCGCCAGGACACTCGTCCGGCTTGATGGACTCCCTCCCGCAGCAGCCACCAGACCACAAGAAACCCTGCGCTGACCACAAAGCGTACTGCGTTCAGCGACAGCGCCCCCCAGTCCGCCAACAGGAACTCGAGCGACACAAAACCGCTCGCCCACAGCAACATCGCACCAATGCATTGGACATTTGCGGTAAAGCGACCTGTCATGTTTGACATCCGGCTATCTCGTCGGCATAGAGTCGAGGGGCTATCCGCTCATTGCATAGCAGATGTTCATCATGTTGGTAGTCCCGATACGACATAAACTCAGCGTCCGGGGACATCCAAGCCAACGGGCTCCCCCACCCCAAAAAAAAGAAAACCCCGCCGAAGCGGGGTTTGTCTGCGGCCTAATGCCGCCTGGGATACAGATCTAATCCTGGGCGTAAGTCGCAGCCGTCTGGCTGTCAAACTCGATCATCACACAGGGCTGGTCTCCCACCACCTGTGCCTGGTGGCCCGGCTTGCACTCATAGACATCGCCCGGTGAAAGCGTTTCCGTGCTGCCGTCCTCATGCTCAACCAAAAGTTGCCCAGACTGCACAACGCCCAGATGGTGCGCCTGGCAACTGTCGGTTCCCACTACCGGAGCGATGCACTCCGACCACACCCATCCCGGCTGTACAGTGAGTCGAGCGACTTTTACCGAACCGGCGTTTACGATTTCCATTGAGGTTTTCTCAGGGGCCCGTACCTCATCAGGGGACGAAAAATCAATTTTATGAATTCCTGTCATAACAAACTCCTTGTTGGTTTTTCTGCCTCACGGTCATCTTACACCTGATTTTTCCAGCCACCAACGTTTTCTGGATGATCAGACAGCTATCCTATTTTTTCCCCGATAACTTCAGGATTCCTGGCCCGCAGGCTGATAAATTCCACGCACTTTGTTTGCAGCAGCAATCGCTGCGTCTACATCAAACTCATGCAGCAACTGGATATGTTGCCACACCCCTGATGCCATGAAAGCCTCTTTCAGGCCAATGGCCT
>JAERSQ010000145.1 GCA_016845525.1 Pseudomonadota bacterium
GTGACGTTGGAAGCCTGGCGTTAGGGGCGTGGTTTGGGGTGATGAGCCTGATTGGAGTGACGCGGTTCGGTCTTCCGCTTGAAGCGTTGCTGGCATTGCTCGGGGTATTTGTGTTTGATGCGACACTGACGCTGTTTCGGCGATTGGTCCAGGGAAAACGCATTACGCAGGCGCACCGGGAGCATCTTTATCAAAAATTGATTCTGGCGGGCTTCAGTCACGGCAAAGTTTCTGTCCTCGTCGGAGTAATGGCTCTTGTTGCAGCGTTTCTGGCGACGCTGACGGTCTGGCGACCGGATCGAGGGCTATGGTTCTTTGTGGTGGCGCTTGCTATGCTTCTCGGATTCGCAATTTTTGTAATGCGCACGAGCGCACGAATCCCGACAAGGGTAGAGAACTGACATCAGTATGGAACGAACTTGGCTTGACCGGATGAGGTCCGCGCTCCAGTATCTTTTTGGCCGCTGGCCGGTATTGCTGCATGATGCGGTCGCTGCCTGCCTCGCCTGGCTGGGCGCGTATTGGTTTCGGTTTAACCTCGACGAAATTCCTGACGTATTCCTCGATCAGGCGCTTGCGGTGCTTCCGCTGGTGGTTTTCTGGCATCTCGTGTTCTTCGTGGTTTTCGGCGTGCACCGGGGCGCCTGGCGTTTCACCTCTACGCACGATCTTGCGGTGATTCTGAAATCCGTGATTGTGGGAACGGCGGTCGTGGCTTTCTCAATCTTTCTGGCCACCCGCCTTGTCGCGGTCCCGAGGTCAGTATTCCCGCTCCATGGGGTCTTTCTGGTTGGTCTTTTGATTGGAACCCGAATCCTCTACCGCCTTTTCCGGGATCGACAGATCAGTCGGGGAGAGGGCAAACGGGTGCTGATTGTAGGAGCAGGAGCAGCAGGGGATATGCTGCTTAAGGACCTTGGACGCAATCATCAGATTCACTATGACGTCGTGGGCTTCATCGATGACGATCAGGCAAAAAAGGGGCGCGAAATCCAAGGCGTTCGGGTACTGGACCGTTGCTCCGCGCTACCGCAGTTGGCGCGACTCCTCAGGATTGAGTTGATCCTGATTGCCGTACCCAGCGCGAATGCGGAGGAGATGCGCGCGATAGTGGACTATTGCGAAAGAGCGCAGACGCCGTTTCGGACGCTTCCGAAGGTCCAGGACATCTTGGACGGATCGGCTTCCAGCGCGGATCTGCGATCCGTCGAGTTGGATGATCTTCTGGGCCGCGACCCTGTCAGCCTCGACTGGGAGGCGATGGGTCAGATGATAAAAAACCGGCGAGTCTTGATCACTGGTGGCGCCGGCTCAATTGGCAGTGAGTTGTGTCGACAAGTAGCGCGCCTTGATCCCGAAGAAGTGACCTTATTCGAGCAAAACGAATTCAGCTTGTACTCCTTGGCTATGGAACTCGAAGAGCAGTTTCCTGGCATCCGTTTTAGGCGTTTATTGGGGGATGTTTGCGACCCGGAGGCGGTAAGGTTTGTGTTCTCCCAATATCGGCCACAGGTGGTCTTTCATGCGGCCGCCTACAAACACGTCCCGATGCTCCAGGCGCAATTACGGGAGACAATTCGCAACAACACAGTGGGCACCATGGTCGCGGCTCGCGCTGCGGCAGAGAGCGGGGTGGAGAAATTCATCCTGATCTCGACAGACAAGGCGGTCAACCCGACCAGCATGATGGGCGTAAGCAAACGTATCGCGGAAATGGTAGCGCAATTTAACAATGCGAAATCCACCACCGCTTTTATCACCGTTCGATTCGGCAATGTTCTTGGATCGGCTGGAAGCGTTGTGCCTCTCTTTGAAAGACAGATTCGGGGAGGGGGTCCGGTGACGGTGACGGATCCAATGATGACGCGTTACTTCATGACTATCTCAGAGGCCTGCCAGTTGATTCTGCAAGCCTGTGCCATCGGACGGGGAGGCGAAATATTTGTGCTGAATATGGGCGAGCCGGTCAAGATCGACTATCTTGCCCGACAGATGATTCGTTTATCAGGAAAGGTCCCTGATGAAGAGATCAAGATCCGGTATACAGGGCTTCGGCCAGGAGAGAAATTGACCGAAGAACTTTTTCATCCTGACGAAGACCTTGCTCCAACCTCTTACGAGAAAATTTTACTGGCGCAGAGCCGAAGCCTTGACGAGACGCACTTTGAGAGTGAATTGCATATGCTGCGTGAGTCTGTCGAATGCTACGATCACGAGCGTGCGCGGCAAATCGCTATCGGGCTGGTCCCGGAGTATCAGGAAAGCGAAGAAAGCAGCACAACGGAGTCTCCAAATCAGGCAGCGTGAGCCTGATTCAGTTCTTTTCAGCCACGACCAGGAGTATCCCGAACGCCGGGTGATCGAGATAGTGGACTTCTCCGAACTTAAGGCGGCGTGAGTCTCGGAGAATCCAGGGTTCAGGGCGCGCACCTGGAAACCCTTCAGGGCGTTCCTCATCCGGGGTCGTTACCACCTCTGGGAAAGGAGCATAGACCACATTTGTTGTTAACTGTTGGTTTCGCGAACCGCCGTACTGAAAGCGGATGCGAATATCTGCGGTGTCCTGAGTCGCCGCGCGCTTGATACGGAAACGAACGGGAGCAGTGTCGCCTGTTTTGGTGAACTCCGTTTTCGCGTGAAGGGTAACGCGGTAAAGCGGACTTTCTTTCAATCGTACGTTGTGCTGCTGCAGCAGTCCCGAGCCTGAGATAAGCGAGTGGCGGCTTTGGGCATGAGTATCGTTACTGGAGAGAGCGCTCACCGCAAGCAGTCGGTTGTGCGAGGTATCGCGCTCGGGCAAAACGTTTCCAGCCTGCTGGTGAGTAAAAACAAGGTATTCCAAAAAGAGTTTTTCGCTCGCTCCTGAGGATGAGATTAAGGCGCAGTAGAGTGCAATAAAAATGCCTGCCCTTATCGCCCGGCGCAATGGGGCCCCATTGGCTCGAAGGCGGCTACGAGGCATTCGCGAGGTTATTCTTGATTTCCGATGGAAGCGGCTTGATCTCGTTGGATTCATCGAGTATCTCCAATAGCCAATCTGTCAGGATAGCGCGCAGCTCTGGAACCTCAAGACCAGCGGGCAGGGCGAGCTCCAGAGGACCGTTCATGGAGAACAAATCCGAATGCTCTGCCAACAGACTGGCAAATCGAGGAGCCGACACGGTGGCATCAGGATGAAAGCCCATGCGTCCCCCTCGGGCGCTAT
>JAERSQ010000146.1 GCA_016845525.1 Pseudomonadota bacterium
GGGTTTCCGCCTCGATATCGGTGACGAATCCTTCCTTGTATTCGCGACCAACGAGTTCACCCAGTTCTTTAACCGCTGTATTCACTTGCTTTTCTCGAAATTAATGTCAAAGCCTTACTTAAGGCTGCCGATCACGGCGTCGGCCTCAACGACCACAGTTTTAAGGCGTCCCGTCCGGAGGCCCTCGCGTACGGCTTCCTGACGCTCCGCCACGGCAATCACTTCGGGGCGGCGTACCAACTCGCCCAGGGTAATTGCGTTTAAGAATTCAAAGATCTTTTCGCTGAGTTCCATCCACAGTTCATGCGTGAGACATTTTTCCCCATCGAGACAGTCCGAATTGCCTCCACAGCGGGTCATGTCGGCTTTTTCATCCACCGCGGCAATCACCTCTGCAATGGAAATCGAGTCCATTTTCTTGGCCAGTCGGTAACCGCCGCCCGGGCCGCGGGTGCCTCGAACCAGTCCCGCTTTTCGCAATCTGGCGAACAATTGTTCCAGATAGGAAAGTGAAATCTCCTGATTTACCGCAATATCCTGCAAGGTAACTGGTCGTTTGCCCTCTTGAAGCGCAAGATCCAGCATGGCGGTAACGGCATATCTTCCTTTGGTCGTTAATCTCATCTGTATTTACTCCTTGAAACCTATAAACTTTTGATCACTTACGGCTGATGCGTGGTCCACCAGTTCGCGGCGCCCACACTCCATTTGTCTTTGGGGTTCTGATCCTGCAGTTTTCGTAAACCAAACCACTTTACGATTGCAACCATTGACCAGCCCCTGATCTTTTCCCGCGCCCACTTTTCGCCCCACCTGAGACGCGCCCAAGGCTCGGTGCTGATCCCGAAGGAGGGAACATCCGAACCGCTCTGCGCTATCGCAACAGGCGAACCATTTTTCCGCCGGATGCAATCTGCCAAAGGCCCGGAAAAATGCCATCCCGAGATCACATCCGCGACGGTGACTTGTTTACATTTACTCAGCATTCTGATGCCTCCCGCTCAACACCGCCGACACCCGGTGAAGTCCGAACTACGTTAGAAAAAACTATGAGGAGGGCGAGTCAATTACCAAGCGTTATTATAGGGATTTGACTGTGAAAACCAAGTAAAAAAGTTGGGATTATTCAGGATCCACACATAAGAGCGGCTATTCCGACACCCCTGCCGGCATCTTCAGCGGGAACGCTTCGGACGCAAAAGAGATCCCAATAGAACCACCCCGCCGCTTAGCGTCAGCCCGGTTGCGAGAAGATCTGCATAAACACCGAGACCCAGGGATTCTGAAAACAGTGTGGTCGCGATGGCGCCAAGCAACAAGGCCGCACCTGCCGCCAGGCCGTTACGCTGACGCTCGGTGTTGTTCAAGGCGCGCTCTAAGGATTCTCGCTCCGCATTGTCGTCGGTGCGAAAATAAAGTTCCCCGTCGCGCTGCCGACGCAGCAACTCATGCATGAGTCCTGGCAACTCGGGCAACAGAGGCAGGACAGCCGGCAATTCCCGCCGAAGGGTCTTGATAAAGGCTCTGGGTCCGATTTGATCCCGCATCCACCGCTCCAGATACGGCTTGGCGGTCTCCCAAAGATCCAACTGGGGGTACAACTGCCGGCCAAGGCCTTCGATATTGAGCAGTGTCTTCTGCAGCAGGACCAGCTGGGGCTGAACCGGCATATCAAAGCGCCGAGCCACCTGGAAGAGCCGGACCACAAGATGACCGAAGGAGATCTCGCTGATCGGCCGGGCAAAGATCGGCTCGCAAACCGTCCGCACCGCTGCCTCAAATTCATCTACGCGCGTGGCGGCAGGGACCCAGCCTGCCCGCAAGTGTGCCATGGCCACTGCCCGATAGTCCCGGTTGAAAAAGGCCAGCAGATTTTCGGCGAGATACTGCTTGTCCGACTCACCAAGCGTTCCCATGATGCCGAAATCCACCGCGCGGTACTGCCCGTCTTCGCTCACAAAGATATTGCCCGGGTGCATGTCGGCGTGAAAAAAGCCGTCGCGAAAAGCCTGGGTAAAGAAAATCTCCACCCCGTTGTGGGCAAGTTTTCGCAGATCAACGCCTGCCTTCCTGATGGCATCAATATCGCGAATCGGGATGCCGTCAATACGCTCCATTACCAGCACTTCGCGCCGGCTGTGCTCCCAGTACACCTTGGGCACATAAATCATTTCTGAATCCGGAAAATTACTGCGCAGTTGGCTGGCGTTGGCACCTTCGCGCATCATGTCCAACTCGTCGTGTACAGTCTTGTCGTAATCGGCAACCACCTCGAGCGGGCGCAAGCGCTTGGCCTGGGGCCAGTGCCGATCAGCAAGGCGGGCAATCTGGTAGAGCAATGCCAGATCCTGATCGATCACCGCCTCAATTCCCGGTCGCAGCACCTTTACAACAACCTCACTGCCGTCTTTCAAAGTCGCACAGTGGACCTGTGCGACAGACGCTGACGCCAGGGGTTCGAGATCAAAACGCTCAAAATGATGAGAGAGCGGCGCCTCCAGGGATTTTTCCACGACCTTCTTTGCCAACTCTCCGGGGAAAGGCGGGACATCGTCCTGCAAGCGGGTAAGTTCCGTCGCAATGTCGGATGGGATCAGGTCTGGGCGGGTCGACAGCGCCTGGCCGAATTTGACGAATACCGGACCGAGTTCCTCCAGCGCTTCTCTCAGGCGTTGACCTCGCTCTCCCGACCGGTCACGGAACCAGAAACCAGGAAAAAGCCACAGTGCGATGCGGTAAGGGCGCAGAAGATGCAGGCTGAAAACAAACTCATCCAGGCCATGTCGCACCAGCACGCGGACAATGCGGAGTAAGCGCCAGGAACGGTGGCGGGCCATCAGGTCTGATCCTGTTTTGCGATAGCGCGCAGCCGCTCGATCCGCTGCTGAAGCCGCGCAAAATCATCCCGCAGCGTCTCTACGTTATCGATAAAGCGCTCTGCACGAGGCCTGCTTGCCAGCAGGCGCGCCTCTTCCACCAGTGTTTCGGCGATGCCTGCTGCCCCGGAGTCGGCTACGTCTTGCGCCCAGCGACCAACAGAACGCACGCCGTTGGCGGTCTTGCGCGCCAGGGTATCTCCGAGTACCTGCGCGAGTTGCTCCTCAGGATCAAAGTCGATAGCCGAAAAGAGCGCTTTGATATCGAGCATCGACTGGGCATCCCCTTCAATGCGAACTGCCCCGCCCCGAAAGAGTTCCGGATCTGCCCCTAACCGGCAAAACGCCATGAGATCACCCGGCGAACCGGACACCGTGACATCCGGTTCCTGTTCCGGCTCGTCAACAATATGGACCCCTTCGTTCTTGACCGAGGCATAACCCGTTACTGCCAGGCCCCGGATCGTCACGGCGATGATCTTGCCTTCGAGATTTTGCAGGTGAGCCATCGCATCCGTGCCCGAATCCCGGATAACCTGGTTCAGGATCGTTTCAAGGCGGGAAATGACAGCATTCACGGTGGCGCTCTCAGTAACAAAAGCCGGTATGCACCGCCACAATCCCGCCGCTGAGATTGTGATACACAACATCCTCAAGGCCCGCGTCTGACATCATCTGAGCCAGGGTGTCCTGATCCGGATGGCGCCGGATCGACTCGACAAGATATCGGTAACTTGCTTCATCTCCCGTCACCATACGGCCAAGCGGCGGAATCACAGAGAAAGAAAAAAGATCATAGGCGCGGGACAAAAGGCCCGACACCGGATGGGAGAACTCCAGTATCAAAACGCGCCCGCCGGGTTTGAGCATGCTCTTCATGGATGCCAGGGCTTTTGGGATACGGGTAACGTTACGAAGACCGAAGGCAATGCTGACACAGTCAAACTGAGCCGGGGCAAAGGGAAGCGTCTCAGCATCGGCCAGCAGCAACTCAATATTGGGGCCGATACCTTTGTCCAACAAGCGCGCACGACCACACGCCAGCATGCTGGCGTTGATATCGGTCATCACGACGCGGCCGGATGCGCCCACCTGCCTGGCGAAGCGGGTGGTCATATCGCCACTGCCGGCGGCCACGTCGAGAACATGATGGCCCGCACGCACGCCGCTGCGGGCCAGGGCAAAGTCTTTCCACAAGCGGTGACTGCCCAACGACATCAGATCGTTCATCAGGTCATACCGGTCTGCAACCGAGGTAAAGACCTCACCGACCTTTTGCGCTTTGCTTGCTGACGCTACCTCACTGAAGCCGAAATGTGTTGAGCCCTCATTCATGAAACGGCCGCTTCACTCCCGTCAGTGCGGCTGGCGTTCGTAACCCGCCTCTTGGAGCTTATCCAGATAGGCCTGCCAGTAGGCATCGTGATGCAAGCCCAACTCGTACAGGGTTTCCCATGAGTAGATGCCGGAATCGTGTCCGTCATCAAAGACGAGTCTGACCGCATAGGCCCCCACGGCCTCGACGGCTGAAATATTGACGTTCTCTTTGCCAGTTTGCAGAACCTCCTGGCCCGGGCCGTGGCCTCTGACCTCGGCGGACGGCGAAAAGACCCTTAAATACTCACAGGAAAGACTGAAGACATTGTTGTCATCAAAGGCGACTTCCAGCGCACGCGACTGCTGGTGCAGAACGATTTTGGTAGGGCGGGGCTTGGCTGTCATGATGAAACGCTCGTTGGAATGTTAATTGACAGGCCACAGGGACATTCACGGGCGAAAAACACCCGTTGCGGCTAATCCTGATGCAGCGCTGTCGCAACTTCCTCGGCAAAGTAGGTCAGTATCGCATCGGCGCCGGCGCGTTTGAACGCGAGCAGCGCTTCCATGACAACCGCATCGCGATCCAGCCATCCATGGTTGCCGGCCGCACACAGCATCGCGTACTCACCACTCACCTGATACACAAAAGTGGGTACGCCAAACTCCTGTTTCACCCGGAACACAATATCGAGGTAAGGCATTCCGGGCTTGACCATGACCATATCCGCGCCCTCGTCGAGATCGAGCTCGATCTCCCGCAGAGCCTCATCGCTGTTCCCCGGATCCATCTGATAGGTGTATTTGTTGCCGCCGCCCAGATTGCCGGCTGATCCCACCGCATCCCGAAACGGACCATAAAAGGACGAGGCGTATTTTGCGGAGTAAGCCAGAATCCGGGTGTTGACCAGCCCCTCGGCTTCCAGCGCTTCGCGAATCGCACCAATCCGGCCGTCCATCATGTCTGAAGGCGCGACCACTTGCGCGCCGGCACGGGCATGACACAAGGCCTGCTGCACCAGAGTCTCCACAGTGGCGTCGTTGGTCACGTATCCTGCCTCGTCGAGCAGGCCATCCTGGCCATGACTGGTATAAGGATCCAGCGCCACATCGGTGATCACGCCCATTTCCGGCACGGTTTCGCGAAGGGCGCTCACCGCCCTTGGCACCAGCCCATCCGGATTGAACGCCTCCTTGGCATCCGGTGTTTTGCCGCTGGCATCCACGACCGGGAAAAGCGCCATTGCCCGGATACCCAGCGCATCGAGTCCCTTGGCCCGATCCAGCAGAAGATCCAGGCTGACCCTGTCGACACCAGGCATGGACGGGACCGGTTCACGGACAGATGACCCCTCACAGACAAATACCGGTTGAATCAGGTCATCGACGCTCAGCGTGCTTTCCCGCACCAGTGCACGGCTGAACGCGTCCCGTCGAAGACGTCGCATCCGTGAAAGCGGATAGAAACTCATGGACTCAGCCCGCCTGCCTTAGCGCCGGACCCGACCCTTTTTGGCGGTTTTCTTGGCCGCTTTTTTCTGGACTTTTTTTACAACTTTCTTTTTCGACACCGTTTTTTTCGAGGCTGCTTTTTTCGTCGTCTTCTTGGCTGTCTTTTTGGTCACTTTCTTGGCTGCCTTCTTCGCCACCTTTTTGGACACCTTCTTTTTTGCTGTGACTTTCTTGGCCGCCTTCTTGCTCGCGATCTTGGTCACTTTCTTGGCCGCCTTCTTCGCTGCCGGCTTCTTTTCAACCTTTTTCTTTTTCTTATCTGATGTGCCGGTGGCTTTCTTGGTGGCCGCCTTGCCAGATTTGCTCTCTGGGTCTTGGGAGGCTTCTGCACGCTCTGCCGGAGGGCGCATTTGCGTTTTGGATTCCTGCATCACCACGACTTTTTTATCCAGCGGACGGATCTCGGTGTCAACGACTTCGCAGATCGAGCCGAATATGGCCGCAACCTCACCGGACCCCGGGATGGTGCGCAGCTTGTGCTGGGCCCGGTAATAGGAGATGAGCGGTGAGGTATCCCGCTCATAAGACGCCAGCCTGGCGCGAACGGTCTTCGCATTATCGTCTTCGCGATGCTCGAGTTTTTTGCTCCCACATTGATCGCAGACGCCTTTTTTGGCCGGGGGCGAGAAGAACTTGTTGAAAATCGCGCCACACTTCCCACAGGTCAGACGGCCCGAGACGCGTTTGACGACCGCATCATTATCCACGGCAAAATGCAGTACGAGTTGTACCGGGCGTCCAAGCCAACCCAGGCGTGTGTCGAGTTCCTGAGCCTGCGGGATGCTGCGGGGAAATCCATCGAGCACGAATCCCCGGCGACTTTCCGCTGCCCTCAGCCGGTCTGTGACCGCATCGATCACGATATCGTCAGAAACCAGTTCTCCTGCCGCCATCACCGCGGCGACTTTCTTGCCGATCTCGGTCTTATCGGCCACCGCGGCTCTCAGGATATCTCCCGTCGAAATCTGGGGAACACGATACTTTTCGGCCATCATCTTGGCCTGGGTGCCTTTTCCCGATCCGGGAACTCCGAGCAAAACAATCCTCATACTGCCCTCTC
The DNA here is from genome assembly GCA_016845525.1 of Pseudomonadota bacterium. Classification (GTDB taxonomy): domain Bacteria; phylum Pseudomonadota; class Gammaproteobacteria; order Arenicellales; family UBA868; genus UBA868. The sequence continues at coordinate 6,766 of JAERSQ010000146.1, forward strand.
TGCAAACTTGGTGGGACCGCGCCGGTGCGGCCCGTTTTGATACCCCCTGGGACCCGTCTCACCGGCCTTTTAGGGCTGGGGAGGGTCAAAAATGGGGGCGTACACTATAGTGGCCTTTTTTTCAGTGTCAATGGACCGAACTCAAATAAGCAGCGCTTTAGGCTAGCGCAAGGATGATCCATAGGTTCGCTCCCGGAGCGACGGCTAGAATATTCCCGCCAGACTGCATCCGCCCGCTTCGCCCGGCGGCCTTGGCGCTGGGGCGTCGGGACTTTTTGCAGTCGCCAATCCAAGAGAAGAGATATGGGAAAGATTAAAAACGCCTTCTATGCACAATCCGGCGGCGTAACTGCCGTGATTAACGCCAGCGCCTGTGGCGTCATTGAAACAGCGCGCCAGCACCGACAGCAGATCGGGAAAGTCTTTGCCGGACGAAACGGCATTATCGGCGCCCTGACAGAAGACCTGATCGACACCAGCAAGGAGAGCAAAAGCGCCATCGCGGCACTCAAGACAACCCCATCGGGCGCGTTTGGTTCCTGCCGCTACAAACTGAAAAGCCTCGAGGAAAATCGGGCTGAGTACCAAAGGCTGATTGATGTCTTCAGGGCTCACGATATCGGATATTTTTTCTACAACGGCGGCGGGGACTCCGCAGACACCTGTCTTAAGGTGTCGCAGCTTTCCAAGACCTCAGGCTACCCGATCCAGGCGATCCATATCCCCAAAACTGTCGACAATGATCTGCCCATAACGGATAACTGTCCGGGTTTCGGATCGGTAGCCAAGTACATCGCCGTCTCTACCCGCGAAGCCAGTTTTGATGTGGCATCCATGGCAAAGACCTCGACCAAGGTCTTTATTCTCGAGGTGATGGGACGCCACGCCGGATGGATCGCGGCGGCCGGGGGCATGGCAAGCGACGAGGCTACCCGGATCCCCATCGTCATTCTTTTTCCCGAAGTCACCTTCAACCGCAAACGGTTCATGGCGCTGGTCGCTCAGAAGGTCAAACGTTTCGGGTACTGTTCTGTGGTGGTGTCGGAGGGGGTGCGCAGCAGCGACGGCGGTTTTCTTGCGGACCAGGGCCTTCGTGACGCCTTTGGGCACGCCCAGCTCGGCGGCGTGGCCCCGGTCGTGGCCAGCATGGTGAAAGAAGACCTTGGCCTCAAATACCATTGGGCCGTCGCGGACTACCTGCAGCGCTCGGCGCGGCACATCGCCTCGGAGTCTGATGTCGCGCATGCGTATGCCACCGGTGCGGCGGCGGTGAAAATGGCTCTCGCCGGAAAAAATGCAGTAATGCCAGCCATCGTCCGCTTGTCTGATCAACCGTACCGCTGGAAGGTGGGTGAAGCGAGCCTTAAGCGCGTAGCCAACAAGGAAAAAATGATGCCCCGCAGTTTCATCAGCACGGACGGCTTCGGGATCACCGCTCGCTGCCGAAGGTATCTTGAGCCCTTAATCCGGGGTGAGGACTATCCGCCCTATCAGAAGAATGGCCTTCCCAACTATGTCCGGCTCAAGAACGTGCCGGTCAAGAAAAAACTCAAAGAATCTTTTAAGGTCTAAGGTACAGTCTCTTGGTTACAGGCGCCGGATGCGCCAGAACAAAGCGCATGAACGCTGTCGAGCCCGTTACTGAAATCATAGAGACGGAACCCTACTATGCGGCGCAGGGGGACGAAGTCGCACTGTTTGAAGCTGCCTGGCGCAACCAGCTGCCGGTACTGCTCAAGGGACCAACCGGCTGCGGCAAAACGCGGTTCATGGAATACATGGCGTGGCGTCTTCATCGACCGCTTGTCACTGTCTCCTGTCATGACGACCTGACGGCTGCCGATCTGGTTGGGCGATACCTGATTGTGGGGGGAGAGACCCGCTGGATTGACGGCCCTTTGAGTCACGCAGTCCGCACAGGCGCCCTGTGCTATCTCGATGAGATCGTTGAGGCACGCAAGGACACCACGGTGATTATTCATCCGCTGGCGGATGACCGGCGTCAATTGCCAATCGAGAAGACAGGAGAAACGCTCAGCGCCTCGCCCGAGTTCTGTCTGGCCATCTCCTATAACCCGGGTTACCAAAGCGTACTGAAGGACCTGAAGCAGAGCACACGGCAGCGCTTTGTGGCGATCGACTTTAACTACCCCGAGGAGAAACTGGAACGCGATATCGTCGTCCGTGAGTCAGGCATCGACCCGGATGTTGCCGCGCGGCTGGTGCGCTTTGCAGCAATGACCCGCAACCTCAAGGGCAACGGGCTGGAAGAAGGCGCCAGCACCCGGCTATTGGTGCATGCCGCCAAACTCATGGCGGACGGCATTGACGCCAACACCGCCTGCCGGTGCGCGATTGCCGAGTCTTTGACCGACGAGCCCGAGATGCTTGCCGCAATCAAGGAGTTGGGAGGATCGCTCTTCTAACGGCTGCCGAAGGCGTGGCGTGAGACGCAAAAACTTTCGCGGGCCCAGCCGCAATCCAACTTATCAGAATCCTAAGACACAAAATCCAAGAGTCATGACTGAATTACACCCAAAACCGGTTCTCGGCATCATCGGCGGCAGCGGTTTATACGATATCGACGGACTTGAGGCTGTCCGCTGGGAAAAGATCTCCTCGCCCTGGGGTGAGCCCTCGGACGAACTCCTGTTTGGCTCATTGGAAGGTATTCAACTGGTCTTTTTGCCAAGACATGGCCGGGGACACCGCTTTAGCCCCTCGTCGATCAATTACCGCGCCAACATCGATGTGTTAAAGCGGGCCGGGGTCACGGACATCATCTCTCTTTCAGCGGTCGGCTCGTTTCATGAACATCTGGCCCCCGGTACCTTTGTCATCGTTGATCAGTTTATCGACCGCACCTTTGCTCGGGAGAAAAGTTTTTTCGGCACAGGCATGGTCGCTCATGTATCCCTGGCGCATCCTGTCAACGCGAGGCTCGGCGACTGGTGTGAGGCCGCGTGCCAAACCGCGGACATCCCCATGCAGCGTGGCGGCACCTACCTTGTAATGGAGGGTCCGCAGTTCTCAACCCTGGCCGAGTCCAATCTCTATCGTGACTGGGGCTGTGATGTAATCGGCATGACCAATATGCCGGAGGCCAAACTGGCGCGCGAAGCAGAGATTCCCTACTGTACCGTGGCGATGGTGACTGACTATGACTGCTGGCATCCCGATCACGATAACGTTGAGGTCGATGCAATCATCCAGGTGCTGCTGAACAATGCAGATAAAGCGCGTCAGTTGGTGCGGACCGTGGCAGCCCGGATGTCCGAACGTCCTGCTGTTTGTCCTTCCGGGGATGATGAGGCCCTGCAGGCCGCCCTCATCACGCATGCTGACGCCAGGGACCCTGTATTACTGGAGAAACTCGATGCCGTCGCCGGGCGGATGCTTAACGGAGAAACATAGATGGCGCAGCCACTTGAGGGATTGATTCGTTCACTGCCGGATTACCCCAAAGCAGGAATCATCTTCCGGGATATCACCACCCTGCTGCAGAGTCCTTCGGGGTTTCGCCAGGCGGTAGACGAAATGGTTCAGCCTTTTGCCGGCAGTGGCATCGGCTGTGTCGCGGGAATCGAGGCACGAGGCTTCATTCTGGGCGGCGCCGTTGCGCACCAGTTATCGATCGGCTTCGTCGCGATCAGAAAAAAAGGCAAACTTCCCTGGCAAACCATATCGGTCGAGTATGAGCTGGAGTACGGCAGCGATGAAGTCGAAATCCATACCGACAGTTTTGAACCGGGCCAGAAGGTGCTAATCATTGACGATCTGATTGCGACAGGCGGCACCGCCTGCGCCGCGGTTCAACTGG
>JAERSQ010000147.1 GCA_016845525.1 Pseudomonadota bacterium
GCCCCTTTGGAAATGACTTCGAGCACCTTCCCGACATCCAGCCCGCACCGGCTGGCGAAATCCAGCCCCTCCGACAGTCCCTGCACCAGGCCGGCGATGCAGATCTGATTGACCATCTTGGTCAACTGGCCGCTCCCCACCGGCCCCATCAATCCCACAGCACGGGCGTAGCTATCGATGACCGGTCGAGCCTGGTCAAAGATCTCCTGAGACCCGCCCACCATCACAGTAAGAGCCCCGTTTTCAGCTCCTGCCTGACCCCCCGAGACCGGTGCATCCAGAAAAGCGATACCGCTGTCGGCGCTCTGGGCAGCAAGTTCCCTCGCCACTTCAGCTGATGCAGTCGTATGGTCAACGAAAATCGTGCCCGGTGCCATCGTTGCGAATGCTCCATCTGATCCCGTGCTGATGGCTCGCACGTCGTCATCGTTGCCGACACAGGCGAACACAATTTGGGCATCGGCAGCGGCAAGAGCCGGGGTCGGGGCACTCTTCCCGCCGTATTCTGCTACCCATTGCTGGGCCTTGGATTCGGTACGGTTATAGACGGTGACCTCGAAGCCGTTTTTTGCCAGATGCCCCGCCATCGGATAACCCATCACACCCAATCCAATGAATGCGGCTTTGCTAAACTCGTGGTTGTCTAAACCTTGCGCCATCTGAATGATTCCTCCACAGACCTTGATCCCGAACAACAACAGCCGGAACTAACCCTGTCGTGTCTTCTCGCAGTTTTGCCGTTGATAGAGCCGCCCCTGAAGATGTGGCGGCAATCGCTCAGTTTAACATTGCGATGGCCGCCGAGACAGAGGATCTGGACCTGGATCCGGCAACCGTACACGCCGGAGTTGCTGCCGTTGTCCGTGATGATCGCCGAGGCTTTTATCTCGTGGCTCGCTCAGACGGAAAGGCTGTCGGCTCCCTGATGATCACCTACGAATGGAGTGACTGGCGCAACGGCAATCTGTGGTGGATTCAGAGCGTTTATGTCGTGCCATCATCGCGCAAACAAGGCATCTTTCGCCTGCTTTACGACAACGTGATATCTCTCGCAAAACAGAGCGGTGATGCGGCAGGCATCCGCCTTTACGTAGAAAAAGATAACCACGATGCCCAGGGTGTATACCAAAAACTCGGCATGGCACAGACGGCTTACCGGGTATTTGAGATTATCTTCTGACCTGCCAGCAAAAAGGCTTGTCGTTATACTGAGTCCCAATCTTGAGCCCGCCACGATAGGCACCACCCCTGACAGAAAGCCATGGACACAGCAGATCAGGAACGCTACAGCCGGCAAATCAAACTCCCCCAGGTGGGCGCTGAGGGCCAGGCGCGTTTGTCGAAAAGCCGGGTGTTGATCATCGGTATGGGGGGGCTGGGTTCCCCCGTGGCCCTCTACCTTGCCAGCGCCGGAATCGGACAACTCACCATTACGGACTTTGACCGGGTCGATGAATCCAATCTGCAAAGACAGATCATTCATAACCGTGCCTCCGTCGGCGACCTGAAGGCGGCTTCCGCGCAGCACACAATCGAGAGGCTGAATCCCCGATGTGTGGTAGACGCTCTGGATTACGAGTTGGAAGGCGAGGAACTGCTGGAACAGGTTGGCAAGGCCGATGTCGTTCTGGACTGCACCGATAATTTTCCATCGCGATTTGCACTCAATGAAGCCTGTATCGCGATGGGTACGCCTCTGGTCTCAGGAGCGGCCATTCGCTGGGAGGGTCAGGTCGCGACCTTTGATCCTAAAGATCCCGATTGTCCCTGCTACCGATGCCTATACCCGGATACGGGAGTTGAGGCCGCAACCTGTGCGATGGAGGGCGTGATTGCCCCAATTGTCGGCGTGATTGGCACCATGCAGGCGCTGGAAGCGCTTAACGTGCTACTCAAAACCGGTCCCGGGCTGCGAGGACGCGTGATGGTATTTGACGGTATCGCCATGGACTGGCAAATCATTAACCTGCCAAGGAACACCGACTGTCCGGCCTGCAGCGCCCGGCCTCAATACGCCTGACTTACAGTGCTTAACCTACCCGCCGATATGTGACATCTCGACTTTGGCCCGTCCCGAAACAGGCACCGGAGTCGCTGTAGCACGAAGCTCTGAATACCGGTCCGTTCGCCCTCGCCATATCCGGCTAACCGCCTCAAGTAGTTGAGCATCATCTGCCCCTGACCGCAGCAGGTCACGAAGATCGTGCCCCTGGGTTCCAAAAAGACAGGTATACAACTCGCCGACAGCAGAGAGTCGGGCGCGCGAACAATCCCCGCAGAAGGACTGCGTAACTGACGTAATAAATCCGATTTCTCCTGCGCCGTCCCGGTAGCGCCAACGCTTGGCCACCTCACCGGGATAGTTTGGAGAAACCGCTTCAAGCGGGTACAGCGCATCGATTCGATCGACGAGGTCCGCGGCAGGAATGACATCGTCAAGATTCCAGCCGTTGGTTTCTCCCACATCCATATACTCAATAAAGCGCACGATGCAGCCGGTATGACGAAAATGCTTCACCAGGTCCAAAACGGCATGCTCATTGAATCCCCGACGCACGACCGCATTCACTTTAATGTCTGAAAAACCGGCGGCACGGGCATTGTCGATTCCGTCCAGGACCCGCGAAGCGGGATAGTCCACATCATTGATACGCTTAAAAGTCGCATCATCAAGCGCATCCAGGCTGATGGTAAGACGCTTGAGTCCCGCCTGCTTCAAAGATACTGCCCGACTCGGGCTCAACATCGAACCATTTGTCGTCAGACTAATGTCCTGCACGCCTTCCATGGTATCGATCATCTCGATCAGATGCTCAAGGTTGCGGCGAATGAGCGGCTCGCCGCCCGTAATTCTGACCTTGCGCATGCCGATCTCGGCGAAGACTTTGGCCACACGAGCGATTTCCTCAAGGGTCAGCAGATCTTCGCGCGGCACAAAGGCATAGCCCGGCCCGAATACCTCGCGGGGCATGCAGTAGACACAGCGAAAATTGCAGCGGTCGGTCACCGAAATCCGAAGGTCCCGCAACGGGCGGTGCAGCCTGTCTAGCACGGCTTTACTTGTTGAGGCACGCTCGCTCATAAAATCATCAACCCCCACCGCGTTGGAAAGTCAGATCAAACCTCGCCTGAAATTTTTCCCGATCCTGTTCAGATAATCCGATGTAACGGAAAGTCACGGGTGTGTACGGCAACCGAATGAGACCGAGAATACGCTCGCATTCGTCTCCCAACATGATATCAATTGTGCCCCCAGCATAAGCGAGCGTTGCGCCGTCGGTTCGCTTCTCGAGCACCCAGCCCTCGGGCAACTGCGCCAAAGACCGGAAAAATACCACGTGGCTGACGCCCATTTCGCGTTGCATTTCCATCACGGTGGGCTACCACGTCCAGTCGGTCTAATCAGCCGCCGGCCACAGGCGGCCAGATGGCCAGGGTGTCCCCCGTGGTCAGCACGTGAGTGGCGCGCTGACCTTCGTCCAGATAATTGCCATTTACCAGGACGAGGTGCACGTCCTCGCGAGGCACCTGCTGGCGGTCAATCACCTGATCAACCGTCTCGTTTGGCAATAACTCGATTTCAGCGCTATTGCGACGGGCGTAATCAGGCAGATACTCACTGAGGCCGGCATAGAGCTTGAAAGTAATGACCATGTCGCATCCACTGCAGACGATCAACCGTTCTGCAACGCCGCCTGGTTCACTCCCTGATAGGCGTCGACCAGCCCGACGGGGTTCTCTTTAAGCCGGCCTTTCCATTCACCGAGAGGAATCTGCGTTTCGATCAAGCCCCGCAGGACGCCCAGATGCTCGTGATAACCGACTGAATTTGCGCCCACCAGAACGTCGTCCTTGAACTGAAGGTTCACATATTGATGGTTATCCGGGTTATACATCTCGGCGCTGTCACCGCCCGCGACCCCTTCCCAGGCTCCAAAGGAACAGGTGACGAGTCCGAGGGTGTCGAGGATATTCATATTCAAGCTGCCCTTATAAGGAAGGTTGTTGTCCCCCACCATATTCGCAGCTGCAATTCGGCCATGCTCGGTTGCGGTCGGCTGTACAGCATGGACCGCGGTTTCTCCCGTTGAGAAATCCAGGCCCTGTGCACAATCCCCCGCTGCATAGACGTCGGGCTGGTTTGTCTGCATGTGGACATCCACTACAATACCCTGATCAATGTTGATATCACAACCTTCCAGGTAGTGAAGCCGGGGCTTCACCCCGGTCGAGACAATCACCACATCAGCGGGGCAGGTCTCACCATTCTCCAGCACCACCTGCAATTCATCGGGTGTGGATTCAATCGCTTTCACCTGGGTATTGGTATGCACTGTCACACCCTTGGATTCGCACCATGACTGCAGCAATCCACCGGCTTTTTCCCCCAGCATCCGCGGCACCATTCGTGGACCCATTTCCACCACGGTGAGGTTAACCTCGCGCAATACCCAGGACTCGAGAATGATGCAGCCGATAAATCCCGCCCCCACCTGCACCGCCCGGGCGCCCGGTTTCGCAAGTTCAATAATCCGCTCGGCATCCTCAAGATGCCAGCACTGCTGCACCCGTGGATCGTCCATTCCCGACACCGGAGGAATAATCGGTTCTGCCCCGGTTGCGAGCAGCAACTTGTCATAACTGATCTGTTGTCCATCCCCTAACGTCACGGTGTGACCCTTGGGATCCACCGACGTGACCTCGCCATGAACAAGTTTCAGTCCCTGCTTTTCGTAATGATCCTGAGACCGTCGCAGATACGTCCCTTCCTCGCCAACCTTGCCGGTCAGAAAATACGGTATTGCCATACGTGAATACGGCGGTTGCGCCTGCGCGCCAATCAGCGTCACTTCAGCGCTCGCGTCCAGCTCCCGCAGATGCTCCGCCGCGGCGATGGCAGCGGGCCCTGCGCCCGCAATTACATAATGCATGGTTTTTGGTCCCGATTTAACGAACGGGCTCCCGGCAATCTGGCGATCACCGGGAGCCCGGGGTGCTACAGTTCTCCTGCCTTAGAGTCAGAGTCCGAGGCGGCTCAGCGTCTCAGCCGTCGGCACGCCGGACGTATCCCAGCCTCTCAACTCATAGTATTCCGGCAGCATTTCATCCAGCCGGTTCACATGGCCCTTGGCAGGTCCTGTCTTTGCTGCATCTTTCAGCAACCGCTCCGGCAGCGTGTCATCGGCTCCGGTAAATCCGGCGGCAATGTTGTACTGGCGCTCCATATTCCAGATACGTTCACCCACTTCGACGAAACGCTCTACGCTCCAGTCTCCCTCGCAGGATGCGTCTACCATCGGCGCGATGTCATCTCCGGACAAAGCAAAGGTCGTGAAAATACAGGTGCCGCTTGAGTCAACACCCGCCGTCAGGTCCTGAAACGCTTTAACCAGTCCAGCTTTACCGTCCGTAACCAGAGGATCAGTCTTTTCCGGCAGACCCAGCACTTCGGAAGACACCGTATAGCTACGCAGATGGCAGGCGCCGCGGTTCGACGTGGCGTAGGTCAAGCCCATACCCTGAATACCGCGTGGGTCATAAGCCGGGAACTCCTGGCCTTTTACCGTCATGGAGAGCTCCGGACGGCCATATTTTTCACACAGCCGCTTCGAGCCCTGCCCAATTTCTTTACCAAACCCTTCACCGCGCGCCGTCGCCTCCACCATGGCAACAAACGATTCGGTGTTGCCAAATTCGAGCACCACACCACCCGTATCCTCCTGGGTGATAGCACCCGACGCATACAGATCAATGGCCGCGCCGATGGTCGAACCCAGCGAGATCGGATCAAGCCCTTGCTCGTTGCATAAGAAGTTCGCGTAGGTCAATGCTTCAAGATCATTGACGCCGTTAGCCGCGCCCAATGCCCAGGCCGCTTCGTACTCCAGTCCGCCGCTGACGTGCTGGTACTGCGGCTTGTCTTTCACGGTGAAATGGGTCGGGTCGATCTTGGAGCGACGCGCACAGGAAATCGGGCAACCAAAACAGGCGTGGTTTGAAACCAGGTTAGCCTGGCCATCGCTCTCGCGCACCTCGGCCATGGCCTCGGCGCTGATGTCGTGGGCTCCATCGAACTGAACATCCTGACAGTTGTGAGTCGGCAGCGCGCCGACCTCATTAACGATATTCATCAGCACCTGCGTGCCATGGGTCGGCAAGCCGGTACCCGTAACCGCATGCTCAGCCAGAATCTCTTTGGCCGCATTGGAACTCTTCATGAGCGCCATCGGATCGGCGACCTTGACTCCAACCGTACCGCGCACAACGACTGCCTTGAGATGCTTGGAGCCCATCACCGCACCCACGCCGGACCGGCCGGCGGCACGATCAAGATCGTTCACGATCGCGGCATATAAAACCGCGTTTTCTCCGGCGATACCGATGGAGGCCACACGGACATCCGGATCACCCCGGCGGTCCCGCAGCGTAGTCTCAGTCTCCCAGACAGATTTACCCCATAAATCGGAAGCATCTTTAAGCTCCGCCTGGTCGTTAGTGATGTCGAGATAGACCGGGGAATCTGATTTACCCTCAAAGATCACCATGTCCCAGCCGGCATTCTTTAACTCGGCGCCAAAAAAGCCGCCTGAGTTAGAACAGGCAATCGCGCCCGTCAGCGGCCCCTTGCACACGACGGACCAGCGGCCCGAGGTGGGAGCAATGGTGCTGGTAAGCGGCCCTGTCGCAAAGATCATCTTGTTATCCGGGGATAACGGATCGACCTTGGGATCCGTTTCTTCCACCAGATATTTGGTAGCCAGTCCTCTTTGGCCCATGTAGTCATGCGCCCATTCCATATTGGTGGGTTCGGTAGTGCAGGTTCCCGCACCCAGATCCACTCTCAAAACATTTCCAGTCCAACTCATTTCTTACGCCTCCTCTGAATTTGACTTAATGGGTCTTTATGACCCGCCTTAGACATAGTCGTTAACGCTTAATGCTCAAAACTTTCCTTGATGACTGCTTTGACAGAACCATCGAGCTCTAATCAACTGATGCATTCTTGCCCCTTCTTTCTTCCTTCTTTCTTTATAAACTAATAACCTATACCCGTTTCGTTCGATTGTTATGTTACTCTGCTTATGCACTGGATGCATCAAGCCCGGCAGCCAGAGTCGCGCTGCGGCGCATTTTCTCGAAACCCGTACTGTCTTCGGCTACGTAGGCCAGCGCCGTTGTCGGGCAGGCCTCGACACACATGGGCTCACCACCACACAGATCGCATTTAGTCACGACACCCGAGTCGGGGTCATAGTTGATCGCGCCAAACGGACAGGCAATCGTGCACACCTTGCATCCCACACAGGCTTCCGCTGATACTTCCTTTGCGCCGGTTGCCGGGTTGACGGTAATCGCCTGCACCGGGCAAACCACCATACACCAGGCTTCCTGACATTGGGTACAAGTGGAAGGGACGTTGATCGCGCCCCCGTCGTAGATCGTGATATCCATCACTGATTTCGCGGGGTTAAAGGCGCCGACTTTTCCATAGGAGCACATCAACTCGCACTGATGACATCCCGTACATGCATCGACTTCCATCACCAGTGCTTTATGCATTCATAATTCCTTTAAAATTCGCCGTTCGCGGATCAGACGCCACTCCATGAGTACGCACCGCTTGCTCTATGATCTTCAGCGGAGCCACAGGAGGTATTTTGACCAACGCAATTAAGTCTGCCCATCATCTTACACAATTACAGACCTCGGGCCAAAGCGGC
>JAERSQ010000148.1 GCA_016845525.1 Pseudomonadota bacterium
GCCGTCATGAAGTCGACTGTCTCCACGGCACGAAGGGCAACAACATAATCATAGGCCCGGTTATCTCCCACCACACCAACCGATTTGACGGGGAGAAACACCGAGAACGCTTGGTTCACCCTGTCGTAAAGACCTTCTGCACGAAGTTCAGAGATAAAAATGGCGTCGGCCTGGCGTAACAGATCTGCGAAGGACTTGTTGACCTCCCCCAAAATGCGAACACCCAGCCCCGGGCCGGGGAACGGATGGCGGAAGATCATTTCTTCGGGCAATCCCAGCTCGAGGCCAATCTTACGTACCTCATCCTTAAAAAGGTCCCGGAGCGGCTCTACCAGGCTCAGCGCCATATCTTCCGGAAGGCCGCCGACGTTATGATGGGATTTAATGACCTTTGCCTTGCCGGAGGAGTCGCCAGCGGATTCGATGACGTCGGGATAGATGGTTCCCTGCGCAAGCCACTTTACGCCGCAAATCTTCCCGGCCTGTTGGTCAAAGACATCGATAAATGCGTGACCGATAATCTTGCGTTTTTCTTCCGGATCCGTCACGCCTTTCAAATCGTCAAGAAAGCGGTCCTCGGCATTTACCCGCACGACCTTCACCCCCATGTTCTTTGAGAAAGTCCGCATGACGTCATCGCCCTCATTAAGGCGCAACAAACCGTTATCGACAAACACGCAGGTCAATTGATCCCCAACGGCCCGGTGAAGCAACGCCGCCACGACAGCAGAATCCACACCCCCTGAGAGCCCGAGGAGTACGCCATCGGTGCCTACTTTTTGACGGATGTCTTGAATGGCCGAATCGATAATCCGATCCGGGGTCCACTCCTGTGCGCAACCACAGATATCTCGCACAAAGCGCTCAATAATCTGCCGACCCTGGGGGGTATGCGTCACTTCGGGATGGAACTGCAGGCCGTAGAAATGTCGATCCTCATCAGCCATGCCGGCAAGGGGAGCGCTGGGTGTCTCAGCAATGACCCGAAAGTCTGGCGGCAGCGACTCAACCCGGTCGCCATGACTCATCCAGACATCCAAAAGCCCATGCCCCTCTGGCGTTCGGTGATCCTCGATGTCCCGCAGCAGACTCGAATGGCCGCGTGCCCGAACCTGGGCGTAACCGTATTCACGATGGCTGGCGGGAACCACCACACCGCCAAGCTGGCCGGCCATGGTCTGCATCCCATAACAGATGCCCAGCACCGGCACCCCTAACGAAAAGACCTCTTCAGGCGCTTTGGGTGCATCCGCACCGTGCACGCTCTCCGGCCCGCCGGAAAGAATGATGCCGCTTGCCCCAAACCCGGTCACCCTCTCTGCGGAGACGTCCCAGGGAAACAGTTCAGAATATACGCCAGCCTCGCGAACCCGACGGGCGATCAGTTGGCTGTACTGGGATCCAAAATCAAGGATCAGGATGCGCTCGCGATGAGGATCGGAGCCTGTCCCTGCGCCTGGCGGTGACAAACTCAACTGCTCCGCTGATAATTTGGCGCTTCTTTAACCACCGTCACATCATGAACGTGGCTTTCCGTATACCCGGAATGTGTAATCTGGACAAACCGGCAGGACGACCTCATCTCGTCAATCGTGGCACACCCCGTATAGCCCATACTGGCCCTGAGACCCCCGGTCAGTTGATGAATAATCTGTGACATCGGCCCCTTAAACGGCACACGGCCCTCGATGCCTTCCGGAACCAGTTTTCCCGGATCACTTTGGCCCTCCTGAAAATACCGATCCTTCGAGCCCTCCTGCATCGCACCGAGCGAACCCATACCCCGATAACTCTTGTAGGACCTGCCCTGAAAGAGCTCAATCTCACCGGGCGCCTCGTCGGTTCCCGCGAGCAGGCCGCCGACCATCACCGCATTCGCCCCGGCCGCAATGGCTTTGGCGATATCGCCAGAGAAACGAATGCCTCCATCAGCAATCACAGGAATGGCGGACTCTCTCAGCGCCGAGGCTGTATCCGAGATTGCCGTGATTTGAGGAACGCCCACCCCTGCGACTACCCGGGTGGTGCAGATGGAGCCAGGACCAATGCCGACTTTCACGGCATCGGCGCCCGCGTCAGCGAGCGCCAGAGCCGCCTCAGCCGTGGCGATGTTTCCCGCCACGACTTCAACGTTGCCGAGCAACTTTTTGATATCGCGCACCCGTTCCAGCACACCTCGGGAATGTCCGTGCGCCGTATCCACCACAAGGGCGTCGACTCCGGCCTCTACCAGCCGTTCGCACCGCTCTGCGGAATCTCCCCCGGCACCGACCGCCGCCGCAACGCGAAGCCGCCCCTCGTCATCCTTGCAGGCATCAGGAAACTCGGTCTGCTTCTGTATATCCTTCACGGTGACAAGCCCTTTCAGATTAAACGCCTCGTCAACCAGCAGGACTTTCTCGATTCGGTGCTCGTGAAGCAACCCCCGGATATCTTCCCGCGTGGCTTTTTCTGGAGCGGTCACCAGTCGTTCACGTGGGGTCATGACTGCGGTTACCGGCTGGTCGAATCGATCCTCAAAACGAATATCTCGACTGGTAACAATACCGGTGACCCGACCACCCTCGTCAAGTACCGGCACGCCTGAAAAGTTTTTCTCGCGGATGAGGGCTACGACCTCACCAACGGTCGCAGAAGTGGAAACGCAGACCGGATCCTTGATGATCCCGCTCTCATATTTCTTGACGGCGCTGACCTGCTCCGCCTGCTCGGCGGGGGTCATGTTGCGGTGGACAACGCCAAGCCCGCCGGACTGCGCCAGGCAGATGGCTGCCCGTGCCTCAGTCACAGTATCCATCGCGGCTGAGATGAGCGGTATCTTGAGTGTGATGTTGCGCGAAAAGGCGCTGGTCAGATCAACTTCGTGTGGGAGAACATCCGACCGGTTGGGGACCAGCAGCACGTCGTCGAAGGTAAGTGCAAGATCCGGATGTTCCATCGACGGATTATACGGTTTGACTTGTGCTCGGTAAACTTGTAGTGTGTTGATCAGTTTTAAGTGACTGATTTTTTTCAATAAATTTTACTAATCCTATCCGGAGGAAAACCTATGAAGAGACTGACCCCTCTCGCCTCTTGGCTCGCGGGCGCCGGCATGATGCTCGTGATTTCAGCGTCTCAGGCCGGAACCGCTTCCGAAGCGATCGCACAGGCCGAAGTGGACCTGGCGGCCGCCCAACAGGCCCGCGCGGTATGGCGTCTTCTTGACCCGGCCACTGGCGGATCAGCCGTCCCGCTGAGCAAACTCCTGAAGACAGCAAAGGCAAAGCTCGAAGCGAACGAGGAATCTGAAGCAATTCGGATTGCGCAACGGATTTCCTGGGCGGCCCATGCCGGCATCGCCCAGTCCGAAGCACAAAAAACTGCCGGCCCAGTCTATTTTTAAGCTTCTGGTTTTCCAAAAAGCCGGGCATTGCCCGGCTTTTTTTATGCCTGACCCCGCCGTTCTCCGGTGACTCCTCATTCGCGACTGGTCGAGCAATTTCATTCCCGGCACAATACCCCAATGACCCGCACCATCTATCAAGTCAGTGAATTCACCCGCGAAGTTCGGGATCTCCTCGAGGGTCATTTCGGGACGGTCTGGCTAACGGGTGAGGTCTCGAATCTCGCGACGCCCGCATCCGGGCACATTTATTTTTCACTCAAGGATGAAACCGCACAGATCCGCTGTGCGATGTTTCGAAATCGCCGCTCACCCTACCGGGAAACCCTGGAAAACGGGACCGAAGTCCTGCTGAGTGGAAACGTCTCGATCTACGAGGCTCGAGGTGATTTCCAGTTAATTGTTGACTACCTGGAACCAGCAGGAGAAGGAGAACTGCGACGCCGCTTTGAAGAGTTAAAGCGCAAACTCACCTCGGAAGGACTGTTTGATCCGGAGAACCGTCGCCCCATTCCTGATCGGCCCGTCCGGATTGGTGTCATTACCTCCGGGCACGGAGCTGCGCTTCAGGATGTGCTGACAACCCTGGCCCGGCGCTTTGCGCTGACTGAGGTATTGGTGCTACCGGTAATGGTTCAGGGAGACAGAGCAGCCTCCCAGATTGCCGGAGCCTTGAGTACCGTAGGCCGTCGTCAGTGTGATGTCGTCCTGCTTGCCCGGGGCGGAGGCTCACTCGAGGATTTGTGGGCTTTCAATGAAGAGATAGTTGTCCGGGCGATCCGACAGTGCAAGATACCTGTTGTCACGGGCGTCGGTCACGAAACCGACACAACCTTGGCTGACTTTGCAGCGGACTTGCGTTGTGCGACGCCCACCGCCGCCGCTGAGGCAGTCACCCCGGATACCGAGGGCCTGACAAACCTCATCGCCGGAAAGATTGACCAACTTGGCTCGGCTCTCGATCACCAGTTACAGGCATCGGGCCAAAGGCTGGACAGTGCGATGGCGAGACTACGGCATCCGCGTGACCGTCTCGCCCATCAGGCAGACAAGCTTGTGTCCTTGACCGAGCGATTGAGAATCGGATGGCGACTTCGGTATCAAGACAAACACGGGCATTTGTCCAGGTGGTCCCAACAGCTTCAGATGCGCTCACCTCAGACTCAGGTCAACGAGATCTCTGCGAGGACAGAAAAGGCGCGCACGCGCCTTGTGGAAAGACTAAATCAGGACCTCACACAGCACCACCATCGGCTGACAGGTGCCGAGGGGCAGCTCAAGGCGCTGAGCCCATCCGCCACTTTGGACCGAGGCTTCGCCATCGTGCAGCTTGCGGGCAAGGACGCACTCGTCCGCTCTGCAAAAACGCTGCGGCCCGGCGATGCCATCGTCACCCGCTTCGCTAGCGGAACCGCGAACGCAGAAGTAACGTCAACCCAGTCAGGGGAGGATTAGGGTTGCAGTCGGCGCCGAACACGGGCCGAACGACCTCGTTAGCCTCTCCCCCTGCGCGATGCCTTCCCCTTGTCATACGGATTCTCAGCATTACGTAGTTCAAATCGAATCCGGGTACCTTTCAATTTAAATGTCCGCGCAAGAGATTTGCCAAGATATCGGAGGTAACTTGCCGGCAATTTGTGTAGCGTATTGCCGTGTAACACGACCGTCGGCGGGTTTCGCCCTCCCTGGTGCGCATACTTCGGCTTGATGGTCCGATTGTTGACCATCGGCGGCTTGTGATGCTCGACCGCCTGGGCCAAAGCCCTGTTCAGGATGCTGGTCCCCATCTCGGCCATCGCGCTGGCCCGCACTCCTCGAATCGCTTTGGTGAGTTCCGCAATCCCGGAACCGTGCTTCGCAGAGATAAAAACGCTTTCAGGGTCCGGCAGGAAATCGAGCTTACGGGAAAGTTCGCGGCGAATCGCGTTCTTGTCCCTCCTCTCAAGGCCATCCCATTTGTTGACTGCGATCACAATTGAGCGGCCCGTCTCGACAATCAAACCGGCAATAGTCGCATCCTGGTCGCTGACTCCCTCCCTCGCATCCAGCACCAGCACAGCGGCTTCGGCAGATGCCAACGCCTGCAGGGTTTTTACGACTGAGAACTTCTCCAGGGTCTCGCGCACGCGGGATTTCCTGCGTACGCCTGCTGTATCCAGCAGCAGCAGGGTTTCGCCGTCGCGCTCAACGGGCACCGCCACACTATCGCGCGTTGTTCCGGGAAGATCAGCCACAATCATCCTTGGCTCACCCGCAAGGCAGTTAACGAGGGTTGATTTGCCGACGTTCGGCCTGCCCACTATGGCAATCCGATTGGCGTTTGAAGTGGCCTCTTCCGCTTCCGTGTCGGGTACGATACCGACGATCGCATCTAAAAGATGACTGACGCCTTGCCCTGTTTTTGCCGAGACGACCTGGGGCGCTCCCATGGACAACTCAAAAAATTCACTGGCGGTAATATCGCGATCCAGGCCTTCCGCCTTATTTACTACCACCAGGACGGGGGTTTGGTCCCGGCGTAAATCTTCGGCGATGTCCCGGTCTGCGCCCGAGACTCCCTCTCGCGCATCCAGCAGGAATACCACGGCGTCGGCCTCTGACAGCGCCTGGAACACCTGCTCACGGACCGCGGCGCTAAGCACATCCCCGTCGTCCGAGAGTCCACCGGTGTCAATCAAAAGAAATCGTCGGCCTCGATGCGCCACATCCCCATAGAGTCGATCACGGGTGACACCAGGCTGGTCGTCAACCAGCGCTTCGCGCGAGCGCGTCAGACGATTAAATAAAGTCGACTTGCCGACGTTAGGTCTGCCGACAAGGGCAACGACGGGAATCATGATGTGAAGAGGCGCCGATTCGGTCTATGAGGTCAGAATCATTCAACAACCGACCAGGCGGTCAGAGATCCGTTCTCAGACAGAGTGATGAAGCCATCCCCCTTGCCTGCACCGTAGATTCCCAGGACAGCGCCGCCGCCCCCTTTCTGACGCCCCATGAGTTGTCCTGAAGCGGCATCGATCAGATAAAGCAGGCCCTTGTAATCCCCGACGACCGTGAGGCCGTTTTCTTCCAGGCCGAGGGGCCCACTCACTCCCCTGCCACGCAGGGCACCCACCTCCCACAATTGTGAGCCGGTACGGATATCCAGACCTGAGACGGATCCATCATCCGTTGTCACCAATAGCGTATCCCCCACAGAACTCAGCGGACGGAGCGTGGAATGATCTGAATCCCACTCAATGCGTCGTGTCTTCAGTGACAGAGCGCTGATCTGGGCTTGAAACCCAGCAATGATCAAGCGATCCCCCATCTGATAAGGGTCCGAGTCAATATCTACCAAGCGATTGACTTCATTACTGCCGCGAGCCCGAAAGATACGCGCACTCCAGAGCTCGGCGCCTGATTCCGCATCAATACCCGACAGTCTGCCGCTGGCAAAACCAATCAATGCGACGTTGTCAATAATCAGAGGAGCAGACAGCCCTCGAACCGTGAGTGCGGGTACTGATCGCCGGACACGCCAAAGAATTCTGCCCGAATCAAGGTCTGCGCCGATGACCTGACCATCGCCGGATCGGAGCAGAACTTGTTTTTCAGCGAACACCGGACGAGCGAGAATCTCCGTGCCCATTTTCTGCCGCCAGCGGGTCTCACCGTTCTCAGCATCCAGCGAAAAGACTTCGCCCTCCCGAGTCGCCACCAGCACTTGTCTGGCGTCTGCCCCTACGCCGGCCGCCAGCGCCTCATCCAGATCCTGTTTCCAGAGAATCTTTCCCGATTGGGCGTCGAGCGCATAGACCCGCCCCTCAGGTTCTGCCGCATAAAGTCGGTCGCCCTGCAGCGAGGGCGTCAGGAGAAAGTTGCTGTTCTGATATCCCTGCCCAAGATCACGGCGCCAGAGCTTTCGTAACGTAACCGCCTGCTCCACTTTTGGGGCCTGCGCAACCGGTCCTCCCTCGCGCATAAAGTGGATGGCACTCTTTCCGCAACCCAGCAATGGCAGCATCATTGCAGCCAGTAGTACCCAACGCACCGTCATCCCGCATCACCCATCATCACCCTTTCGGGTCATGTTTATTTTGGCGGTAATCAATCGTCCTGCCTGCGAATCCGCTGTGACCCCCTTGAGCGCCTCCTCGTAGGCCTGTCGTGCCCCGTCCAGGTCACCACTGGCAACCAGGGCGTCACCGAGCAACTCCTGGAAGTGTGAGGTAAACCCTTCACCGGCCTCCGCCTTGGCCAGAGACCGAATCTTTTCCGGCTCTCCATCTTTGAGCGCGATCACCGCGAGCCGTACCCGGGCTACCTGACGCATGACAGGATCGGAGGTTGACGCAATCAGGTCATTCAGCGCGGCCTGCGCCTTTGCGCTGTCGCCTGTCTCGAGTGCCAGCCTCGCCAGCATCAACTGAGCCAGGTCCGCATAACCGCTTCCGGAGTGCTTTGAAACCAGCGCTTGGGCTGCGGAACTTGCTGCCTCCGAACGCTCTGCCGCAGCTGCACCCAACATCTGTTCATACAGAACGGAAGCCTTTCCAGCCTGACTGTCCTCATACATGCGCCATCCCTGTATACCCCCGACACCGCCGATTCCAATCACCACGCCTGCGATGATTCCAGTACCGTTGCGTTTCCACCAGTCCCGCAGCTTCTCGGTTTCATCATCATGGGCGATGTGAATTTGTGTATCAGGTCGTTCTCGCTTCATGCGTTATTCCGTTTAATTTGATGAATCTGTAATCGCCTGAACGGATGCCAACAGATCGTTTACCGGCACCGTGCTCTGCTCACCTTGACCCCGTAACGGTTTCACTTTTACCGCTGAGGTTCCGGCCACCTCTTCGTCAATAATCACAGCCACTTCAGCGCTGCTGTTATCGGCTCGACGCAGTTGCTTTTTCAGGCTGCCCTGGCCGCAATTCACCTGGACATCGACTCCTGCACCCCGAAGCCGTTCCGCATGGCGGATCGCATCCACCTCCGCGACCTCGCCCAGCGCGGCGACAAATACGCGGGGCGATTGTATCGGAGTCTCTTCTCCTTGCAGAATGACCAGTTCGATCAACCTCTCGAGGCCGCAGGCAAATCCGGCCGCAGGCACGGCACGGCCCCCGAGTTGCTCGGCGAGGCCATCATACCGCCCGCCCGCACAAATCGCGCTTTGGGCGCCCAATTGGTCCGTTGTCCATTCAAATACGAAGCCGGTGTAGTAGTCGAGGCCGCGCACCAAGCGGGTATTGACCGAGAAGCGAATATTCACGGCCGTAAGCAGCTGCTGTAACCGCTCGAAGCCTTCCCGCTCCGCGCTCTCAAGAAAGTCCGAAAGACTCGGCGCTCCATCCAGCACTTCCTGCGTGCCTGAATCCTTGCTATCGAGGATTCTCAGCGGGTTTCGCTCCAGGCGTCTTTGGCTGTCGGCATCAAGCGCATCAACGTGATCCAAAAGATAAGCCTTGAGCGCATCCCGGTAGTTTGCCCGTGCTGAAACTGATCCCAGTGAATTGATTTCAAGATTCAGGCCCGTGATGCCCAGACTGCTCCATAGTCGTTCTCCGACAGCGATGATCTCCGCCTCAATGTCGGACCCCGCCCAGCCCAGCGCCTCGATCCCAAACTGATGAAACTGTCGATAACGGCCTTTTTGCGGTCGTTCATGTCGGAACATCGGCCCGACATACCAGAGCCGCTGTGTCTGGTTATGAAGCAGGCCATGCTCATTTCCCGCGCGGACACAGCTCGCTGTCGCCTCGGGGCGCAGGGTAAGGCTGTCGCCGTTGTTGTCGGTGAAGGTATACATCTCTTTTTCGACAATGTCCGTCTGCTCTCCGATGGACCTGCGAAAAAGTTCAGTACGCTCCACCACGGGGGTTCGAATCTCTCGATACCCGTAACGGCAGGACACTTCTCGGATCGCGGCCTCTACCCGCTGCCAGGTTTCGATCTGCCCCGGCAGAAGATCATTCATTCCCCGAACTGATTGAACGTTGGTTTCCCCCGCCATGGCGTCAGCGTCCGACACGCACCTTCGCGTTACGCCCGGATTTTCCGACAGGGATGCTGAACTCCCGCCCGCCATAAACCACTTTGGTGCCTTCGGGATAACTGACCAGCAAAGTGAATGGTGGTTTGCCGGCCAGACTGACAACCTTTCCCCCCTCGACGTATCGGCGAAGGAGTTCGACGTTATCACGGTCCCACACAACGACGTGCGTGCTCTCTTTCACTTTCAACGTAATGCCGCGACTGTCCGCAGTCACCGGGCGCGTCGTTACACCCGTATCTGCGCTCGACGACGAAACCTCGGGATTCAGGGTTTGGCCTTGTGCCGATGTCGCGGAGGACGCCTGGGTTTGAGAGGACGTCTGCTTGTTCTCTTTTTCTACAGTTTCTGCTTTTGTTGAAGAAGTTGATTGTTTCTGGCTCTTCTTTTTCGTGTTTACGCCGGTACTCGCAGATGTCGAGGCGACTTTTGCAGGGTCAGACTTCTTTTTCTGACTCTTTTGGTTTTCTTTTTGTTGCTCTCGGTTCTCCTTTTTGGCGGCCTGCTCTTTCGCTTGATCTTTCTTTGATGACTTTGCGGGCTGGCTCTCTGGCTGATTCGGTTGAGCCGCTTGCGCCCCAGCAGTGGATGTTTTCGCTACGCTCTCAGAACCATTGCCGGTGGACGCCGCGACGCCAGCCGTTGCGGCGTCGGCAGTGGATCCGGTTTCCGGTGATGATTGCTCCGCCTGGGTATCCGGCACGCTCGTGGATGCGCTTCCAGGCTGTGGGGTCTCGCTCTCATCAGTCGGCGTCAACGTCACCGCAAGTTCAGGTTTGGGCTCAATAGCGACGCTTTCGTCTACCGCCGTCGTGGTATCGTCCTCCGGTGCCGAATCGGATTGCGATCGCGTTTCTTCTGCAAGATCGACGCGCAGGCGTTCAACGTCGCTCGCGCGGTTCAAGAAGGCGGCGTAGAGCCCCCCCACGACCAACAACAGAACACCCGCGGTGACCACCCAGCGATATTGAATGGGAACGGGCTGCGGCCGGCTGGTCGCAGTCTCCGTCATGGTGCCGGGGCCGTCCTCTTTCGGCGGCAGGAGTTCCTGTCGATCCGCAATTGCCTGTTCTATCGAGACACCCGCGAGGCGCGCATAGTTGCGCAAATAGCCCACGGCATAGGTCCATCCGGCCGTGTGACTGTAATCATCGGCCTCCAGTGCTTCGACCACATGCGGCAACAGATTTAGCTCTGCGGCGACATCCTCAAGACTCCAGCCATACAGCTCCCGGGCACCCCGGAGAATTTCACCAGGACTGGTACTGCGCGTATCAGCAGAATCAGCCATTCCCGTTCTTGCTCATCAAGACATTCAACTGTTGAACCTGCTCGCTACCCGGGTAAGTGCTCCGGAGCCGAGCCGCGTACTCCATCGCAAGATCATCTGCACCAAGTTTGCGCTCAGTCCGGACCGCAAGCAAGAGGCTATCCGCGGATATCCCGCCTGCGCCGAACATGCGCTCAAGAAACGCTCGGGAACTGAGATATTCCTGCAGTCGGAAACTCACCAGTGCCGCCTGGTAAAGCACCGCGGTACTGTCAGGCTCGGCGATCAATGCCCCCCGAAATTGGTCTCGGGCGGCTCTCAATTCCCCCGCTCCCATCAGACAGATTCCGAGGCCATATTGGCTGACGTAGGGCTCCGTGTTAAAGGGGTCATCCCGTGCGGTCCTGAACTGTTCAGCCCCGCCGGCCCAGTCCGCTTTTTCACAAAGATAGCCCCCGTAGTCGTTGCGGGCGCCAACATTCCCCGGGTCGCTAACGAGTGCCTGACGGAAATGAGCCTCTGCGTCCGCCGTTTCCCCAAGACGTAATTTAAGCAGGGCCATGGCGTGGTTTGCGGTCGAGTCATCCGGTGCGATGGCAAGAGCATCGTTCATTGCTTCAAGGGCAGATGCCAGACGATTCTGCGCCAAGTATTCCAGTCCCAGACGGGTATACAACTCAACGCGTTGGCTCGCATCCCAACCCGGTTCGTCCTCCCACAACGGCACACATCCGCTGATCAGTAGAATCAGGGCGAGAGATGCCAGGTGCTTCCTCTTCACGACGCGGTCCTGGCTAGCTTGGCGCTGCGATGGGTTCGGTCCTGAACCGCTCCGGCAAGCTGTCCGCACGCTGCTGCAATATCCGCACCGCGCGTTTTGCGGGTAATTGTGGTCAACCCGCTTAAAATCAATTGCTGCCGGAAACGGTTTATGACCTCTTGATCAGAGCACACGTACTTGACGCCGGGCACAGGATTAAAGGGGATGAGATTGATCTTGGCAGGAATGCCCTGCAGCAGGGACACCAGGGTCTTGGCGTCCTCCTCCGAATCGTTGATCCCGGACAACATGACATACTCAAAAGTGATGCGCCGCCGACTGTCATTCCTCAGAAATCGCCGACAGGCTTGCAGCAGTTTATCGATGGGGTATTTGCGGTTCAAAGGAACCAACTCGTCCCGCACCGAATCACGCACCGCGTGCAGAGACACTGCCAGACTGACGGGGCAGTCCTCAGACAGCTTATCCATTGCCGGAACCACACCGGCCGTACTTAGCGTGACGCGCCGGCGAGAGAGCCCAAAAGAAAGATCATCCAGCATCAGTCGCATAGCGCTGACAACGGCATCATAGTTCAGCAACGGCTCTCCCATCCCCATCATCACCACATTGGAAACAGGTCTCTCTCCCAAGCCTTCTTGCTTAAGCAACTGATCCGCCAGCAGCAACTGGCCGATGATCTCGCTTGCTGACAGGTTCCGGCTGAATCCTTGTCGCGCCGTGGCGCAGAAACTGCAGGTCAACATGCACCCCGCTTGTGAGGAGATACACAAAGTTCCCCGATCCTCCTCGGGGATAAAAACGGTCTCAATGGAGTTCCCGTCCGCCAAACGGAATAGCCATTTGCGAGTGCCGTCCAGGGAATGTTGCGTCAGAGACACATCAGGCAACGCAATAACCGCATTCTCGGAAAGCGTCTGCCTTAAGGACAGGCGCAGATCCGTCATTTCTGAAAAATCGGTAACCCCCCTCTGATAGACCCACTGCAGCAACTGGCGGGCATGGAATGCTTTCTCGCCCAGCGATGCAAAGTAGTCTTGCAGCGCAAACCGGTCCAGTCCCAGAAGATTCTTGGGCGCCGACACGACTATCCTGACCGCTTCAGTCAGCCCTCGGGCACAGGTCGGCGTCGTCGAAGAAGAATGCGATTTCCTCGCGCGCCGTGTCCGGTCCATCCGAACCATGCACGGCGTTTGCCTCAACAGATTCAGCAAAATCCGCGCGAATGGTACCGGGTGCCGCGTCCGCCGGATTGGTGGCGCCCATAATCTCGCGGTTTCGGGCAATCGCATTTTCCCCTTCCAGCACCTGAACCATCACGGGGCCGGATATCATATATTCCACGAGATCGTTATAGAAAGGCCGTTCGCGGTGCACCGCGTAAAAGTCCTGCGCCTGCGTGCGAGTCAGATGAATCATTCTCGCGGCCAATATTTGCAGTCCCCCTGACTCAAAACGTTCGTAAATTTTTCCGATGAGGTTTCTTCGGACAGCGTCAGGTTTGACGATCGAAAAGGTTCTTTCGATACTCATTCAGGTTCTCCGGATTCAGGGGTAAATTTTTAATTGGGAACACGCGTACCCGGCAGACCGGTCTAACCGCTGGCGCGATAGATCCGGACGGAACTCGGGTCACGGGCTTCCCCGTGTGAGGGGCGATTTTATTCCGAGGGAGAGACCCGGGCAACGAGAACCTCCTCGCTGACGCCGTGAATCTCGACGCCTACCTCACTCGCAGAGGCCTTTTCGGGATCTTCCAGCCTCACCGGCATGTAGTTGGCCAGGCGCCCATGATAAGCATTGCTTTTGGCCACTGCGTCAGGACGCTCAACAATAAGGCGCCCTGTACTGCCGACCATGCGCTGAAGGGCCAAACGCCGATTGGTCTCCCCGGTGGTACGCAGGATAGCAGCCCGCCTACGCCTCTCCGTCTTCGGAACCTGTCGCGGAATCCGGGCTGCCGGCGTACCCGGCCTGGCAGAGAAGGAGAAGACGTGCGGATAAATTACCTGGGAGTGATCAATGATATCGACGGTGTCGGCAAAATCCTGCTCGGACTCGGTGGGAAACCCCGCCATCACGTCTGCCCCGAGAACCAGTCCTTCGATATGCTGCCTGGCGGCGTCCAGGCGGTCTTTTAGAAACTCCCGATCATAGCGTCGCTTCATTCGCTTCAGAATCAGCGTACTTCCACTCTGAATCGACACGTGAAGGTAGGGACAAAACCGGTCTGGATCAGACAGCACTGCCAGCAGATCATCGGTAAGGTGAACGGGATCTATGGAACTCAATCGAATCCGGAAAGCCCCGGGCAACTGTGCGATCTTTTTCAGCAACGAAGTTAATGCCGGGCCGGATCCGTCCAGAGCGTCTGCAGTCACATAGCTTCCGAGATCCACCCCGCAGATCACGACCTCGCAAAACCCTGCATTCACAAAGTTCCCGATCTGACGCAGGATGTGAGCCTCATCATACGACCGGCTGGGACCTCGTGCACGGTGAATGACGCAGAACGTACAGGATTGATCACATCCCTGCTGTACCTGGACGAAAGCCCTTGAGCGCGAATCAAAACCGTCCAGCAAAGCCGGCGGAAGGCCCGTCAAGCGGTCTATCTGGATAGCCGCGTCGTTAGGCCGCTCGGGTTTTTTCAGATTCCGGGCAAATCTCGCCACAGCATGTTTATGATCATTTCCCAACACCAGGGAAACACCCGGAATTTCCGCGCAGGCATCAGCCTGGTTCTGCGCGTAGCAGCCCGTTACGATGACGTGGGCCTGCGGGTTCTGACGAAGCGCGCGCCGAACCGCTTGACGGGTTTGACGATCCGCCTCCGCCGTGACCGTACAGGAGTTGATCACATAGACGTCTGCAAATTCAGCGGAGTCAACCAGTTTCCATCGATCTCGTGCGAGATCCTGAGCCATGGCAGCCGACTCGAAACTGTTTATCTTGCAGCCGAGAGTTGTAACGGCCGCGAGCCCGGATGACCCTGACTCAGATGCCGCGAAAACGGGCGAGCCGGATGTCGGGGGTAACACCTAGGAGGGATCTACGGTGAAGCTTTCACCGCAACCGCACTCATCCGCCACGTTGGGGTTTTTAAAACGAAATGCGGTTGAAAATCCATCGGACGCGAAGTCAATCTCCGTGCCGTCGATGTACTTGATACTCTCCCCGTCGACAATGACTCTTACTCCCCTGCTGGTAAACACCTGGTCCTCGGTGTCGATCTCATCGGCGAAATCAACAACATAAGCGAGTCCCGAGCAGCCGGTCGTCTTTACGCCAAGACGCAGCCCTTCGCCGTGACCTCGAGATTCGAGGTGGTCTGAGACCCGTCGTGCTGCGGCTTCTGTCAGAGTAATTGCCATGTCTTGTCCGTCTAGCGTTTATTCGGGAAAGATCGAGGTATATTTTATCACGTAGACGTGCGCTTGTTCTTATGCGGCCGTTCTTGTGTGGGCTTTTGCGGCTGCTTTTGCGGCTGTTTTTGAGAGATCCCTAACGCGTACTCCAAAGAAGTCAGCACACCCCGAAGAATATTGACTTCCTGCGTGGATTTCACCCCCTGCAGAAAAAGACGGCGCAGTTTGCGGATTAATTTGGTTCTGGGGCCTGTGAGGAATGCGGTATGACTCAACACCCTCTCCAGATGGGTCATCAACTGATCAAACTCCCCCATAGTCATTAGGGACATCTCTTGGGTGTTTTGATGAGATAGGTCCGGGGCCGCGAGGCCTGACTGCTTTCGGAATTCGTAGGCCATGACGGCCACGGCGGTAGCCACATTCAGGGATGGAAACGCTTCGTTCACATCGATCCGAAGGCGTGCATGACACAGATCCAGATGCGCATTGGACAGACCGCATGCTTCCGGACCAAAGACCAACGCGCAATCTGTACTGGATTGCTCCCTCACCAATCGAGCTGCCGCCTGCTCACTGTCCAGCAGAGGCCACGCGAGCGAGCGTCTCCGGGCGGTTGCGCCGATAACGCAGCCGCAATCGCCCACCGCTTCTTCGAGAGAACCCAATACTTCTGCTCGCTCGAGAATATCGTCAGCACCTGCTGCCCGGGCCGTTGCCTCCGGATCCGGAAAACTACGAGGATTGACCAGGCACAAGTGCGTGAGGCCCATATTGGCCATCACTCTGGCCGTCGCACCGATATTGCCTGCGTGCGTCGTCTCTACCATGACAATCCGTACGCTCACTCGCTACCTCCAGGTCTTTGCATCATGCTCTGCGAACCTCACAGGCTGTCATTGAGCTACAATCCGCATCCGCCAGACACGTTTTGATCGCAGCCGGTGCGGTTGACTGAAACGCGCTTTACCTGAAGAGAAGATCCAAGATCGCCCTGACTGGCTCACGCGATCGCCACACCGTGAACCCCGAGGGTTCTTCTTAACATGCACCCAATGCTGCATACTGCCGTGCGATCCGTCCGCGAAGGTGGACGTGTCATTTTAATGTACTTCAATCAGCTGGACCGTCTGGAGTACGCCTCCAAAGGCCGGAACGACTTTGTCAGTCAGGCCGATATCGAGGCCGAACGCGCTGTCCTGGATGTGCTGACGCATGCCTATCCGGAACACGGTGTCCTTGCTGAAGAGAGCGGTCCACAGGAAGGCTCGGAGTACACCTGGGTGATTGATCCGCTGGATGGGACAACCAACTTCCTGCATGGTTTTCCGATGTTCGCGGTTTCGGTCGCTGCCATGCGCAAAGGCGTTCTGGAGCATGGCGTGGTCTACGATCCGCTTCGCGATGAGATGTTTACCGCGAGCCGCGGGGAAGGCGCCCAACTGAATGGGAAACGACTCCGCGTCAGTTCGACCCGCCAGCTCACGCCGGCGCTGCTGGGAACGGGCTTCCCATTCCGCGACCTCAGCATCATGGAACCCTGGATGCGCAGTTTTCAGAGCCTTGTCCCCAAAACCGCTGGGATTCGTCGGGCAGGCGCGGCAGCCCTCGACCTTGCCTATGTTGCAGCCGGCAGATTAGACGGATTCTGGGAGTTCGGCCTTAAACCCTGGGACATGGCTGCCGGGGCTCTTCTGATTCGGGAAGCCGGGGGTCTGGTATCTGATGTTTCAGGAGATCAGGGCTTTATTGAGAGCGGTAACCTTGTCGGCGCCAATCGGTACATTTTTGATGATCTCAGAAAGATTGTGGCAAGAAGCCGGGCTTGATCATTTACCGCCTCACCAACATTGCCTAGAATCTGTCGTTCTGCCCGCTTTAGTGCTGTTTTCGAGACTTTGGGAGACTTTAGGAGACTATAGATGACCTACGTAGTAAGCGACTCATGTATCCGCTGTAAATACACTGACTGTGTGGAGGTTTGTCCCGTAGACTGCTTTCACGAAGGTCCCAATTTTCTGGTAATCGATCCCGAAGAATGTATCGACTGCAGTCTTTGCGAGCCGGAGTGTCCGGTAAACGCCATTTATGCGGAAGAAGACCTGCCCGAGGATCAACAGGAGTTTCTGGCGCTTAACGCCGAACTGTCGCAGCAATGGCCGGTTATTACTGAGATGAAACCGGCTCCCGACGATGCAGACGACTGGAAGGAGGTCTCTGGCAAGCTGGAGCATCTGGAGCGTTGATCCAGACCCTCCGTGTCCTCGTAACGCCGACACTGATCCGGCTATAAACCTAACTCGAGGACGCGGAACAGCAACTGAAGCACAAGATTCGTGCCGATCCCGGCGAGGACATCATCGAGCACGATACCCACACCCCCTTTGACCTGGCGATCCACGGTCGAAATCGGCGGGGGTTTGGCAATATCCAGGATCCGAAATACGCAGAATCCGACCGCTAACGCCAGTCCACTTGGCGGCACAAAAGCAAAAGCTACCAGCACGCCGGCAATCTCATCGACCACGATACGCGGATCATCAGCGACACCAAGGACTTCCGCGCTGCGCCCGGCTATCCAAACAGCAGACAGAATGACGACAGCCGTCAGGGCGAGGTAAATCCCGCTTGGGCCCTGCCAGAACATCCAAACGAGTAGCAGGCCAGGCAGCGTTCCGAAAGTACCGGGGGCAAAGGGAAACCGACCCAGTCCTAAACCCTGCCCCAAGAGCAGTATGATCTGATCAGACCAACGCTTGGCTTTCATGATATTTATCCAGGCCAAACATGTTGGTAGCCCGGCGACACGGTATCCAGACTTATCCCGTTACCGTGAACAGAGCAACCGCCGTGCTCTGTGATTCGACCAATCCAGAACAAGTCCTGATCGAGCCGATGTCCTGTCGCCAGTATCTCCTGATGCCTTTTTTCCGGGGCGGTAAAGCAAAGCTCGTAATCGTCGCCACCTCCCAGCGCAAGCTCCAGCGCCCCGGGGTACCCCAGCAGCGCAACGGCTTGTTCAAACAAAGGCAACTTATCTGCCTCGATCTTCGCACCGAGATTCCCGCTTGCTTTCAGTATATGACCCAGATCTGCCAGCAACCCGTCGGAAATATCGATAGCACTGTGAGCAATTGACCCAAGGGCCATCCCCAACGCGGTCCGCGGCTGTGGCCAACATAGGGCACGCTTAAGATCTGGATCCCCATACGCTTCAGTTGAAGACAATGCCGCTGCCGCGCCTCCAATCGGTCCGCTCAGATATACAAAGTCACCCGGCCTCGCCCCGGCTCGCCGAAGGGCACCTTCTGGCTCAACCTCACCGCCCACTGTCACAGAAACGGCTAAAGGCCCAGCAGTCGTATCTCCCCCGACCAGGGCTACTTCATGCCGGTGAGCCAGATCAAAAAATCCATCGGCAAAACCATTCAGCCAGTCCCCGTTTACCTCTGGCAAGGTAAGGCTTAACGTGGCCCAACGCGGTACAGACCCCATTGCCGCGATGTCGCTCAAGTTTACTGCGAGGGCACGGTGCCCAATTGAATCGGGTGGCTGAGAGTCCAGAAAATGTACACCGGCGACCAGCGTATCCATCACGACAACGCTCTGTTTTCCAACTGTGACGTTGAGAACGGCGCCATCATCACCAATACCCAACGCAACCTGCGGTGTGGACTCTTCCGGACGATGGAAGATCTGATCAATCAGTTCAAACTCGTCCATGGGGATATTCGGGCCTATGCGCTTCTCGATTCACCAGCGAGACGATCCAGAACTCCGTTGACAAATTTGAAACTGTCGGTTGCACCGAAAAGGTGTGCCATCTCTACCGCTTCATTAATGGCAACACCGTTAGGAATATCCGGACGAAACAGGATCTCGTAAGCTCCAATCAGCAGGATAGCGCGTTCCACCGGATCCAACTGCGACAGGGGGCGTTCAATCATCCCATGAAGCCTTTGCTCAAGAGCATCCCGCCTTTCCGGCACCGCCTCGATTAAGTGTCTGAAATAGGAGATATCCGAATCGTTCAGTCCGTCATCACTGATAAAGGCAGATTCGATTTCTGCTATTGCCTGTCCAGTCATCATCCACTGGTACAAGGCCTGAGCGGCACAGCGGCGAGCAAGATGGCGGCTGACCGAAGCCAACTCAATCAGCTCGAGAATCGGGAAGATACTCGAGCACCTCCAGACCGAACCCGGAGAGCGCATGGGTCCGAAGCGGGGTCCCCAGGACCCGGACTTTGCCGGCGCCGAGGTCAGACAAGATCTG
This sequence comes from Pseudomonadota bacterium, assembly GCA_016845525.1. Classification (GTDB taxonomy): domain Bacteria; phylum Pseudomonadota; class Gammaproteobacteria; order Arenicellales; family UBA868; genus UBA868. The sequence continues at coordinate 19,120 of JAERSQ010000148.1, forward strand.
ACTGCCTGCGCCCAGCATGCGCAATTCACGCTCTTTCCCATCGGTCGCCGACTCGCCACGGACGCGGCGGTCCAACTGGGCGGCGTCTTCCGAGTAGGTCAAAAGAACCAACACACCGGAAGGCTCCTGTGCAATTCTTTCCAGTGCTGAATCCACACTCCAGCTTTGTGCCTCGCGCGCTTCCGCAAGCATGTCGAAAGCGCCGCGATGTGTATGAACACGGACTACTGCAGCCGTCTGGGGCTCGATGGTACCGTGCACAAGCGCCATGTGAACCTGCTGGAGTTCTCCGTCCTCATAGATGACCGCCCGAAAATCGCCATGCCGGGTACTGACAATATTCTCTGAAATTCGCCACACGGTCGGCTCAGTGCGCATGCGGTAACGGATAAGATCTGCGATCGTGCCCAACTTCAAGCCGTGGGCACGACCGAAATCAAGCAGATCCGGAAGCCGGGCCATGGTGCCATCCGGGTTCAGGATCTCACAGATTACGCTGGCCGGCTCAATCCCCGCCAGACGCGCAAGATCCACTCCCGCTTCGGTGTGCCCTGCCCGGGTCAGCACGCCCCCGGGTTGCGCCATGATGGGAAAAACGTGCCCGGGGCTCACGATATCCTCCCCGGTGGCATTCTCACTGACAGCAGTCCGAATAGTATGGGCCCGGTCCGCGGCAGAGATGCCGGTACTGACCCCATCTGCTGCCTCAATTGATACCGTAAAGTTGGTCGAATAACGCGCATTGTTGTCGTTGACCATTAACGGCAGTTTCAGATGACGGCAACGTTCTTCTGTCAGGGTCAGGCAGATCAGGCCCCGGCCCTGGGCTGCCATGAAGTTAATGTCCTCAGCCGTCACAAATCCTGCGCCGATGACGAGATCGCCCTCATTCTCACGATCCTCATCATCGACCAGGATGACCATCTTGCCGTCCCGATAATCCTGAAGCACTTCTTCGATCGGGCTGACACCAGGGCTGATCTCGCTGTCACTCATTGTTGAATCCTATTTATGTCGCGCTCGGCTCAAACGCCCGGAGCCCTATCGTTGTGAGAGCCCAGTCCCAACGTCATCCCCTTGTCTCACCTGCACTCCTGCATCCGCTCCAGGTAGCGGGCCACCATGTCTACCTCGAGATGGACGCTATCTTCTGTCGTCAGCCGACCAAGTGTCGTGACACCGAGAGTATGGGGTACGAGGTTTACATCAAATACCACTTCCGCCTGGGTGTCCATGACGTTATTCACCGTCAGGCTGACACCGTCGAGGGTGACGGAGCCCTTTTCCGCGATAAAGGCCGCCACCTCGCGCGACCCGGCAAAACGCATCCGGGTTGATCGGGCGGAGGCCTCCGACTCTATCAGCGTGGCCAATCCGTCAACATGTCCACTGACCAGATGCCCCCCAAACCGATCCTGGGCACCCATCGCCAACTCCAGGTTGGCACCCTGACCAGGCTGCCAGTTTCCGAGTAATGTCCTGGATAACGTCTCTTTTGACACATCGAAAAAGAGGCAACCCGATTCAATGCTCACGGCGGTGAGGCAGACGCCTGCCACAGCAACGCTGTCACCGAGTTTCACGAGCGTCGTATCGAGGGCGCTCGGCCGGATCCCGATCACAAGATCGCCTTCGCGAGACGCTAGAGATTCAATCGTCCCAACGTCCTGTACGATTCCGGTAAACATTACTCGCCCTCCCGCGACGGACTATAAATGAGCCGCAAGTCCCGTCCGATTCTGGACACGTCCTTCAGTTCAAACTTGACGCGATCGCCGATAGACCGAATACCGCGCATGACGAACATGCCTCTGCCGCCAGAGCCGAGCATATCGGGCGATTGGTATACCCAGATTTCATCTACCAAACCACGGGAAACAAAAGCCCCTGCCACACCCGCTCCAGCTTCGACCAATACCTCATTACAGGAGCGCGCTGCGAGAATATCCAACACCCCAGCCACATCCGCCCGGCCGTCTTCTCCGCGCAAACAAACCTGTTCGGTTCTGGCGTCAAATCCGTAGCCATCATCGTTTTCACGGCTCGTGACAACGAGCACATCTCCGGGTTCGGAAAAAAGGCGAGCATCCGGATCCAGTTGACCGTTCCCGTCCAACACGACGCGCAGGGGCTGCACCACGTCTTCATCAATCCGCGCATTGAGACGGGGGTCATCCTCTCTGACGGTACCAATCCCGGTCACAATAGCGCAGCTTCTTGCTCTCAGCGCGTGCACCTCTGCCCGCGCGGCCTCTCCCGTAATCCATTGGCTGCTACCGTCATTTGCGGCAGTTCTACCGTCCATCGTGGCCGCCACCTTGAGCCTGACGAGAGGACGGCCACTTGCCATCCTCTTGCAAAAGCCTGCATTCAGTTCAACTGCTCCACAGTCTTTCTCGGAGATTTCTGCCGCGATACCCGCCGAACGAAGCATCTCGATGCCCCGGCCGGCAACTTCCGGGTTCGGATCAATCATTGCTGCGACAACCCGCTTGACGCCGGCATCCACCAGCGCTTCGGCACAAGGTCCTGTGCGCCCGGTGTGCGCACACGGCTCAAGACTGACAAATACCTCGCTGTCCTCTGCCCGCTCACCAGCGGCAGACAGCGCGTGAATCTCCGCGTGAGATTCCCCCGCCCGCTCGTGCCACCCCTCGCCGACAATCTCGTCACCCCGGACCACGACGCAGCCCACTCGGGGGTTGGGCTTCGTCGTATAAAGGCCTTTTTTGGCAAGATCAACCGCTCGTGCGATAAAACGATGATCCCGGTCTGACTGGATGGACGTGTTCATTTCTTACGGCGTGATTTGGGCTCCGCCAGCAATGACAACTGGGTGACGTTGGCCGGGGCGGTTCGATCCTTTCGCAGCCGGTCGATCTCTTTGCTGAAAGCCGCCACATCCTCAAAACTGCGGTAAACGGACGCATAACGTACATAGGCGATTTCATCAATCTGCGGCAGAAGACTCATCACAATTTCTCCGATCGCAGCGGATCGCACCTCTGGCTCACCGCTTAACTGGATCTCGCGACTGACGTCGTTGATCAGGGCATCCACCTGATCAAGCCCTACAGGACGCTTCTCCAAAGCGCGAAGCAATCCCCGGCGAAGTTTTTCTTCATCCCAGGTCTCCCGCCGGCCATCACTCTTGACGACTCTCGGCTGTTCACGCTCAAAACGTTCAAACGTCGTAAAGCGATGACTGCATGCCTGGCACTCCCGACGCCGCCGTACGCTCGCACCGGCGTCACCCAACCGTGAGTCAATCACCCGGGTATCGTCGCTGGAACAGGCGGGGCAACGCATAGCAGGCCTTTCAGGCGCCGCAACAGGCCTAAGGAGCCGGGTCGCCCTCCGCTTCCGCACCTTCCTTGGCCACAGGGAGCATATCCTCACGGGAGATGCCCAAGACCAAGACGGCGGGGCTGGCGACAAAAATTGAAGAATAGGTTCCGATCAACACGCCGATCAGCAGTGCGATGGCGAACCCTTTAATGATCTCGCCACCGGCCAGCAGCAGGGTCAGCACAACCAGCAGCGTTGTCACTGAGGTCAGCACGGTACGCGGCAACGTTTCGTTGACTGAGCGATTCACGATCTCAAGGACTGAGCCTTTACGCATCTTTCGGAAGTTATCCCGGATGCGGTCAAACACAACGATTGTGTCGTTCAATGAATAGCCAATCACCGCCAGAACGGCTGCGAGAACCGGCAATGAAAACTCGATCGCGAGAACAGAAAAAACACCCAGCGTAATCAGGACGTCATGCACCAGGGCAATAACCGCTCCTACCGCAAAACGCCACTCAAACCTGAACGCGACGTAGATCAGGATGCCAATCAACGCATACAGCATCGCGAGTCCACCCTTCTCTGTCAGTTCGCCGCCCACCTGAGGACCCACAAACTCGACGCGGCGCATCTGGACCTGACAATCCTTAACCCCTCCCCCGGTTGCGGTACATTGCTGTAACCCGCCCTGTACGCCCTCAGTTAAGGTTTCCCCGGTGGCGATCCTCAGAGCACTGACGACATCGCTACTCTGTTCAGATGCCGCTTTATCGGCACTCACCGGCAGCCGAACCAGAATATCCCTCGAAGTGCCGAAGTACTGGACGATGGCATCATCAATTCCGGCTTCTCTTAGCGTTGATCGAACCGCAACCGGATCGGCAGACTGTAAATACTCAATTTCCACCAGAGTACCGCCCGTGAAATCGATCCCGAAATTCAGGCCTCGAACGCCGAGCGAGCCAATACTTGCTACCACGAGCACAGCGGACAACATCCATGCACCCCGGCGCTTGCCGAGGAAATCAAACCGGGTAACTTGCTTAAAAATCCGCATTGCTTGAGCCGTTAGATTGCCAGGGACTTGACGCGCTTGCCGCCATACAGGTAGTTCACCAGGGCGCGGGTCACCACGATCGCTGTGAACATTGACGTGATAATCCCAATACTGAGGGTGACAGCGAATCCCTTGATGGGGCCGGTTCCAAAATTAAACAGCACGATGGCGGCGATCAGGGTGGTGATGTTCGCGTCGACAATGGTCGAAAGCGCCCGCTCATATCCGGTATGGATGCTCGCCTGAGGCGTCGAACCATTTTGAATCTCTTCCCTGATGCGTTCGAAAATCAGGACGTTCGCGTCCACCGCCATCCCCACCGTGAGTACGATGCCCGCAACGCCCGGAAGCGTGAGGGTGGCCTGCAGCATGGAAAGGACTGCGACGATCAGAACGAGGTTGAGCGCGAGGGCAACATTGGCAAATACGCCAAAGACCCGGTAATAGATCATCATGAAAATCAGCACAAGAATGAAGCCGACCATGACCGATCTGAATCCCTGGTCGATGTTGGCCTGACCCAGGCTTGGGCCCACGGTTCGCTCCTCAATAATCTCCACCGGGGCTGCGAGCGAACCTGCCCGCAACATCAGTGCGAGATCACGGGCCTCATCGACGCTATCCAGACCTTCGATCTGGAACCGCTTGCCTAATTGATCCCGAATGACGGGCGCCGTAATGACTTCCTCAATGCGTTGCTGGGTACGCATGACACGGCCCTGATCGTCTTTCATCGGCAGACCATCCGCATCGGTGCGAATGGTTGACCGATTCTCGATATACAACACGGCCATCCGTTTGCCGATGTTCTTGCCGGTCACCTTCTGATTAATTCGTGCCCCAATCGCATCCAGAGTAATGCTCACGATCGGACCGCCGCTCTGGGTGTCGATACTTGCCGCCGCATCGACAATGTTCTCTCCAGAGTAGATCACACGCTTCTCAAGCAGAATGGGGCGCTCATCCCGGAACCGGTAAATCTTTGATCCCGGCGGCACCTTGCCGCCCAGAGCCGCCTCAAGGCTATGCTCTTCATCGACCATCATCATCTCAAGCGTAGCGGTCCGCCCGAGGATGCGTTTGGCGCGAGCGGTATCCTGAACCCCCGGCAACTGCACGACGATCCGACGATCCCCCTGCCGCTGGACCACGGGCTCTGCCACGCCGAGTTCGTCGACGCGGTTACGTAAAGCGGTCACATTCTGCTCGAGTGCAAATTTGAACAACTGGTCAATTTCTGCCTGCACAAGGGCTGCATTAAGGACTTCATCTGAGCCTGTACCGTCCGCGTTGACCACCAATCCAGGCAGTTCTTTGCGGATCGTTTTCAGCGCTTCCTCTGCTGCATCGGCAGAGCGAAGCGTAATCTTGATGCCGCCAGCGCCGTCGCG
>JAERSQ010000149.1 GCA_016845525.1 Pseudomonadota bacterium
GGCCGACTCGGTGCCCTCGCAGGAATGGCAGGAGACGATGAACAAGGGCCGGGCCATTTTCCGTGCGGTGGCGATGGCGGTCGCCGGTCTTGATCCTGCTGCGCTGGAAGATTGAAGTCTTCGCGATAGCTCCGGCCAAGCAAGTCGCAACGGTATCTGCTGAACCCCTGACGTGACAGAAAAGACCAACGTCCTCATCCTTTTCAGCGATGAGCATCGGCACGATGCGATGGGCTGCGCCAGCCACTCGCTCGTCAAGACGCCACATCTCGATCGACTCGCATCTAACGGGACACGCTTTACCCGCGCCTACACCCCGTCACCGATCTGTGTGCCCGCGCGGGCGTCGCTCGCCACCGGACAGTACGTGCACAAAAACCGCTGCTGGTCCAACGCCCAGGCCTACCAGGGAGAACCCGTCAGTTGGGGTCATCAACTCATGCGCCAGGGTCATCGGGTCGATTCGATCGGCAAACTACACTATCGTGGCAACGAATACGACAACGGCTTTGGGGAAGAAATCCTGCCGATGTATATCCGCGACGGCAAAGGCTGGATCAAAGGCCTTTTGCGTGATCATGAGGCGGTTCTGGATGTCTCTGCCTATACCTCTGAGATCGGCCCGGGCGAAAACAGTTATACAGACTACGATCTTGAAGTGACCCGCCATGCCTGCACATGGCTCAAGGATGCCGCCAGCGCCCAAAGCGATCAACCTTGGACCCTTTTTGTGTCGTGGCTAAGACCGCACTATCCGCTGATCTGCCCCGAGGCGTTCTATCACCTCTATCCGCTTGAAGAGATGGACGAGGCCCGGTTCAGGTCCGAGCAGGCGTTGCCACAGCATCCCGTCACCCAGGCTATCCGCAGAGCGTTTAACTACGACGAGCGCTTTGATGATCAAACGCGCCAGATCGCAAGAGCCTCTTACTATGGTCTCTGTAGTTTTCTGGATGCGCAGGTGGGTGCAGTGATGAATGCCCTTGAGCAAACGGGGCAGGCCGACAACACGCTGGTCATCTACACCAGCGATCACGGTGATCACAACGGCGACCGGCGCATGTGGACCAAGATGTCGCTTTATGATGAGTCAGCCCGGATCCCCATGCTGATCCAGGGCCCCGACATTCCCAAGGCAGAAACCATCGACACCTTGGCTTCTCTGGTGGACATCTATCCCACGGTGCTGCAGGCGATGGATGCGGAAGATGATGAGATTGATCGCCCGGGCCTTTCGCTGCACTCACTCATTGACGGCGCCGGCGCGAACCGCGGGGTTTTATCGGAATACCACGACGGTGGTTCGCCGGTGGGGATGTTCATGTGGCGAAAAGATCAATGGAAGTACAACTGTTATCCGGGGTATGCGTCGGAACTTTTTGATCTGGCCGCTGATCCCGATGAGTTGTGCGACCTCTCTCAGGATCCCGCATATTCACAAGACCTAAAGCGCTGCCAGGACGACATGGGTGCTTTGCTCGATCCCATCGCGGCGAACGATCTTGCTTTTGCTGACCAGGCAGAGCGGATCTCGCAACTGGGCGGCGTCGAAGCGATCTTGGCATCGGAGGAGTTCGACCATACGCCGACCCCTTCAGGGTAACCTGAGCCCAAGTCAAGGTTGAAGATTCCATAAAAAAAGTCTTACCATCCGCAACGCATTAAAAGCGCGGCCCAGCAATCCTGACTAACCTGAAACGCCCCGCCTTATAGCCGTCTATCGTATCCAACCAGAATGAATGACCTCGGGGGAGGGGTTGTTATGCACATCAGAAAATATCTATCGATATTCCTCATCGGCTTCGTTTTCGTTATCGCAGGCTGCAGCAGCGGCAGTTCAAGCAGCGGTCTCGATAGAGACCCGATTGAAGATATTGATGGCGACGGGATTGCCGACATCGTTGATCCGGATATGGATGGCGACGGTATTCCAAACGCCGAAGACCCTGATGATGACAACGATGGGGTTGAAGATTCGGTTGATCCTACCCCCCCGCCAACCCCGTCAACAAAAACCTGTGTGGCCGCTTCAATTCTTCCGCCCAACGAAGAAATAACTCCTGGAGATAACGGGGAACTGGGGTGGACTTTCCTGCCAGAAGGGTGCGTACTCCCTGCGACGAGGGCTAACGCAGGAGCAGGCGTCACGGTTCGGGCGGTTCCTCAACGTACTGGCACGGCCACAAGCGCGACTGTAAACGCTGGCAATTGTCTGGCGAACGGCCGCCATGGCAAGGTCCAATGTTTCACAGAAATAAAAGTACCCGATAGTTGTGGCAAGTTCGGGGTGGTCTATGACATCAGTGAGGTCGGCATAGTTCTGGGAGATACCAATCTCTCAAAGGGCGCCTATCAGCAGACCGTCTGGCATACCGGTAAGTCGTGTAGCGGCGAAGGCCTGCCAAACCCCTGTACCCAAGCCATTAATTTAAAAATTAATGAGAAAAAACTTACTGGCGATTCCACCAAAATCACATGGGATTATGCACCGAGTGGATGTCAGTTAAGTGCAGAACAAGAAGCGGCAGTGGCCATGGTTACAGCCACTAATCAGTATGCTAAGCCTGATACTAAAACTTCGGATCCAAAGTGGCTCCTAAAGGATAAGAAGGCCTGGATCATTATCCCAAACAACTGTCAGTGGTATGAAAATGATCCAGAAGGCATCAAGAAAATTTCGTACGACTTTTCCGGTATCGGCTACGAGCTGGGCGATGTCGATGGCGTTGACGCAGGAGATTATGCGTTGGACGTTACGCATAATCACGGGCCGAACGGGAAGGGTTGTAATTACACAGATCCGGAACCTGACATCGATGGTGATGATATCCCCGATGAAGCAACTTGTTGCAAGATCTGTATAACAAGTCAGGCTTGTGGAGATTCATGTATTAGTCAGTCTCTCAACTGCTCGAAGCCTAAAGGTTGTGCTTGTGATGGAACCGCCTCCGACCTCGACGGCGACGGCATCCCCAACGATTCGGATATTGACGTCGACGGTGACGGGATCCCCAATACCTCAGATAAGGACATCGACGGTGACGGTATCCCAAATAAAGATGATCCGGATATCGACGGAGACGGCGAGCCCAACGGAGTGGATCCTGACGCTGATGGCGACGGCACAGCCGATGCCGAAGATGATACGCCCGGGGGCTTCGAATAAAAACGCCGGATCCCGATCGAGAAAAAGCGCCCTGCGGGGCGCTTTTTTGTGGCCAGCGGCAAAAGTTCAGAAAACTCCTTTTGATTTAAAATCCCTTTATCGGCTATGACCATTGGCCGAAAGCCTGACAGTGCCGAACCGGCGCCAGGCAGCACATCATTGCGTTTGCGCAAACGCGGTATACGGCAGGTCAGACATGCTCCTGATGATCGACAATTACGACTCGTTCACCTACAACCTGGTGCAGTATCTCGGGGAGTTGGGCGAGCGCGTGGCGGTCTACCGGAACGACCAGATCACGCTCAACGACATCGATGCGCTCTCGCCCTCGCATGTGGTGATCTCTCCCGGGCCCTGCACGCCCAACGAGGCCGGTATCTCGGTGGAACTTGTACGCGAATACG
>JAERSQ010000150.1 GCA_016845525.1 Pseudomonadota bacterium
GGCATCATCGCGGTCCGGTGGTTGCGCGACAGAACCTCGGCATGGTCCTGAACAAATCGCCAGTACAGGCCGTCGACCGTATCACACCAGTCGCCCCGACCGAAGTCACCCATCTTCATGAGGTAACTGGAACCACAAAGATAGGGCTTGGTCGCAAAAATACCGCCATCACTAAAGAGCCCCATACCGAATACGTTCGGACCCATCACCCAATGCGCCGAGTCGACATACATTTCCATAAACCAGCCGTAGGCTGACTGTGGATGAATACGGCACAAGTTCATCAGATTGGCGACAACCATCAGCCGCTCGATATGATGTGCCCAGCCCCATCGCTGGGTTTTCTTGATGACATGGTCGAGCGGCGCAATACCGGTCGTTCCCTCGTACCAGTCATGGGTCAAATGCGCTCCATGGCCAAAAAAGTTGGCCGAGGCCTGCGCTTCGCCAAAATGATGATAAATCCCGCGGATAAATTCACGCCATCCGATCACCTGACGGATGAAGCCCTCAAGAGAGTTAAGGGGGACAGCGCGTTGCTGGTGACAGCGCATGACCCGTCGAATCACCTCCGATGGCGTCAACAGGCCGACATTCAAAAGAGGTGAGATCAACGAGTGGTACACCACTTCGGATCGGGTCGTGAGCGCATCCTCGTAGTCGCCAAAGAGTGTCAGGCGCTCGCCCATGAATCCCGCCAGCCACTGCTCAGCCTGCCTGCGCGTTGCGGGATAACAAAAATCACCAGCATCGCCGGGCGCGGCCGAAAAGCGTGACTTCACGAGTGCAATCACCTCCCGGGTGGTCTTGTCGGGGCGTGAGAATTTGGGAACAGGCGGCACGACGGATTTGGGCAAGGCTTTGCGGTTCTCAGCGTCCAGACTCCATTTGCCGCCCAAGGGCTTGCCCTCCTCGCTCAACAGCAGGCCAAGGCGTGTTCTCTGCTGGCGGTAAAAACTTGCCATACGCGGGCGGGATTCGTGTTTGAGGTAGTCGGCAAAACTTTCGCGCGAGCACAAGAACATCGGGCTTGGGAGCGGGTTTTGCGTCAGGCCCATCGAATTCCCGAGGTCGGCCACCACGGTGGCGCACGGGCGATCCTCAATCTCAAAATGCACCAGTTCTGAAAAAGCGGCGTCCGTGGCAGCACGTCTCAGCTGGTCAGAAAACGACCCGCACCGCTCATCCTCAAGAGAGTGGTAGATGACCCGAGCGCCGGCCTTGCGCAACTCATCCGCATAAGCGCGCAATGAACGGATCAGCATCACAAGCTTATGCTGGTGATGCTGGTCCCCCAACAGGTTTGGCGCCCATTCGGAGAGGAGAAAGTCACAATGCAGCCAGGGTTTGACGAAGCGTACGGGAAAGCATTGGCCCGGCAGGACCAGAAAAAGACCTCGCCCGCAGTGTTGAACCGAAGATCGCATGAGAAGAAAACGGGGTTAACCCGATACGGTACGTCGTAGCGGGGTCGCAGTTCTTATCCCATCAGTCCCACTGCTGCGGCGTGAGCCGCAGGTCTGCCGCGTCATAGCCCAGCGCGACGATGCGCGCCAAAAGCGCCTGATACTCCTCTTCCGGGATAGTCGGCTCCCTTGCCATCAGCCAGACGAGATCGCGCTTTTCCCGGGCAATAATCACACGACGGTAATCCTCATCAAGATACACGATCTGGTAATCCGCCTTGATCGGCCAGATGAACTGCATTCCCCAAACGGCGTTGGAACCATCCGGTCTGACAAAACCCCTGGGGTGGTAGGTCTTGAACTCGCCGTCGAATCCACCGTCAAAAAATGAAAATTTGGTTTTGATCGTGCCGTCTTCAGCGAGCGTATATTCCTCGATCGCGTTATAACTTTTCTTGTCGATAAAGGTGGGGGTCGAAGAGATCACATACCAAGGGCCCATAAAGCGCTCGAGGTCTACATACTCGACCGGACTGAGAGGCTCAACAGCCATCGAATTAAATGAACACGCGGTTGATCCTACCGCGGCCAACAATACTGAGATCAACGCACCCGTGCGCCCAAAAAATCGTTTCACTGAAAGCCCTCAACGTTTATTAAAAAGGAAGTGGCTGACACGCCACTCATCTCCTCCGCGCATCCCGAACAACTCGGCACATGCCATAAAAAATATTCTCCAGCGGTTCACCCACATTTTCGCGTCGGCCTGGCCGTAGGTATCAGAGAAAATGGCAAACACCTCATCACGCGCTGCATCTAATTTATCCAGCCAAGCCTCTGCCGTTTTCTGATACTCAACGCCGCTCCAGTCCCATCGGTTTGCGAAGCACAGGGAGTCCTGAAACTTCAAAGGAAGATCTGCGCTCGGCATCATACCGCCCGAAAAAAAATATCGGCTCATCCAATCTGTATCGTCACGAACCTCAAAAAGGTAAGGCGTGCTGCGGTGGCAAAAGATGTGCATGAAAAAACGCCCGTCCGGCTTCAGCCACCCGGCGACCCGATCAAAGATGCTGGCGTAGTTACGCAGATGCTCAAACATCTCCACCGACACAATGCGGTCAAACCCCTGATCCATCGAGAAATGGTTGATGTCTGCGGTAATCACCCGCACGTTGCCAAGACCCGCCTCCATCGCCCGTTGTTCAATAAACAATCTCTGCGAATGGGAATTTGAAACCGCGGTAATGGTGGAGTTCGGGTAGCTTTTTGCAATCCATAACGTCAGTGAACCCCAACCGCAGCCCAGCTCCAAAACTTGCTGCCCATCCTTAAGATCCGCATGCTCGCAGGACAACGCCAATGCCTGTACTTCAGCTTGATCCAGGGTATCCACCCCATCCCAAAAAGCTGAGCTGTATTTCAACTGGGCGCCCAGCACCTGCTGAAAAAACGCAGCCGGCACCTCATAGTGCTGCTCATTCGCCTTATGCACAAGCGGTGCCACGGGCGCTTTTCCCATGTTGCGAACAAACTCGTCCAGATGTTGGCTCTGCTGCGCTTCAGGGATCTGGATCTCGCGCATCCGCTGCCGGCAAAGAGAACGGATCCCGCTGCGGACGATCGAATCCGGAACCCATCCCCGCTCTACTGCCTTCATTGCCGGTCCGGTGAAAAACGCGCTCATATGCTCTCTCCCGGCGTGCTCGCCCCTTTTAGCTTTCCTGATTGTGCTGATCCTGCGCCACCCCTAGAGCGGGTCTTCATTTCAATCAACAGCAAACCGGGCATTACCAGGAGCCACGCGACCACAATGGCCGGCAGGCTCTGAATCTCCAGCGCGCCGAACTTGCTGCCTGCCAGATAGGCCAGGGGACCCCCGATTGCCCCAAACACAGTCGCCAACACAAAGCGCCCGCATAGCCAACCCATGCAGTGCCTGAGCGCTGCCGCAAAATTGATCCACAACGCCACCATCCAGGGGGTGGTGGGAAACCCCGGTCCCGCAGATTCAGGGAAGGCCATGGCGCCCGACCATACCAGTAGGGAATCCGTCATCGCGCCGAGCAGGCCCGCACCGAGCCAAAGCGGAGCCTCCGCCCGGGCGCATTTTCGCCAGATCGAATAGGCGCTCACCCAGGCTGCCACCGCGACGGGTCCGAGCCACCATAACCCGACGGAGGCGCCCCACACGGCAACGAGCCAGGCGAGCTGGAAGGCCGCAAAATTGGCCCACTGATGAGTCCGCATGATCACCACTGGGGCAAAGCCTCGCATGAGACGCTACCGCGCCACTCGGGCCGTGCGAGCACCATCTGAACATCAGACAGGTAGCGCTCGGCAAAACCCGCCTCGCAATACGAAAAGTAGTACTGCCATAACCGGACAAATTGCTCAGGGTATCCCAAAGACAGGATGGCTGCGCGCTGGGCGTTAAAGCGGTCGTGCCATAGCCGAAGCGTTCTGGCGTAGTGGGGCCCGATATCCTCAAGGTGAACGAGTTTGCAGTCAGTCCGGCTTGAATAGGCTCGGCTCATCGCCCCTAACGACGGCACGCAACTGCCGGGAAAGATGTAGCGCTGAATAAAATCACACCCTTTCAGATACTGCTCGTAGCGTTGATCAGGCATGGTGATCGCCTGTATCAGGGCGACCCCATCGGGTCGCAGCAAGGACATGATCTTGGCGAAATAATCGCCCAGAAACTCGTTGCCGACAGCCTCAATCATCTCGATTGACACGACCCGGTCGTAAGCGCCCTGATGATTTCGATAGTCGCTCAAAAGGATCTCGACTTTGTCACTCAACCCGGCCTCGGCGACGGCCGCCCGCGCGAAATCATGCTGCTCCTTTGAGATGGTGATGCCGGTAACCCGGCATCCATACTCACGCGCCGCATGGATGGCAAACCCGCCCCAGCCACAACCGACCTCCAGCACATGCGTCTTTTCCGACAGGCTCAATTTGGCGCAGATCCGCTCCAGTTTGTTTCGGGCCGCCTGCTCCAGCGAGTCGCTGGGGTGATGAAAGACAGCGCTTGAGTAATTCATCGCCGAATCGAGAAAGAGCGCGAAAAGCTCGTTCCCAAGATCGTAGTGTTCAGCGATATTCCGCCGGATGCCGTCCAGGGAATTGCGGCGTCGCCGGTGGAAAATGGACGCGCCGCGCGCGGCGAGCCGCGCCCAACCCTGATCAAATCCATCGGTCAGATCGGGATTACGCGCAAATAGCGCAATCAAGCCGGTAAGGTCTTCGCTGTCCCAATTACCCGTCATCCAGCCTTGAGCAGCTCCAAGGCTCCCCCGAAGAGCAAGGTCGGTGTAAAAGTCAGGATTGCGCACCGTCAGTTGAGCCCGTGCGCCCTCGCCACTGCCCAACGTCAGCGTTTCCTGACCATCCTTAATGACGAGCGTCCCCTTGAGATCAGCCAGACGGTTGATTAGTGCCCCACGGCACTTCCTTTCAAACCAGGTGGGTTGTGATCCCTGACCGGATACCGGGGATACCGCTGCGTTTTCGTTCAATCCTCTTCTCCTCTCCCGTCGTTCTTTTGCGACTTCTTTTCTTGTTACGGATTCTGCTACTGATGCTGCTACTGATTATTACTTCTGCAAAATCTGCTGTTTTGGCAATTTATTGCTATCCGTATCGGCCCGTTGCGCTCGTGTGTCTTCATTTACATGCATCGAGCAAAAATCAAGGCGCACCTATGATGCTTCCTGGTGCGGCACAAAGGGCACGCGCTTTAACCCAAGGCTCAGGGCCTGCCAATAACTGGCGGTGATGACACGCACGCTCATCAGGGGAAAGCGCAAAAGCGCCTGCCTCAGCGTTCCGGCACTCAACTCGCTGGCGTGCAGATCATGCATCGCAGAGAACATCTCCTTGCCACTCTCGAACGATCGCATTCTGACGCGAAGCCGGTCATCGGG
>JAERSQ010000151.1 GCA_016845525.1 Pseudomonadota bacterium
AAGTACACCACCAGCACCGCGATCAGACGCGGCAGCCGCGTTTTCTCCAGCACGCCCACCAGACCCTCAAGGAGATAAGCAATCACCACTGCGGCAAGCAATGGCGCCAGCATATTGCCCATCAGGACGACGACAACAAACAGCAGGACCAAAAACAGTGTTAAAAACACCACCTGCGGATTGTTGAACTGGTGCCTGAACCAGTCGGTGATCATCTTCATGACTGTATTCTCCCGGCCACTATGCGCCCCGGCCCGTTTACTCCCGAAAAGAGTCTAACCCGGGAGAATTTCAAAATCGTGGGAAATTTCTGCAACGGAATCCAGCATTTTGGAGGCCGAGCAGTATTTTTCTGCTGACAGGCTGATTGCCCGCTCAACGCGCTTTGGGTCAATCTCGCCCGCCGTCACCACAAAATGCAGGTGGATCCGGGTAAAGACCGTCGGGATGGTGTCGGCCCGATCGGCGTTAATTTCCACGCGAAGATCCGAAAACACCTGACGCGACTTTCGCAAAATCAGGATCACATCGATCAGCGCACATCCGCCCAGACCCAGCAGCAGCATCTCCATCGGACGGCCACCCAGGTTCTTCCCGCCCACCTCGGGTGAGCGATCCATGACCACTTTGTGACCGCTGCCGCTCAGCCCTTCGAGGGCATCGTCTTCCCCCAGTTGTACCGTGACCTGCATATCCTGCTCTTTAAGTTCGTTAGGTTTTATTTTTCGCTAAGTTCCGAACAGCGCCGCGAGATGGGCGCCCGGATCATCCTGTCGCATGAACGCCTCACCCACCAGAAAAGCATGAATATCCGCCTCGCGCATCGCGCTCACATCTTCAACGCTGTGAATACCGCTTTCGGTAACCAGTAGCGTATCTTTCGGCACCTTTGGGGCCAATGCCAGCGTGGTCTCAAGCGTCGTCTCGAAGGTACGCAGATTACGGTTGTTGATGCCAAGCAGAGCCGGATCAAGCGCAAGGGCTCGATCCAGTTCTTCCCCGTCGTGCACCTCAACCAAGACATCCATTGCAAGATCCGCCGCGGCAGAGGCGAGTTCTGCCATCTGGGCCTGCTCAAGGGCAGCCACAATCAACAGGATGCAGTCGGCACCGATGGCGCGTGACTCGGCCACCTGCCAGGGATCAATGACAAAATCCTTACGCAATACCGGCAGAGCACAGGCGCCTTTGGCCGCTTCAAGATCTGCTTCGCAGCCCATGAAAAAATCATGGTCAGTCAGCACTGAAAGACACGACGCGCCGCCTGATTCATAACTGACGGCAATGGCGGCCGGATCAAAATGTTCCCGGATGAGGCCCTTGCTGGGGGAGGCCTTTTTGACCTCTGCGATGACGCCTGCCTGTCCCGCCGCAATGCTTTTCTTGAGCGAGGACACAAAGCCCCGAGGTGCATCCTGATCTGCCGCCCGGGCATACAGATCCGCCAAACTATGCTCGCGCTGGCGCTCGGTGATCTCCTCGCGTTTTCGCGCGAGGATACGCTCCAGAATATCGGCTTTCGAGCTCAATTCGAACCTTCTCCCGAAAAACTCAAGCGATCAGCAAAGCGGACACTCTCTCGATCGTCCAGAAGGCGCCGATCGTACCGATGACGTAACTCGGGAATTGCTCTAACCATAGCGGGATTCTTAGCGAACGCGCCGTCCACCACAACCCCAAAACGGCCGCAACGAAGGCGAGCTGGCCGATTTCTACCCCCAGGTTGAAAAGCAGCAACGCCCACACTAGCTCTTGGCGCGGCAAGCCCATCTCGGCCAGGTCACCGGCAAAGGCGAGTCCATGCAGCAACCCGAAACCAAAAGCCACCACCCAGGGAAACCTGATCGTGAAGCTTGTCTCGCCACGCCAACGCCGCACAATCTCGGGACCCAAAAATAAAATTGAGAGCGCGACCGCAGTTTCGACCAGACCGGAGGGAACATCAGCTAGCCGAAAAGTTGCAACGAGGAGCGTCAGGCTATGCGCTACCGTGAATGCGGTGATGGTCTTTACCAACAGCCACCGATCACGAACGATCAGCAGCAGGCCCAGCACGAATAGCAGATGATCCCACCCGCCCAGAATGTGCTCTATCCCGAACCATAGATAAAAGCCGATTCCCGACGCTGCTTCATCCGCACTCCGTCGAATCATTATGGCCGGTGCGTCACTCGTGAGCAGGGCCGTTTGCAGGCTGTCCTGGTCAGACGACTGGTAACGGACCAGTACATCTGTTCCAAGGCCGGCGAGTCCATCAATCGAGATCTGTTGCCCTTCAAGCGGCGGGTTGCAGCGCAAGGTACCGCGATAAATCCAGGCGTCTTGCTGGATCTCACTTTTGAGATCACCTCGCAGGTTACAACCGTCGGGGAAACGCGGCGCCAGGGGAAGTCGATTCCCCTGCGTAACAGGCAGCTTCCACAGAACGTCGTAGGTACCAGATGAGACCTGTTTTAGCTCAAGGTATCCTGGCAGCATTTCATGCGCTGCCCCGTCCTGAGGGTGGGCGAGTACCGCAAGCAGGCACAGTCCCCAAACAACAAGGCGTGAGGAGAGCTTCAAGGCTGGCCGATCCGCGGGCGTTCGACCCGATATTTTTTCAGAAGACGCTGATAGGCAGCCTCCTGTCGGGCCTGTCGTGCGCGAACGCGCCAGTCGCTTTCCACCTGTGAACGAACACGCTCAAGTTCGGGCACCATTCCCGGCTCAAAGGCATCAATCTTGACCAGGTGCTCTCCGTAAGCGGATACCAGCGGGCCCACCCATTGCCCGGGTGGTTGCTGCAAAAGCGCGCGGGTAAAGGTAGTACCAAATACAGCGACCAGTTCCGATTGGGTGGCGCCCTCCCACCTGGGCTTTAAGCTCATGATCGGATCACCCAGGGCCAAGGGGTCGGCATTGGCGTCTGGATTGCTCAACTCCTTTAGGAGCCTTTGGGCATCGGCATTTGTTGCCGCGCCGCGGCGCTGCGGGTCAAGGTATACATGGCTGAAAGTCACCAGCGTATCCGTGCGGTACTGGTCGGCATACTGCGCCAAAAAAGTTCTGAGCTCCTGTTCGGTCGGATCGGAAACAGGCTCAGACGCATCGAAGAAAAATTCCATCTTCTGGCGCAGCCGTCGGCGGATAATCAGGTCATCACGATCCAGCCCCAGCGCCAACGCCTCACGAACGAAGATTTCCGTTTTGATGTAATCATCAATCAGGCGGTTCAGCTCGCTTTCGGTCGGCGGACGCTGCCAGGTCCGAATAAAGGTCTGAACCATGCTTGCGGCGCGAGCGTCTGAAACCACAATCTCGGCACCTGGATGATCATCTCCCGGGCGCAATAACTCATAGCCGAGAAAAATCAGGGCGCCAAGAACAATGAAATGAACAAGCGGCTCTTTGAGAGCCGCTTTAAGCCAGGGTGACAACGTGACCGCCCTAAAGGTTTAGAAACCCACGACCGCTGAGGCGCAGTGCCTGCGCGGTACACCCAAACCGCTTCTTGGTATCCGTAATTTGTGCGGTTTAGGGCTGATACCAGATCGGGCTGGAATATGCCCGCTCCTGAGAACTGTACGGGATATCTTTCGGCATAACGTCATAAAGATTGTAGTTCTTGCGGTCATAGGTCAGCCAGCGGGGTGTCGGTATCTCGAGCACACGGGCATAGTAAAACGCCTTCAGCTTGGAATCGAAATCGGGATCTTCCCAGTAACCTGTTAGCGACGGCGCTCCAATCGTATTCGTATAGGTGGCTTCTTTCTCGTCAACGGTCGTACCGACCGAAGGGACTTTTCCGTCACTCCCCACTTTGCGTGAATCGCTATCGCTCCAGGCAACATCGTAAACCTTCTCATGGGTCTCGCCACTGGCGTCAAGCCAACCCTTGACGATTTGAATTCGGTCAAGATTTGCGCCATCGGGATCGCGAAGTGCCTTCATCATGAATGCCGGCGCTTTTCCTGCCGGTGCCTGCTTTAGATCCCCACCCATCGGCACGCCTTTCGCGTAGCCATGCTCGGCAAAATCGGAGCGTGTGAGATCACCCTCGGCGAAATCAAAACCACCGAAGACCCGAACCTGAAGGCGTGTACCGGTGGTGCCAAAAACCTCCCGGCGTGCAATTGCATCCCACAGCGCCTCACGGGTGTTCTCGTGCGCCCAGACACCTGCCAGCCCCGACGCGGCAAGCTGCAAAGCAGTCAAGTCAAGCGTTGAATCTACCGAGGAACGAATCAGCACATCCTGCCAGCGCTCTGGGCTGGGCTCCAGAAACGGCGCTTTTCCCCACCAGTTGTCTTCGGCCGTCCCTGGAAGTCCCGTATGAGAATCGGTGCTGCCTACCATTCCAAACTTAAACGGATTTGAACCGAGTGTTTCTTCCAGAGACAAGCCCATCTTCAGCGCTGAGCGAGCATATTCGTACTGCAGCATGTCAGGGGTGTGGGGCACCGTACCGCCGAGGTTCGTGGAATCGACGATCTCAAAACCCGCAAATTCATCTTCGGGCGACAAAAAAGGATGCGCCTCGCCGGTGCCTTTAGCCTGAGTCACCTCAATAACGGGCTCCCATCGAAGCCTCGCCTTTGCGTAGTCTGCATCGATCGGCTCACCGGTCTTCTGATGCTTAGGCAAAAACATCGTACCGCTTGAGAGGTTGCCGTTGTGCGGAATGGCCTGCACCTGACCGCCGGTATTCTTCTCGTAGGCCGCCATGAAATCCCAGAGATCTTCAACGTCTTCAGAATCGAAAGCCGAGAACGGCAAAACAGCCTCGACAACGGATTTATCGTCTTTGAACATGACAACCCGATGCAGATTGTTGCCGCCCGGCTGGCTCGTCCATTCATAACCAATGAACGCGGTGAACTTCCCCGGATCGTTATATTTTTCTGCAAGCGCCATCATGGCTTCCCAGGCGTTTTTGAGCATATCGCCCTGAACTTCTGCCTCGGCCCCTTTTGTCATCTTCTGCACCAGCAGATTGAACGCATCCACGCCCTTACCGGCTTTCATCATGTCATGCAGTTCCTTGCCAAATGGATCTGCAAGCAGCGCGGGATCGGAGGTTTCGATCGCCTGTGCCAAAGCGAGGTTTTCTGCATGGTCGGCGATCACCAGAAAATCCAGCGGTCGCTTTAATCGGGCCTGCTGGCCGGTGTTGCTGGTGACAGTTTCACCAAGGACAAAACGATAGGCCTCTTCAGGCCCTACCGTGGCACCCGCCAGCCCAGCGTCTGGAGACCAGGCAGTATGCAGGTGTGTATCGCCAAAATAGGCGCGCGTGGGAATATCCGCACTTGCGCCGGCATAAACCGCCAGTGAAACCACTGAGGTCAGTAACATTTTCCAAAAAATCATCTCTTTCCTCCCCGTTCTGAAGAACCCCGAGATATTGTCATACCCCCCCCAAGACAACAAGTCGACGGCCAGCCGGGCGAATGAATGCCGGGCCGTCAGGCACGCCAAAATACCGAAAAAACGCTTTATTGACTACCGGAGTCCTGCTGCAGAAAGTTGTGCAGCATCTTGTGGCCATACTGTGTGAGGATCGATTCAGGATGAAACTGCACTCCAACCACGGGGTGCTCGCGATGCATGATGCCCATGATCTGGCCGTCATCTGCGCGGGCAGTTATCTCGAAGCAGTCCGGCAACGAGGATTCCTCCACGACCAGCGAGTGATAACGGGTGGCCTGAAAGGGTGTGGGAATCTCGCCAAAAAGGCTTTTGCCCTCATGCTCGATCATTGAGGTTTTGCCGTGCATCAGCCGGGGGGCCCGAATAATGTTGCCGCCGTAAGCCTGGGCGATGCTCTGGTGGCCCAGACACACCCCGAGCATCGGAATGCGCTCACCGTACTCGCGCACCAGATCCACCGAGATGCCCGCCTCGTTGGGCGTACAGGGCCCGGGGGAGATCACCACATGTGAGGGCGAGAGCGCATCGATATCGTTGAGCGTGATCTGGTCGTTACGGTATACCGCCACGCGCTCACCCAACTCCCCGAGATACTGCACCAGGTTGTAGGTGAACGAGTCGTAATTGTCGATCATCAGGAGCATGTCTGACCTGC
>JAERSQ010000152.1 GCA_016845525.1 Pseudomonadota bacterium
ACCACCGCATCAAACTCACCGCGCTGAGCCCTGACGAAAATCGTATCGGCAGGATGCGGTCCATCCGCCTTGATCCCAAGCTGTTGAACTTGTTTTACCACGGGTTCGATGATGTCGCCTTCCTCGGTGCCGAAATTCCCACCGTCACCGGCATGGGGATTAAGTGCCGCCACACCAATCCGGGGCACAGAAATAACGGCATCCAAAAGGGTTTGATGCGCCATCTTGACCGCATCGAGGATGCCCTCTTCTGTAATCAGGTAAGCGACGTCCTTCAAAGGGATATGAGAAGTAACCCTTGAGGTCCAGAGTCCTCCGGTGGTGTTCAGTTCACAGCAATATCCCTCATGCTCCAATTCATCGGCCACGAATCGCAAATCATCCTCATGAGTATTTCCACCAAGTCTGTGGGATTCCTTATTCATAGGTGCGAAACAAAAACCGTCCAACTCGCCTGATTTACACAGTGCCGAAGCCCTGCGGAAAGAATCCAGTGCATAACGGCCGTACGTTTCACTTGCCTCTCCAACACGGACCCCGTCCATCTGCAGTTCGGGGCCCTGAATCATGCCGATGCCTCCATCGGGAATTTCACGGATATTTTGGACAAGCGGTGCTTCAAGCTCGATTCCGGCCACCTTCTTTCCGTTTTCAAAAAGAGACGGTTCTCCGATCAGGACCACCCGGTTGGATTCCCTTCCGGACCGTTCTTCGAGCAACTTCGCGCAGAGTTCAGGGCCGATTCCACTGGGATCACCCAGCAAAAGCCCAAGTTTGGAATATGACATTTTGAAATATTAAATTATTTTTTTGTTCCTCAAATAATCAGGACTGATTCAAATTCGAGGATTCTTGATTATTTTTTCCGGGTCAACATCCCGAAAATCATCGGCCCGCAGAGTCCGAGGACTGCCAGGATCAGAAACAACGCTGCCAAAGGTTGGGTTAAAATCATCCACCACTGGCCTTCGAACATTTTCAGAGAATTTTGAAGGTTGGTTTCCACCATCTCCCCAAGGATAAAACCCACCGCAATCGGTGCAACGGCAAATCCATGGCGTCTGGCAAAAAACCCGATGGTCCCGAAAATCAGAACGATCCAGACATCCATTAAGGCCGAACTGAGGGAATACGAACCCACCACGGCAAAGGCAAATACGATGGGCCAGAGGATGGATATCGGAACCAGGGAAATCCTTGCAAAGAGTTTTGCCGCGTAAAGCCCCATCACCAGAAACATCACGTTTGCCAAAATCATGGCTCCAAAAATCTGGTAGACCTTGTCCACCTGCTCGGTAAAAAGATAAGGCCCGGGACGCAAGCCATGGACCATCAGACCGACAAGGATGATGGCCGTGGTTCCACTTCCAGGAATGCCAAGAACCATTGTCGGGACCATTGCTCCACCTGTGGCTGCATTATTCGCAGATTCGGCACCTGCGATGCCCTCAATCGCTCCTTTGCCGAATTCCTCCTTGTTTTTGGACCATCTTCGGGCTTCAGCATACCCGATCATCGAAGCCACGGTTGCTCCTTCGGCAGGCAGGATACCGATGAAGGTTCCTATCCCGCAGGAGCGCACGATGGTTTTCCAGATTTTCTTATAATCCTCGATGGTCGGCAGTTTCACCGCTTTCATGGTTATCGCACTGGCAATCTGGTTCGCTTTTTTGGATTGAACCAGCAATTCCGACATTGCAAAAAGCCCGATGAAAACAGGAACGAAGGACAAGCCTTCATAGAGATCGTAATTGCCGAACATGAAGCGCTCGATACCGGTAGTCGGCTCAGCGCCGATGGTGGCCACCCAAACTCCAAACACTCCACCAATCAGGTTTTTGATTGCTCCTCCGGAACTGATGCTGGCCAGCATTGAGAGTCCAAAAAGGGTCAGGGCAAAATATTCCGGCGGTCTGAAATGATAGGCAACCCTCGCCAGCATCGGTGCGGCAATGCAAAGCACAATCACGGAGAAGATGCCCCCGACGGTGCTGGAAACGACAGCCACTCCCAATGCTCGACCTGCTTCACCACGCTGAGCAAGGGGGAAACCATCAAAGGTCGTCGCGGCTGCTGCAGAAGTTCCCGGTGTGTTGATCAGGATGGCGGTGATCGATCCGGCAAAGGTTGCGGAAACATAAATGGTGGCAAGCACGGTGATCGCATGCACAGGAGTCATGGTCAGCGTAAACGGGAGCAGCAATGCAGCGCCTGTGGTTGCACCGATTCCGGGAAGCACTCCAATGATCACCCCGATGATTGTCGTGGCAAAAATCAGCAAAAGAAGAAAAGGGTCCAGAATCACTGAACTCATTGCCTGAAGCGCTTCCAGCATGACTTTCTTTCTTTATCCGTAATACCAGTCGAGAATGATCCCGCGGGGAAAACGGATCATCAGCACCTGATCAAATAATACAAAAATCAGAAACGGAGTCGCCAACGCGGTGGAAAGTGCAACGGGAATCCTTTTTTCTCCCCAGAGGATGCACATCAGAAACATTACCACCGCAATTGCCAGGAAAAAATCCGCAGCAACGGTGAGTCCATAAAACACGATCAATAAAATAATGGTCCCCCAGGTATGGAACGGCTCAAGGGGGATGGATGCGGGAGGATTTTTATAAAACTGGTAAGTCAGCAGCCCGATTAGGATCAGATTGATCACCATCAGAAAGATGGGAAAAGCACGCGGCTGCATGCTATGCCCTACGATCATCGGGGGGGATAAATCCAACTGAAGGGAAAGATAGATCACGACGCAGGAAAACACCGTGATTACTCCGGGAACGATCCAGTCGCTGGTTTGCATGGATATAGGTGCTTCCTTGCAGAAGCACCATTTAGGAGTTGAATTTAACTTCTAATTCATCAATCCCATTTCCTTGAGTGCAGGACCGAACTCTCCAACCATGGAGCGGATCTGCTCACCCCAAGGTCCGGAAGGCTGGGGAGAAGTCTCATCCAGTCCGGAATTCATCAGGTAAGCCTGATAAAGGGAGTGCTTCATCGCTTTCATCATACCGGCTTCCATCTCGGCACGACGTGCCTCGGAAACTCCGGCATGGGTCACAAAACCTCTTGTCGTGGAAAGAACAAGGTCGATGCCGAGCTGTTTGGCAGTTTTCGCTTTAGGAATCGGAGCCATCCCCTGATGGGCGAGGATCACGAG
>JAERSQ010000153.1 GCA_016845525.1 Pseudomonadota bacterium
CCAGTGCGTTTGTCGGCCACCTGTTTCCTCTTTTCTTTGGCTTTAAAGGCGGCAAGGGGGTTGCGACCGCGCTGGGTGTCTTTGCCGCCGTGAGCCTCCCCGTCGCGGGCGGGCTTGCACTTACCTGGGGGGTTACCGCACTGGTGTTTCGCTATTCGTCACTCGCAGCACTTATCAGCGCAGCCAGTGCGCCGGTCTGGACCTGGTGGCTATTGGCTAATCCGGTTTATACCGGGCTCGCGATTGTGCTGGGCCTTATCCTGATATTGCGGCACTGGGGCAACATACAACGACTGCTCAGCGGGACAGAATCAAGAATCGGCCAGTAGGCGCTAGGCGGCTGCACCGGAGAAAGGTGCAAGCTCCGTCAGACTCCAGCGAGGACGGACCGAAAAGTCCAGATCCTGTCGCTCGCCCTCGGCAAGCCGGATACAACCCGCATAGGCGATCATGGCGCCATTATCCGTACAGAATTCGAGTCTCGGATAAAACACTTCCTTACCGTTCTCTTCAGTCATAGCGCGAAGACGCTCTCGCAGCAACAGGTTGGCACCGACCCCTCCCGCCACGATCAGACGGCGTCGTCCCGCCTGCTCCAGCGCCCGCCGGCATTTAATCATCAGGGTATCGACCGCCGCATCCTGAAAGGCACAGGCCACATCCGCGATAGTGCTTTCATCAAGCTCCAGGGGCGTCACGGTGTTGCGGACATAGGTCTTCAGCCCGCTGAAACTGAAGTCCAAACCCGGCCGATCGGTCATGGGACGCGGAAACCGCCAACGCTCCGGATTACCGCTCTGGGCTGCCTTGGCGATGGCCGGACCCCCGGGGTAACCAAGACCGAGAAGTTTGGCGGTCTTGTCGAAAGCTTCGCCCACAGCATCATCCAGCGTACCGCCGAGGATCTGATAACGGCCGATCCCCTTCACATCGACGAGTAATGTATGCCCTCCCGAGACCAGCAGTGCGACAAACGGAAACTGGGGAGGATTGTCCTCCAGCATCGGCGCCAGCAGGTGGCCTTCCATATGATGCACGCCCAACGCCGGAACATCCCAGGCCCAGGCAAGAGCGCGCCCAAGCGATGCGCCTACCAATAATGCGCCCGATAAACCCGGCCCGGCCGTATAGGCTACGCCTTCAACTCCACCGTCTGGAACCTCAGCTTCCTGCAAGGCTTTTTCCACCAACGGCATTAACAGTTTGACGTGGTCACGCGCGGCAAGTTCCGGGACGACCCCGCCATAAAGCGCGTGCAGTTCTACCTGTGATGCAAGGCAGTGTGACTTCAAACCCGCTTCGGTATCGTAGACAGCGACACCGGTATCATCACAAGAAGTTTCTATACCCAGAACCAGCATTGTGATATCCCACGGGGGCCGGGCCAGCGGTTCCCGTAACAAATACAGTTAAACTAAGAGCTGAATTATACCGGTGCACCGATAGCCCTTTGGGGCGCTGACTTTAAAGAAAATCTATGAGTTACCCCTACCCATTTTGCTTTGCCCTCTGCCGTTGGTTCACAGGCGCAGTCTTACTGGCCGTCAGCATAACGGCACAATCGAACACAGAGCTTTTTGTTGACTCAGACTGGCTTGCTGAGCATATAGAGGATTCCGATATCGTTGTGCTCGAGGTGCGCTACTACCCGCACCGCTATTTCACGATCGGTCATATTCCCGGTGCCCGTCAGGTGCAGCGTTTTCGGGACCTCGGCCATAACAGTGGTCCAACGCTGATGCACATTCCACCGCGGGAACAGTTTCAGCAGAGTCTTCGGTCGTGGGGCGTCAACGCCGACTCGACCCTGGTGCTGTATGACGACGCCCGGACAGCACTGCTCTCGCGCCTGTACTTCCTGCTTGATCTATACGGATTCGATATGAGTCAGGTCAAGGTGCTTGCCGGTGGCACCATAGAATGGACAGCCTTCAATGATCTTGAGAACACAACCGAGGCTGTCCTGCCGGGAAATATCACCCTTGGCCCGGCCCGCTCCAAACTGACGGTGGAATGGACCGACGTCTACGATGACGTTGTGTCTCGGCGCGATCCGGGAGTATTTTTGCTGGATGCCCGGCCCCATGACCAGTACAGCGGCGAGACGATCAATAATGCCGTGCGCGGGGGCCATATACCGGGAGCAGTTAACGTAGTCAGCCTCGACGGTACCGACCCGGAATCACAAATCTGGCTGGATGACGACACTCTCACGGCCATATACGCCGCTGTGCCACGTGACCGAACCATATATGCTTATTGTCACGACGGCTTTCGCATGAGTCTTGCCTACATGCAACTCAAGTACCTGGGCTATCAGGACGTGCGCCTGTACAACGGTGGCTGGGGACACTGGGGCAATGCACTGAGCCTGCCGGTGGTCATGGGTGAAAACCCGCTTGACGAGAATTTCTCTCTATAAGCTCAGTGCGTAGGCGCCGATTTTCAGCGCCCTGGATGTACTTTCCCGCTTGATCCAAGTAGAATACGCGCCCTTTTCGATTGTCTGGAGACAAGCCTATGCCATCAGTCAAAGTTCGGCCGGATGAGCCGTTTGACGTCGTCCTGCGCCGATTCCGCCGCGCCTGCGAAAAAGCCGGCGTATTCACCGAGTCACGCAACCGCGAGTACTATGAAAAGCCCACCACCGTTCGCAAACGTGCTGGTGCCGCCGCTGAAAAACGGGAAAAGAAGCGACTGGCCCGTCAGAACCCTTCCAGGATGCGCGCCCACTAAGGGCTTTAGTCTTCTGTCTGCCCCAACGGCGTGGCGCTTTTTATGAGCACACTCAAAGATCGCATCACTGCGGACATGAAAGAGGCCATGCGGGCCAAAGAGACTGTACGGCTTGAGGCAATCCGGCTGTTACGTGCCGCTATCCAGCGCCGCGAAGTCGATGAACGTGTCGAACTGGATGAGGATGAAGTCCTTGCCGTCGTCCAGAAAATGATCAAACAGGGCCGGGACTCGATCGAGCAGTTTGAAAAAGGCGGTCGTGACGATCTGGTCCAGAAAGAAGCGGCCACACTTGAAGTACTGGAAACCTACCTTCCCGAGCAGCTTGACGAGAACAAGCTGGCCGCGCTGATTGATCAGGCCCTGACCGAGACTGGCGCACAAAGTATTCGCGACATGGGCAAAGTGATGGGATGGCTCAAGCCCCACGTCCAGGGCCGCGCCGACATGGGTTCGGTCAGCGCATCAATCAAACAGAAACTCCCCGCCTAAAAAATTAAACCCGACCAGGGCCCACGGGCTCAGGTCGTTCTGAATCGAAATACGACATAGAGCATCACGCTCAGCAGTATCAAGGCAACTGCCTGGTGCATGGCGCCCAGTGCGACCGGCACAAACCAGAGCAGAGTACTGATGCCCAACGCCACCTGGATTGTCGCAACACCAGCAAGCGTCAACGCCGGTCGACGCAAGGACTGCAGAGCCTTGTCTTTCATCACCCGAATCACAAACACCAGCACCAGCGCGAAAGTGCTGATCGCCAGCAGTCGATGGTTGAACTGCACGGTCGCGATGTTCTCGAAGAAGTTGCGCCATATGGGATCAAGTGCGAGATAACCGGGCGGTATCCACTGTCCCGCCATCAGCGGAAAGGTATTGAACGCATGTCCGGCCTTGAGCCCCGCCACGAACCCGCCCGACAGGACCGTTACAAAAACGAGGACGCCTAGACCCAGACTGGCCCGGCGCAATCCCCGCGATACCACCGGCGCAGAGCGGCTCTCAAGCAGTTTAAAAAGCACCCACAACATATACAGATAGACCGAAATAGCGAGGCCCAGATGTGCCGTGAGCCGGTATTGGCTAACGTGTGGTATCTCCACAAGCCCGCTTTTTACCATGTACCAGCCCAGAAGCCCCTGCAGGCCGCCCAGAGCAAACATGGCAATAAGGTGGGGTACCAGTGGGCGTGAGAGATGCTTTCGAATCCAAAGCCAGACAAATCCGATCGCAAACACAAGGCCGATGAGACGGCCGAGCATGCGATGGGTGTATTCAAAATAGAAGATCCTTTTGAACGCGGCGAGCGACATCCCGGCGTTAATCTTCTGGTACTCCGGATACTGGCGGTAATGATCGAATTCTGCCTGCCAGGCTGCCTGGTTGAGCGGCGGCAACATTCCGGAAATGGGCTCCCAGCGCACCATTGAAAGCCCGGAATCGGTGAGTCGGGTGACCCCGCCGAGAACCACCATAGCGAATACGAGGGCGCAACAAATCCCCAGCCAGCCCGCGACAGCGGTGCGGCTCGATTGGCTAAGGTTCATCATGACATGGATGCTAATATCTCAGTGATCAAACCGGTGTGATAAACGATGAGCGGCAGAATTCCCAGAGAGTTTATCGACGAACTGCTT
This sequence comes from Pseudomonadota bacterium, assembly GCA_016845525.1. GTDB lineage: Bacteria > Pseudomonadota > Gammaproteobacteria > Arenicellales > UBA868 > UBA868. The sequence continues at coordinate 4,374 of JAERSQ010000153.1, forward strand.
GCCCGTGCCGACATCGTCGAACTGATCGATGCACGGGTGCCTCTGACCAAGGCTGGCAGGGATTTTAAGGCCTGTTGCCCATTTCATAACGAAAAAACCCCTTCGTTTACCGTCAGCCAGACCAAGCAGTTTTACCACTGTTTTGGCTGTGGCGCCAACGGCAGCGCCATCGGCTTCCTGATGGAGTTTGAACATCTGAGTTTCAGGGAAGCCATCGAAGAACTCGCCCAGAGTACCGGGCTTGAGATACCGGATACCGGACCGGCCCGAGCCGAGGATACACTGACTCCTGCCCTGCTCGATGCTGTCGCGGATGCCAACCGCTTCTTCAAGGAGCAACTGCGCCAGCATGAGATGTCCACCGAGGCGATTCGGTATCTCAAGGAGCGGGGCCTGTCCGGCGAGGTGGCGGCGCAATTTGAACTCGGACTTGCGCCTCCGGGCTGGGACTCGCTCGCACAGACAGCCAAAAGTGATAGCAAAGCGCTCGATCTGATGGCAAAAGCCGGTTTGGTCGCGCGCAAGGACACCGGTCGCGTCTATGACCGCTTCCGCTCCCGGATCATCTTCCCCATTCATGACTACAAGGGCCGGGTCGTGGCTTTTGGTGGCCGCATACTGGGCGACGGCGAACCGAAATATCTGAATTCACCGGAAACGCCTGTGTTCCAGAAAGGTTCAGAGCTTTATAACCTGCACCGCGCGCGCTCAAACATTGCCCAACAGGGTCATTCAATCGTGGTCGAGGGATACATGGATGTGGTGGCGTTGGCGCAGCATGGTGTTGAGCACGCTGTTGCCACGCTCGGCACAGCCACTACCCCAAGACACCTTGAAAGACTGTTTCGCCTCTCGCCTTCGATTATCTTCTGCTTTGATGGGGACCGTGCAGGCCGGGCTGCCGCGTGGCGGGCTCTGGAAACCGCCCTGCCCGAATTGGGCGGGGGCCGGCAAATCAGTTTTCTTTTCCTGCCGGACGGTGACGACCCGGATTCTTTGGTACGCCGCGAAGGCGGCGATACATTTCGGGATCTGGCGGCCAAAGCGACTTCGCTGCCGGATTTTCTCTTCGAGAAACTGGCGGGTGAGACCGATATGGACCGCATCGACGGGCGGGCCCGTCTTGTGGAACTCGCCAAACCGCTACTGGCCCGGCTTCCCGAGGGACCGCTTCGTGAACTGATGCATCAGCGCCTTCGGGATGAGACCGGCGTTCAATCCACCGCAACGCCCAGCCCAGCCAGGGGGCGCCAGCCCCCGTCACGCAGACACACGCCGCCACAACGACTGAGCCCGATGGCGACGGCGATCAGTCTCTTGCTCCAACAACCCGCCCTGGCGACACAGTTCGCGCTGCCGGAGAATCTCGATAACAGCGCAGACGAGCCGGGCCTGCGGCTGCTGATGACGGTGCACAAAATGGCGGACAAGGAATCTCATCTCACAACGGGCGCACTTCTCGAGAGATTCCGGGATTCCGAGGACGCCTCCACCCTTGAAAAACTAGCGGGCAAGGACCATCTTCTGGACGAAGCAGACTTCTCACCCTTCTTCTCGGAGACATTGCTCACAATCCAGGAGCAGGCACTCGGTAAATCGATCGATCAACTGGTTGCCCGCGCCGGACGCGAAGAGCTCGATGAGCCCAGCAAGGCACGGCTTGCAGCACTTTATCTGGAGCGCCAATCGCTGAGAGAACAGCGTGAGCAGGCCGGAAAATAGGGGCTGGGATTTTGTCCACGTGGTATAATTGATCGGTTTTCACCCTTTTTCTTCTGATTTCCAGGGGGGCATGTGTCCGTCGATACTCAAAGCCAGCAATCCGAACTCAAACGGCTGATCATCAAGGGTAAGGAGCAAGGTTTCCTGACCTACCGGGAGATCAACGATCACCTCCCGGAAGACATGAACGACACCGATCAGA
>JAERSQ010000154.1 GCA_016845525.1 Pseudomonadota bacterium
ACTCGAGTCGTTTTTCATCGATTACGGCAAACAGGATATTTCGCCCGATGAAATTGTCGCGGGCGTGAACGTGCCGCTGAAAAGACATACCCACTTTCACTGCTGGAAAATCTCCAAACGTTTCGATCAGGATATCAGCGCCGTCTGCGGCGCCTTTGGGTTTGCGATTGAAAATGACACCATCACTTCAGTCCGTATTGCCTTCGGCGGTATGGCCGCGACCCCACGTCGGGCGAGCCGATGCGAACAGGCTCTGGTGGGCCGGTCCATTCATGATGCGCTGCTGACCTCTGCAGCTGAGGCGCTGGCGCAGGACTTCGCTCCCATCTCCGACATGCGGGCAAGCGCCTCCTACCGCATGCTGGCGGCACGCGGACTGTTGGAGCGCTGCCTTCGAAGCCTCGGCGGTCAAACCGTTCCCCAACTTTTCCCGACGACCCAAATGCTGCAGGCGGTCGCCCATGAGTAACGCAGCCAACACGTCACCCGGAGCAGTGCTTGCCCACGACAGTGCGCTCAAGCACACCACGGGCGAAGCGGTTTACATTGATGACATTCCCCTTCCTGCCGGTACGCTGCATCTTGCTGTCGGCGGCGCCGATACAGCCGTTGGCACGATAAGCGCGGTTGCGCTTGACGCAGTCCGCGCCGCACCCGGCGTCATCGATGTATTCTGCGCCGCGGACATCCCGGGCGAGAATGATGTCAGTCCCTCGGGTCGAGGAGACGAACCACTGCTTGCGTCCGGCGAGATCCGCTTTGACGGTGAACCGGTCTTTGCCGTCGTCGCTACCAGTCACCGCGCAGCGCGCGCCGCTGCCGCACTCGGTCAGGTGACGGTGCGTCCGGCCGAGCCTGTGCTGACGGTCGATGATGCGCTTTCGCAAAAGCGCTTTATCAGTGACGAACAGGTCATGACCCACGGTGACTGGCGCGATGCCATGCAGGCCGCACCACACAGGACCGCCGGCACAATGTACTGCGGCGGACAGGATCACTTTTACCTTGAAGGGCAGATCTCGCTCGCGGTACCCCAGGAAGACGGCGATATGCTGGTGTACTGCTCAACCCAGCATCCGAGCGAAATCCAGCAGCATCTGGCGAAAGTTCTGAACCTACCGGCCCACGCGATCACAGTAGAAGTTCGGCGCATGGGCGGAGGCTTTGGCGGCAAGGAGAGCCAGGCCTGCCAATGGGCGGCACTTGCCGCTGTCGCAGCCGCGCGCAGCGGTAACGCCGTTAAATGCCGACTGGACCGCGACGATGACATGCGTCTGACCGGCAAACGGCATGACTTCAGAATCGACTGGCAGGTGGGTCACGATGACCAAGGCCAGATTCTTTCGGTCGACTGCCATCTCGCCTCACGCTGCGGCTGTGCGCTGGATCTTTCAGATCCCGTCAATGACCGTGCCATGTTTCACGTCGACAACGCTTACTATTTTCCCGCCGTGAATATCCGGTCCCAGCGAACCTTCACCAACACGGTTTCCAACACCGCGTTTCGGGGTTTTGGCGGCCCCCAGGGCATGCTGGCCGGTGAACGCATTATCGAGGGCGTTGCCCGCACCACAGGTCTTGATCCGCTGACGGTACGCAAACGCAACTTTTACGGCAGTGTCGACCGCAACATCACGCCCTACTTCATGCAGATCGACGACTTCGTGCTGGATGAGATTGTCGAAGAACTGGAGCAAAGCAGTCATTACTGGACACGGCGCGACGCGATTCGCGAGGCGAATGCAGCAGATCCGCTGATGGTGAGAGGTCTTGCCCTCACGCCGGTCAAGTTCGGCATTTCCTTCACGGCCACGTGGTTCAACCAGGCAGGCGCACTCCTGCACATCTATCGGGACGGCAGCGTTCATCTCAATCACGGCGGCACCGAGATGGGACAGGGCCTTTTCATCAAGGTTGCCCAGGTCGTGAGTCACGCCCTGGCGCTGCCGGTCGACAACATCAAGGTCTCGGCAACCCGGACTGACAAGGTACCCAACACCTCCGCGACAGCGGCATCGTCCGGTGCAGACCTCAACGCCATGGCCGCGCTGAATGCCGCCAACACCCTCAAGCGTCGGCTGATCTCCTTTGCGGCCCATCATTTCGACGTGGATGCGCAAAGTATCCAATTTGTGGACGGCACTGTAATCGCCGGCGATCAGCAACTGCCGTTTGCCGAACTGGTTGAGCTCGCCTATCTCGCCCGCGTACAGCTTTCTGCCACGGGCTTTTACCGGACACCCAAAATCCACTACAACCGCAAAAAAGCCAGGGGCCGGCCTTTCTACTACTTCGCCTATGGTGCGGCGGTCAGCGAAGTCATCGTCGACACACTGACGGGCGAAAGCCGTGTCACCGCCGTGGACATCCTGCACGATGCCGGAAGGTCACTGAACCCGGCCGTTGACCTGGGTCAGGTAGAAGGCGCCTTCATCCAGGGCATGGGCTGGCTCACCAACGAGGAATTGTGGTGGGACGCAGGCGCCAAAATCAAAACCTACGCGCCCTCGACCTACAAAATCCCGACCTGCTCAGACAGGCCGGCAAAAATGAATATCGCGCTGTGGTCAGGAGGGGAAAACCGTGAACCCACCGTTCACCGGTCCAAGGCTGTGGGGGAGCCTCCCCTGATGCTCGCGATTTCCGTCCACCAGGCGCTTTCGGATGCCGTCTCCAGTATCAGCGGTTACCGATTTGTGCCCGAGCTGAATGCGCCGGCAACTCCGGAAGCGCTGCTGCACGCAATGATTCACGAACGACAACGCGCGGGTTCATCCACCTCATGATCAGCGCCCTGCCAGGTCC
>JAERSQ010000155.1 GCA_016845525.1 Pseudomonadota bacterium
TCAACCCCATCGCCATGGAAGAAGGCCTGCGTTTCGCCATCCGTGAAGGCGGCCGCACCGTAGGTGCCGGGGTGGTATCGAAGATCATTGCCTGATTAGGTCGAGAAACCATAAACACAGAACCTGGTCGGGTTAGGCCGAATCGCGTTGTTTCGGTTCGGTAGCGACCAGGACGGATTGAGAAAAGAAAGCGTCACCAATATGAGGAAACAGCGGCCATAAACCGCTGAGGACGATTCAGGCCAGTAGCTCAATTGGCAGAGCGGCGGTCTCCAAAACCGCAGGTTGGGGGTTCGATTCCCTCCTGGCCTGCCAATAAAACGGAATGGATCAGAGCGATGGGGCGAGAGCGTGTTGCCGGATAAACTGAAATTGCTGGCGTCGGGACTGGCGGTGGTCGGCGCCATCGCGCTGTTTTACGTGCTGGGTGACAACTCTGTACTGGTGCGTGCGCTGGTTGTAGTGGTCGGCGTCATTGTCGCGGCCGGTATCGCCCTCACATCAGAGCCCGGCCGGGCGGTGTGGCAATTTGCACTGGCTACGCGGACGGAGGTGAGGAAAGTCGTTTGGCCGACGCGCCGTGAAACCGCGCAGTCGACCATGATCGTAATCGTAATGGTGTTGGTGGTCGGGATTTACCTTTGGTTGCTGGACGCCTTCTCGTTTTGGGCAGTCTACGACCTGGCGCTTGGATTGGGGTAATCCTGACCGGATTTGGGCTATTGAGTTTGGTTCGTTAACGAGATTTAAGCAGCAGACCATAGACATTGAACATGACAAGTGACGTAACAATCGATGAAGACGCGCCCCAGGCGTCACCAGCCGACAGTGTGCCGGCAGAGTCGCCGATGCAATGGTTTGTCGTCCAGGCCTACTCAGGCTTTGAGAAACACGTTCAAGAATCGTTGCGTGAGTACATCCGGCGCGCGGGAATGGAAGATCAGTTCGGTGACATCGAGGTCCCGACAGAGCAGGTGGTCGAGCTCAGAAACGGACAAAAAAGAACCAGTGAACGAAAGTTTTTCCCCGGCTATGTATTGGTCAACATGATCATGAGCGATGAAGCCTGGCACCTGGTGAAGTCAGTGCCCAAAGTCTCCGGTTTTGTCGGGGGTAGCGGGTCTCAGCCGGTGCCGATCACCGATCAGGAGGCCCAGGCCATCCTCCAGCAAGTGCAGGAAGGGGCTGAGCATCCGCGTCCGAAATATACCTTTGCTCCGGGTGAGGTGGTTCGGGTTATCGATGGTCCGTTCAAGGAATTCAGCGGTACCGTGGAAGATGTCAATTTTGAAAAGAGCAAGCTCAAGGTCTCCGTTTCGATCTTTGGGCGTTCGACACCCGTCGAGTTGAGTTTTAGCCAGGTCGAAAAGGCGTAGCGCCTTTCCGGGTCGGGGCCCATGGCCGCAGATGCGCCAGAGCGCGGTGATGGCGCAGTTGAGAGAAGAGACCAGAGAGCAGTCGAGAGAGTTGTTGAGAGCAGACAGCTAAACGGACTGTCCGCAGGTCGTAAATAAACAGGGGAGCCTAACGGCGTTTGGACCCGACGGAGTAAACGATGGCGAAGAAGATTGAGGCTTATATTAAGCTGCAGGTGCCCGCCGGCGGCGCCAAACCCAGCCCGCCAGTGGGTCCCGCCCTGGGACAGCACGGGCTGAATATCATGGAGTTCTGCAAGGCTTTTAACGCCGATACGCAGGATGTGGAACCGGGTCTGCCGATTCCGGTGGTGATTACGGTCTACTCCGACAAGAGTTTCACCTATATCAAAAAGACGCCTCCGGCGTCGGTGCTGCTGAAAAAGGCTGCAGGTCTGGACAAGGGAAGCGGCGAGCCGAACAAAAACAAGGTCGGCAAAGTCGGTCGGGCAGAGCTTGAAGAGATCGCCAAGGTCAAGATGCCTGACCTCAGCGCCTATGACATGGATCAGGCGGTGAAGATCATTGCCGGCAGCGCCCGCAGCATGGGCATCGAAACGGAGGGTGTCTGATGAGCGCACGCGGAAAACGGTACCGACAGGCGTCCGAGGGTCTGTCCCAGGACAATTTCTATCCGATCGATGATGCGCTGAAACTGGTGAAGCAGTCTGCTTCTGCCAAATTTGATGAAACCGTCGACGTCAGCATTAACCTCGGCGTTGATGCCAAAAAATCAGATCAAAATGTCCGCGGCGCTACTGTGCTGCCGAAGGGCACGGGCAAGACCGTGCGCGTAGCTGTTTTTGCTGACGGCGATGACGTCGAAGCCGCGCAGTCTGCTGGGGCAGATATTGTCGGGTTAGAAGATCTTGCTGAAACCATCCAGGGTGGAACGATCGACTTTGATATTTGCATAGCAACGCCAAGTACGATGCGCGTCGTCGGCAAGCTGGGTCAGGTGTTGGGCCCGCGTGGTTTGATGCCAAATCCGAAGGTCGGAACGGTGACGCAGGATGTGACCAAGGCGGTAACCAACGCCAAGGCAGGACAGGTTCAGTTTCGTATAGACAAGGCGGGTGTGATTCATTGTCCGATCGGGAAAGCTTCCTTTGACGAGGCAGCGCTGAAAGAGAACCTTCTGGCACTGCTGGATGCTCTGAACAAAGCAAAACCTTCCGCATCAAAAGGTCAGTACCTCAAGCGTCTGACCCTGTCGACCACGATGGGTCCGGGTGTGAAAGTAGACCGCACCTCGGTGGCGGCCTAAGCCCTGGATGTCGGGAAGGCCAAGCGTTAGCCGAGAGTTAAGAGCCGAAAAACATAAAGATGCAAAGACGTAACGACGTAACGACGTAAAGAGCAGACAGTAAGAGAGCAGTATTCATTATTCAGTTTGAGGGGCCGTGGGGTCTGAGATGTTGTGATCAGACACTGCAGGTCCGTCGAAGACCGCAGGTGCGTGAGCGGAGTGGTTGGCCGCAAGCGCTTAATGGCAGACGCCGGCCTGCGTAGGCGGTGCCCCCGATCCGGGATTTTTACCGGTCAGGACACCAGGGTGTAACGAGCAAGGAGTAGTGCTAAATGAGCCTTAGTATCGATCAGAAAAAGGCTGTGGTTACCGAGGTTACGCAGGTTCTGTCTGCGGCCCACGCTGCAGTGCTGGCTGAGTATCGAGGGCTCACCGTTGCGCAAATCACCGAGCTTAGGACGGAGGCCCGCAACCTGGGGGTGGACGTGCGTGTGGTCAAGAACACGCTCGCCCGTCGCTGTGTGGCGGAGTCAAATTTTGAGTGTCTGACAGATCATTTCACCGGACCGTTGGTGATTTCCTCCTCGGAGGATCCCGTCGCGGTGGCGAAAGTGGTCTCGAAGTTTGCCAAAGACAATGAAGAGCTGAAGATAACGATTGGCGCCATGAACGGCGACCTGTTGGATGTTTCGGCAATTCAGGCGTTAGCTAAATTGCCCGGACGCGAGGAACTGCTCGCGACGCTGGTGGGCACCATGGCGGCGCCGATGACCAAACTTGTCCAGACCTTGAACGAAGTCCCCTCGAAATTTGTGCGCACGCTGTCGGCTGTCAGAGACAGTCGGCCTGATGAACAGGCAGCGTGAAACGCGGTTGAGCGCTCAAGGTAAGAAAATCTCAATTTAAGGAGAAACCAATGAATCGCGAAGAAGTTTTGAATGCGGTGGCAGAAATGTCCGTTCTCGAACTGTCCGAGTTGATCAAGGACATGGAAGAGAAATTCGGCGTGTCCGCGGCAGCGGCAGTCGCTGTTGCAGCTCCGGCTGCGGGTGGCGCAGGCGGAGATGCCGGCGGCGGCGAAGAGCAAACCGAATTTGATGTTGTGCTGAGCTCTTTCGGAGACAAGAAAGTCGGCGTCATTAAGGCGGTCCGTAGCATCACGGGTCTGGGCCTGAAGGAAGCCAAAGATCTTGTGGAGTCCGCTCCGTCGGCCGTCAAAGAGGGAGTCAGCAAAGACGAAGCTGAGGAAATCAAGAAGCAGCTCGAAGAAGCCGGCGGATCTGTTGAGGTTAAGTGATCGCTGGGGAACCGATCCGCTGCTCGTAGCGGGGGTTCGCTGTTTTGGGAATGCACGCACCGGTTATTTTCCGACCGGTGCGTGCGTGTCCCGGCTTTGTCGCGTTCTATGCACTCGTCTGTGGAAGCGTATAGCGAGCGCGTTGTAAACGTTATTTACTAACTGTTCTGCGAGGTCTTCATGGCTTACACCTTTACCGAAAAAAAACGGATTCGTAAGAGTTTCAGTACCCGATCAGCCGCTGATCAGGTACCCAATCTTCTGGATATCCAGAAGGTCTCGTACAAGAAACTGCTTCAGGCCGGGGTCGAACCGCTGCAGCGGATCGACGAGGGGCTGCAAGCAGCATTTAAATCGGTGTTTCCGATTGAGAGCTACAACGGCGCAGCCTCGCTGGATTTCGTCAGCTACACACTCGGAACGCCGGTGTTTGACGTTCGGGAATGTCAGCAACGCGGCATGGTGTACTCCGCTCCGTTGTTCGCCACATTACGTCTGATTATTTTTGACAAAAGCGAGTCCGGCGGCGCGAAGATTCTGCGCGACATCAAGGAACAAGAAGTCTATATGGGGGAAATGCCCCTGATGACCGAGAACGGTACCTTCGTGATCAACGGTACCGAGCGCGTCATCGTGTCGCAGTTGCACCGCTCTCCGGGCGTGTTTTTTGACCACGATAAAGGCAAAACGCACTCGTCGGGAAAGCTGCTTTTCAACGCCCGGGTGATTCCCTACCGTGGTTCCTGGCTGGATTTCGAGTTCGACCAGAAAGACCTCCTGTTTGTGCGAATTGATCGACGCCGCAAGCTTCCGGCAACCATTGTTTTAAAAGCCCTGGATTATTCGACAGAAGAGATCCTGAGCCTGTTCTTTGAGAATGACCGTGTCACGCTGCTGCCGGAGTCGGCCGAAGTGGATCTGGTCGCGGAAAGACTGCGGGGCCAGGAGCTTGATTTCGATCTCAAGACGGCTACCGGCAAGGTAATTGTTGAGGCGGAAAGACGAATTACCGCGCGACACATTCGCGAACTTGAGAACGCGGGAATCAAATCGTTGGCCGTTCCCGACAGCTATATCCTGGGCCGGGCGCTTTCACGGGATCTCGTGGATATGGAAACTGGAGAGGTGTTGGCCAGTGCCAATGATGAAGTGACGCCGGAGCTGCTTGCCCAGTTCCGCGAGATCGGTGTTGAGGCCTTCGAGACCATCTACACGAACGATCTGGATCGCGGCCCCTACATCTCCGATACGCTGCGAAATGACGCCACACGAACCGCGCTCGAAGCACAGGTGGAAATTTACCGGATGATGCGCCCGGGTGAGCCTCCGACAAAAGACGCGGCGGAGCAACTTTTCAGAAACCTCTTTTTCACGATCGATCGCTACGACCTATCTGCGGTCGGTCGGATGAAACTCAACCGCCGCTTGGGCCGCACCAGTGATGAAGGGCCGGGTATTCTGAGCCAGCAGGACATCATCGATGTCATGCGCACCTTGGTGGAACTCAAGAACGGCAACGGCGGGACAGATGATATTGACAACCTCGGCAACCGTCGGGTGCGTTCCGTAGGAGAGCTGGTGGAAAACCAGTTCCGTATCGGTCTTGTTCGGGTGGAGCGCGCGGTCAAGGAACGTCTTTCCATGGCCGAGTCGGAAAACCTGACCCCTCAGGATCTGATCAATGCCAAGCCGGTCTCGGCGGTGATCAAGGAGTTCTTTGGGTCCAGTCAATTGTCACAGTTTATGGACCAGACCAATCCGCTGTCAGAGGTGACTCACAAGCGTAGAGTCTCGGCGCTGGGTCCGGGCGGACTGACCCGTGAACGTGCGGGCTTTGAAGTGCGTGATGTGCATCCGACGCACTACGGCCGGGTGTGCCCGATCGAAACGCCTGAAGGTCCGAATATCGGCCTGATTAACTCCTTGGCGATCTTTGCCAGAACGAATGAGTACGGTTTTCTCGAGACGCCCTACCGAAAGGTGGTGGATCGCAAGGTGACCGACGAGGCGGTTTACTTGTCGGCCATTGAGGAGGGCGAGTACATCATTGCTCAGGCTAATGCCCGAATCAACGACAAAGGCGAGTTGGCCGATGAACTGATCTCCTGCCGGTATCGCAATGAATTCACTTTATCGACTGCTGAGAATGTGCAGTTTATGGATGTTGCGCCGTCGCAGATTGTGTCAGTGGCTGCCGCTTTGATTCCGTTTCTTGAGCATGATGATGCCAACCGGGCGTTGATGGGGTCCAACATGCAGCGCCAGGCTGTGCCGACGCTTCGTAGTGAAAAGCCTCTGGTGGGAACCGGCATCGAGCGCAAGGTCGCGTCGGATTCCGGCGTGGTGGTTGTTGCATCGCGCGGCGGCGTGGTGAACGCGGTGGATGCTTCGCGAATTGTGGTCAAGGTAAATGACAAAGAGGTTGGGACCGGTGATTCCGGTGTCGACATCTACAACCTGGTCAAATACACCCGCTCTAACCAGAACACCACGATCAATCAGCGGCCGTTGGTTTCCGTGGGCGACAAGATTGCGGCAGGGGATGTGCTTGCCGATGGTCCATCCACCGATTTAGGTGAGCTGGCTCTGGGCCGCAACATTCTGGTCGCGTTCATGCCCTGGAACGGTTACAACTTTGAGGATTCGATCCTCATTTCAGAGCGTCTCGTTCAGGATGACGTCTACACCTCAATCCATATTGAGGAACTCACTTGTACGGCGCGTGATACCAAACTGGGTTCAGACGATGTAACGCGGGATATTCCCAACGTCAGCGAGTCGGCTTTGGCGCGGCTCGATGAATCCGGGATCGTCTATATCGGGGCCGAAGTGAATCCAGGCGACATCCTGGTCGGTAAGGTCACGCCAAAAGGCGAAACGCAGTTGACCCCAGAGGAAAAACTGCTGCGCGCCATCTTTGGCGAGAAGGCTTCGGACGTTAAGGACACTTCGCTTCGTATGCCCTCCGGCATGTCGGGCACCGTAATTGATGTTCAGGTCTTTACCCGTGATGGTGTGGAGAAAGATACACGTGCGCTGTCTATCGAGGCGTCCGAGCTTGACCGTATCAAGAAAGACCTTCAGGACCAGTATCAAATCGTTGAAGACGATGCTTACGATCGGATCGAGCGTCTGCTCGCAGGAAAGGTCGCCGAAGGGGGGCCCGGAGAGCTGAATGCGGGGGACAAGATCACCCGTCCTTATCTGCAGGCCTTGCCTCGAGACAAGTGGTTTGAGGTCCGGTTACGTGACGAAGACACCAACACGACCCTCGAGCAGATCCGAGCCCAGCTGACGGCTCAGTCAAAACGGTTTGACGACCTGTACGATGAAAAGCGCGGCAAGCTTGAGGCAGGAGATGACTTGCCGGCCGGTGTGCTCAAGATGGTCAAAGTATTCGTTGCCGTCAAGCGTCGCCTGCAGCCTGGAGACAAGATGGCGGGCCGCCACGGCAATAAGGGTGTAATTTCGAGAATCGTCCCGATCGAGGATATGCCGTATATGGAAGACGGCACCACTGTCGATATCGTGCTGAATCCGCTCGGCGTACCCTCCCGAATGAACGTCGGACAGGTGCTGGAATGCCACCTTGGGTGGGCCGCCAGTCATCTGGGCCGGCAGATTAGCGAGATGCTGGATTCGGGCGCAGATACCACCAGGCTGCGAAAACAGCTTGGCAAGATCTACGGCACCGGGCGTCATCAGGAAGACATGGATACGCTCTCCGATGACGAGGTCACGGAACTTGCAAACAACCTTCGCGGTGGTGTGCCGATTGCCACCCCGGTGTTCGACGGGGCGAACGAAGCCGAGATCAAGGAATGGCTCAAGATTGCCGAACTTCCGTCGAGCGGGCAGGCCAGGCTGATCGACGGGCGTACCGGAGAGCTCTTCGACCGGGAGGTGACGGTGGGCTACATGTACATGCTGAAGCTCAACCACCTGGTCGATGACAAGATGCATGCGCGGTCGACGGGTCCCTACAGTCTTATCACCCAGCAGCCGCTGGGAGGCAAGGCCCAGTTCGGCGGCCAGCGTTTCGGAGAGATGGAGGTGTGGGCGCTGGAAGCCTACGGCGCGTCTTACACGCTTCAGGAGATGCTGACGGTGAAGTCCGATGACGTGGGTGGCAGGACCAAGATGTATGAAAACCTCGTTCGGGGCGACCATCGAATGGAGGCGTCTGTACCGGAATCATTCAACGTTTTGGAAAAGGAGATCAGAGCCTTGGGGCTCAATATTGAAAGACGCGAGGATCGGTAACAGATCGCGCAGAGAGGTGTGTTCTCCACGGTTCCAGATACGGTTATAGGAAAAAGAAGACAATGAAAGATTTTTTCAGTCAGTTTTCACGATACGATGCAGTAGATCAGGAGTTTGACAACATTCGGATTCGTCTGGCGTCGCCGGACCAGATTCGGTCATGGTCCTTTGGTGAGGTTAAGAAGCCCGAGACCATTAACTACCGCACCTTCAAGCCCGAGCGAGACGGCCTGTTCTGTGCCAAGCTGTTCGGGCCGATGCAGGACTATGAGTGCCTGTGCGGCAAGTACAAGCGTCTTAAGCATCGCGGCGTGGTGTGCGAAAAATGCGGTGTCGAGGTTACGCTTTCCACGGTGCGACGTGAGCGAATGGGCCATATTGAGCTCGCCAGCCCGGTGGCGCACATCTGGTTCCTGAAGTCGCTGCCCTCCCGTCTTGGTGTTCTGCTGGATATGACTGTCCGCGAGATTGAGCGGGTGCTTTACTTTGAGGCCTACGTGGTCACCGATCCAGGTCTGACGGAACTCGAGGTCGGATCATTGATGACCGAAGAGTCTTACTACGAGGCGATCCAGCTCTATGGGGCAGACTTCGATGCCGGCATGGGTGCCGAAGCGGTAAAAGAACTCCTGAAAAGCATGGATCTCAAGTCGCTGTCGGCGCAGTTGCGCGAGGATCTGGCTGAATCGACTTCAGAAACCAAAACCAAAAAGGTGACCAAGCGGCTCAAGGTCGTCGAAGCGTTCCTGCATTCCGGTAACAAACCGGAATGGATGATCATGGAGGCGTTGCCGGTGTTGCCGCCTGACCTCCGTCCTCTGGTGCCGCTTGAGGGGGGTCGTTTCGCAACAAGCGATCTTAATGATCTGTATCGGCGTGTCATTAACCGTAACAACCGGTTGCGCCGGCTGCTGGATTTAAATGCGCCGGACATTATTGTCCGTAACGAAAAGCGCATGCTGCAAGAATCGGTAGACGCACTGTTGGATAACGGCCGACGCGGTAAAGCGGTCACCGGCCCTAACCGCAGACAGCTGAAATCGCTTGCCGACATGATCAAGGGTAAGCAGGGGCGTTTTCGCCAGAACCTGCTGGGCAAGCGGGTGGACTACTCAGGCCGCTCTGTCATCGTGGTGGGCCCTACGTTGAAACTGCATCAGTGCGGGCTGCCCAAGAAAATGGCGCTGGAACTCTTCCGGCCATTCATCTACAGCAAGCTCGAACTGCGGGGTCTGGCGACCACCATCAAGCAGGCCAAGAAATTGGTGGAAATGGAAGAGCCGGAGGTTTGGGATATTCTCGAAGAAGTCATCCGTGAGCATCCGGTGCTGCTCAACCGCGCGCCGACCCTGCACCGCTTGGGTATCCAGGCATTCGAGCCGGTCCTGGTAGAGGGTAAAGCGATCCAACTGCATCCGCTGGTTTGCACTCCCTACAACGCAGACTTTGACGGCGACCAGATGGCTGTGCATGTGCCGCTTTCAGTAGAGGCGCAGCTCGAGGCGCGAACGCTGATGATGTCATCCAACAATGTGCTCTCTCCGTCAAACGGCGAGCCGATCATTGTGCCTTCGCAGGATATCGTCCTCGGTCTTTACTACATGACACGGGAGAAGGTGAATGAACCGGGAGAAGGCAAGGCGTTTTCCGACGTCTCAGAGGTGCGTCGGGCGCGTGATGCGGGGATGTTGTCTCTGCATGCCAGGATCCAGGTCCGGATTCGTGAGGTTCAGTTCAGCGAAGACGGCGAGCGTCAGGAAACCTTTAACTTGATCGACACCACCGCGGGCAGGGCGCTGCTGTCCGAAGTTCTGCCGGACGGTCTGCCATTTGAGCTCATCAATCAGACCATGAAAAAGCGGGCGATCTCTTCCGTGATTAATGAAGCGTACCGTCGTGTGGGCCTGAAAGACACCGTTATCTTCTGCGACAAGTTGATGTATACCGGGTTCTCAATGGCCGCCCGCGCGGGAGTCTCGATCGGTGTCGATGACATGGTCGTGCCTGACAGCAAGTCCGCTACGCTGGACGCGGCAGAAGCCGAAGTGAAAGCCATACAGGAACAACACGGCCAGGGATTGCTGACCGACGGCGAGCGCTACAACAAAGTCGTCGATATCTGGACCCATGCCAGTGACCGGGTAGCCGGGGAAATGATGGACGAACTCAGCGTGGAGAAGGTTGTCAATGCTGACGGCGAAACGGTTGAGCAGGAATCCTTCAACTCCATCTATATGATGGCGGACTCGGGTGCTCGAGGCAGTCACGCGCAGATTCGTCAGCTTGCCGGGATGCGCGGACTCATGGCCAAACCCGACGGATCGATTATTGAGACACCGATCACGGCCAATTTTCGCGAGGGGTTGAACGTCAACGAATACTTTATTTCTACTCATGGCGCCCGTAAGGGCCTTGCGGATACGGCGCTCAAGACTGCGAACTCTGGTTATTTGACACGACGGCTGGTCGATGTCTGCCAGGATCTGGTGGTGACTGAAGAAGACTGCGGCACCACCAACGGTATTCTGCGCGAAGCGATCGTCCAGGGTGGTGAAGTGGTGATTCCTCTGAAGGATCGCATTCTCGGCCGCTCCGTGTCTGAAGACGTGGTGAGCCCGAGTGATGGCTCTAAGCTCTTCAGCGCCGGCGAGATGATCGATGAGGCTGGAGTACTACTGCTTGAAGAGCACAACGTGAACCACCTTAAAGTGCGGTCGGCTGTTACCTGCGATACGCGTTACGGCATCTGTGCAACGTGCTATGGCCGTGATCTCGCCCGCGGACACCTCGTCAGTCGCGGTGAGGCAGTTGGTGTGATGGCGGCACAGAGTATCGGTGAGCCGGGTACCCAGTTGACCATGCGTACGTTCCACATCGGTGGCGCGGCGTCGCGAATCGCGGCCGCAAGCCGGGTCGAGGTCAAGAACCAGGGCACCGTATCCTGGGTGGGCGTTCGCGCGGTCAAGCGCGAGGACGGCTGCAATATCGTTGTTTCGCGATCCGGTGAATTGGTGATCCATGACCAGCACGGTATTGACCGGGAACGTCATCGCGTCCCTTACGGTGCGGAAGTGACCGTGAATGACTCCGACGAAGTCGAGAGCGGCCAGGTGATTGCCTCCTGGGATCCGCACACCCATCCCATCATTAGTGAGGTGGCCGGCAAGGTCCGATTTGAGAACCTGGTCGAGGGCGTTTCCGTAACGGAGCAGGTCGATGATCTCACCGGATCAAGCACCTACCTGGTTATGGATCCAAAAAGCCGGCGCGGCGCCACTTCCGACATCAAACCCACTGTCGAATTGGTAGACGGGCGCAACAAAGTTAAAGCGCAACACCAGATGCCTCCAGGTGCCTCAATCGTGGTGAATGTGGGTACAAGTGTTGGTGTTGGCGAGGTACTGGCACGAATCCCGCAGGAAAGCTCCAAAACGCGTGATATCACAGGCGGTTTGCCTCGGGTCGCAGAACTCTTTGAAGCGCGGAAAGCCAAAGAACCGGCCATCCTGGCAGTCGCGACCGGAATCATCTCCTTTGGTAAGGAAGTCAAAACCAAGACCCGGCTTGAGATTACGGACGAAGCAGGTGAACTCCATGAGATGTCGATACCCAAAGATCGCCAAATCAGCGTATTTGATGGCGAGACAGTCGAGAAGGGCGATGTCATTGTGGAGGGGCCGCTTGCCGCGGTTGACGTGCTTGAGTTGAGGGGACTCGTGCCTTTGACCGACTACATTGTCAGCGAGGTCCAGGAGGTGTATCGACTTCAGGGCGTGAAGATCAATGACAAGCATATCGAAGTCATCATCCGACAGATGCTCCGTCGTGTACGCATCGTGGAACCGGGCGATACCCGATATTTGGAATCGGACCAGGTTGAGCGTTCCGCTCTGCTTGAAGAGAACGATGCGCTGACGGCGGAGGGCAAGACGCCGGCGGTGTTCGCGCCCGTGTTGCTCGGAATCACCAAAGCATCACTGAGCACGGATTCCTTCATCTCTGCAGCCTCTTTCCAGGAAACCACCCGGGTTCTGACCGAGGCCTCCATGCAGGGCAAAGTCGACCACTTGAGAGGACTGAAAGAGAACGTCATCGTGGGCCGATTAATTCCTGCAGGTACCGGGTTGGCGCACCATGAGGATCGCCGCCGGCGTAAACAGGAGCAGGTCCAGGAAGATAGCGACATCGAGGAGTTGGCCATTCTCGAAAATCTGACTGAGGAAACAGAGACCGAAGCGGCCGAAGCGGCACAGGGCTGATCAATGGCACGCTGCAAAAAGCCATAAATTAGGCCAAATGTTGACAGAAATGCCTATTCTGCCTAGAATCGCCGCCCTTTCCAGACTTCAGTGTTGCCGAAAGCGGCGGCCCGATTTCTGGCCGAAAAACTGACTAAATCAAGCAATGCCAACGATCAATCAACTTGTTCGCAAGCCCCGGACGCGCCAGACCCAAAAGTCCAACGTGCCGGCGCTGGCTGCCTGCCCGCAAAAGCGCGGCGTGTGCACCCGTGTCTACACAACCACACCGAAGAAACCAAACTCGGCTCTGCGAAAGGTGGCAAGGGTGCGGCTGACCAACGGCTATGAAGTAACCAGTTACATCGGCGGTGAAGGGCATAACCTGCAGGAGCACTCGGTTGTCCTGATTCGCGGCGGCAGAGTGAAAGATTTACCGGGCGTGCGATACCACACGGTCCGAGGAACGCTGGATACGTCCGGCGTGGGGGAACGGCGGCAAGGCCGTTCAAAGTACGGCGCGAAGCGACCGAAGTCGTAACGAGCCTAATCAAACGGGATTGCCCCGGGTTCTTTAACGTTACCCGGGGGTGCTGAAACCGTAAAACAGGCCGGAATAGCTGACCGGCCACGGTGACAAAGCTGATCTTGCGGAAAAGGTCAGCACAGAAGTCGCGAAGGGGGCGCCAAGCCGCTAGCGACAAAAAGCTGTCTCACCGTATCGATTTGAACCGAGGGCCTTTGGCCGTCGGAGGCGACGCTTGCGTCGTCTTTAAAGTTGTGGGCGCGGCAGTTGGGTCGTGCGGGGAATGACGATGCAGATGTTGCGCAGAGCGCGGCACCGGCTCGAAGGTTTTGCCCGCAGCCAATAACCGCTGACTGAATAAAGAAGGGAAAGTATCTAGAAATGCCTAGACGTCGCGAAGTACCGAAACGGACGATATTGCCGGATCCAAAATTCGGTGATCAGACGATCGCCAAGTTCATCAATGTGATGATGCAGGATGGCAAGAAGTCCATAGCCGAGCGGGTGCTCTACGGCGCCCTCGATACCATCGGAACCCGTGGTTCCTCTGAACCGCTCGAAGTGTTCTATCAGGCGCTGGAAAATATCCGACCGGTGGTTGAGGTGAAGAGCCGCCGTGTGGGGGGTGCGACTTACCAGGTGCCGGTTGAGGTACGTCCCAGTCGTCGTAACGCGCTAGCCATGCGCTGGCTGGTCGACGCCGCAAGAAAACGCAACGAGAAATCCATGACGGATCGGCTGGCGGGTGAACTCATGGACGCTGCAGACAAGCGCGGCGGCGCAGCGCGGAAGAAAGACGAGGTTCACCGGATGGCAGAGGCCAATAAAGCGTTCTCCCATTTCCGCTTCTGATCCTCTCAGGTAACTCTCAAACCCATCCCGAACTACCAACGGAATAAATACAGTGCCTCGACAAACTCCACTTGAGCGTTACCGGAACATCGGCATCATGGCGCACATCGATGCTGGAAAGACCACCACGACTGAGCGGATCCTGTTCTATACCGGAATCTCCCATAAGATCGGTGAAGTCCATGACGGCAACGCGGTCATGGACTGGATGGAGCAGGAGCAGGAGCGGGGCATCACGATTACCTCAGCGGCGACGACTTGTTTCTGGAGCGGGATGGACCAGAACTATGACGAGCACCGGATCAACATCATCGATACCCCGGGCCACGTGGATTTCACGATCGAAGTGGAACGCTCGCTACGTGTGCTTGATGGCGCAGTAGGCGTCTTCTGCGCGGTAGGAGGCGTAGAGCCCCAGTCTGAGACCGTGTGGCGCCAGGCGGATAAATACAGCGTCCCGCGCATGGCTTTTATCAACAAGATGGACCGCACGGGTGCGGATTTTTTCCGGGTTGTAGAGCAGATTAACAGCCGTCTGGGCTCGAACGCCGTCACCCTTCAGGTGCCCATCGGCGCCGAAGAAAATTTTGAAGGGGTTGTTGACCTCATCAAGATGAAGGCCATTTATTGGGACGAGGAGACTCGTGGGACAAAGTTCGAAGAACGCGATATTCCTGAAGACCTTCAGGAACAGTGCACCGAGCTTCGCGAGCAGTTGCTCGAAACGGCAGCCGAAGCCAACGAAGAGTTAATGGAGAAGTACCTCGAAGAGGGTGAACTCTCCCTGGACGAGATCAAAAAGGCATTGCGACAGAGAACGATTGCCAACGAGGTCGTTCTGGTTACCTGCGGATCAGCCTTCAAGAATAAGGGTGTGCAGGCGATGCTGGACGCGGTGCTGGATTTCATGCCGAACCCGACCGAAGTCCCCGCGATCAGCGGCATTCTTGAGGATGAGCAGACCGAGGAAGAGCGGCCGGCGTCCGATGATGCCCCGTTTGCCGCGCTGGGCTTCAAGATCATGACAGACCCGTTTGTCGGTCAGCTGGTGTTCTTCCGCGTGTATTCGGGTGTCGTCAATTCGGGGGACAGTATCTACAACCCTGTCAAAGGCAAAAAAGAGCGGATCGGGCGCATTCTCCAGATGCACGCGAACTCCCGCGAAGAGATTAAAGAGGTGCGCGCCGGTGATATTGCTGCTGCGGTAGGCCTTAAGGCCATTACGACCGGTGACACGCTTTGCGATCCCAATCAGGTGATCACGCTTGAGCGGATGGAATTTCCAGATCCCGTGATTTCGCAGGCTGTTGAACCTAAGACCAAGAGCGATCAGGAAAAGTTAGGGGTCGCCTTAGGTAAATTGGCTCAGGAGGATCCGTCATTTCGTGTGCGTACTGACGAAGAGTCGGGCCAGACCATCATCTCCGGTATGGGCGAACTCCATCTCGAAATTATTATCGACCGCCTGAAACGCGAATTCAGTGTAGATGCCAATGTCGGCAAGCCGCAGGTTGCCTATCGTGAAACCCTTAATGGCACGGTCGAGCAGGAGCACAAATATTCCAAACAGACTGGGGGTCGCGGGCAGTATGGTCATGTCTATCTCCGCATCGAGCCTCAGGAGCGCGGAGCTGGCTTCGAGTTTGTCGACCAGATCAAGGGGGGTGTTGTTCCCCGAGAATATATTCCCGCTGTTCAGAAGGGTATCGTTGAAGCAATGGAATCCGGAATCGTTGCGGGGTACCCCGTGATTGACTTGAAAGTGACGCTGTACGACGGCTCCTACCATGAGGTCGACTCATCCGAACACGCGTTTCGGGCGGCTGCGATCCAGGCTTTCCGTGAGGCGAGCGCGAAGGCGAAGCCTGTCTTGCTCGAGCCGATCATGCGGGTCGAGGTCGTGACTCCCGAAGAGTACATGGGTGGTGTCACAGGTGATCTCAACTCACGACGGGGGATGATCTCCGAGATGGAAGATGTCCCGGCTGGGAAGATCGTCCGAGCAGAGGTTCCACTGTCAGAGATGTTCGGTTACGCCACCTCTCTGCGATCCGCATCGCAGGGGCGGGCAACCTATTCAATGGAGTTCAGCCAGTATTTACCAGCACCTTCAAGCGTCACGGAAGTGATGATGAAGAAAGCCAGTTAACCACGCACTGTTGAGGAAATCAGAAAGTGTCGAAAGAGAAATTCGAGCGCAGTAAGCCGCATGTGAACGTTGGCACCATCGGTCACGTCGACCATGGCAAAACCACCCTGACGGCCGCCCTGACCCGGGTG
>JAERSQ010000156.1 GCA_016845525.1 Pseudomonadota bacterium
CCGGGTTCTCCCCCGAGCAGTACCACCGACCCCGGGACAATTCCACCCCCCAGGACACGATCCAGTTCAGTCAGTCCAGTCTGGTAACGCTCGTATTCGGCCGTGACAACGTCGGCCAGCCGCGCGGGCGGTTTGCCCCCCGGCAGATCGGTTGGGAACGAGCCAGAGCCGGTCGCGAGACTCAGTGTGTTCCAGGCGCCGCAACCGGCACACTGGCCCACCCATTTATGGCTTTTTGCGCCGCAGTCACTGCAGCGGTACAGGGCGTCGGACCGCGCCTTCGGTGTCACAATGACACCCGTTCCACCCGTTTACCAAGTCCAGTGAGAACATGGTGTGGAATCGTTCCACTATCCGCTGCAATTTCCTCCAATGGGACGTTATGACCCCACAGTTCGACCGGTTCGCCCACATCAACACTGCACAAACTTGACAAGTCGACAATCATCGAGTCCATCGAAATCCTTCCGAGAATCGCACACCGCTTGTCGCGAATTGCAACACTGGATGACGAGAGCTCCTGTCGGGGGAATCCATCAGCGTATCCAAACGGAATTAAACCCACTCGCATCTTGGATTTGCAACGAAACGTACTCCCGTAGCCTATAGTTTGCCCGGGATCCATAGTTCGAATTCCTCGTATGCGGGAGAAAACTCGCATGGCAGGCTGGAGATCAAAATCAGCGCCCCGAGACTCTGGAAAAGGTGAAATCCCATAGAGCATTAAACCCGGGCGAACCCAGTCAAGATGAGTAAAAGGATGGGCTAAAATTGCAGCTGAGTTTGCCAAAGTCAACGAACGACCCACCGACCGGGAAGCGTTGCTGAATCTTCTGGACGCCTCCCTTATCTCCGTGAAGTTAGATGATTCCGCGGCAGGGAAATGCCCGAGGACGAGAGTAGGGCCCCTGTGGTCGTCGCTTTGAAGTTTTGTTAGCTGATGCGAGGGTTCTTGTATCTCGAACCCCATACGCCCCATTCCAATGTCGAGTTCAATAATAACTTTCATGGACTCGATGCCCCCCGAGGTCCAGAGATTCAGTTGATGCTCACTTGCGATCACTGGAGTAAGCTGATGCGAAACGCAAGTCTTTAGTTCGCCTTCGTCGCCGTACCCGAGCAGTACCCATATTGGGGTGATTGAGTCCTGCTTTCTCGCTTGAATTCCTTCAGCACAGGTTGCCACTGCGAATGCATCTACCTTTTCAGCGAGAATCCGAGTGACTAACTCGATGCCGTGACCGTATGCGTTAGCTTTCACTACCGCAGCCACCTTTGAGCGGGGAGCTAACTCCCGGACACGCTGAAGGTTGTGCAAGAGAGCTCTAGAATCGACCTCTGCCCAACTCCAAACTCGATTCAATATGATTGATCCTCAAAGGCGGGGGTGTAACTTTCAAACCGCGTGTATTCACCGAGGAAGGTCAGCCGAACAGTGCCTGTCGGTCCGTTACGCTGCTTCGCTACGATGATCTCGGCGGTGCCTTTCTCGGGACTATCTTCGTTATATACCTCATCACGATAGATGAATAAGATGAGGTCTGCATCCTGCTCGATCGCCCCCGACTCACGCAGATCCGACATAATCGGCCGCTTGTTGGGACGCTGCTCCAGGCCACGATTAAGTTGTGACAGTACCACCACCGGCACACTAGATTCTTTGGCAACGACTTTCAGCGCCCGAGTGATATTGGCCACCTCTACCGCCCTATTCTCACTGTTGTCGCCGGTCTGCATCAGTTGCAGATAGTCCACGATCACAAGCCCCAGATCACCATGTTCACGGACCAGGCGCCTTATTCGGGATCTAAGCTCCAAGGGAGTCAGGGCGGGAGTATCGTCAACAAAAATAGGCGCCTCGTCCAATAACCCCATTGCCGAGGTAAGCCGAGGCCAATCTTCCTGCTCTAGCTGGCCTGTCCGAATTCGGTGAGCATTGATTCTCCCCAACGAGGCAAGCATCCGCATTGCCAGTTGATGCCCAGGCATCTCCATGCTGAAGACGGCCACCGGCAGCTTTGAGCCCACCGCGGCATTTTCCGCAAGATTCATTGCCAGCGAGGTTTTCCCCATTGACGGTCTGCCGGCAATAACCACGAGATCGGCGTCCTGCAGGCCTGAGGTCAGCGCATCAAGGTCACGAAAGCCGCTCGCTACCCCGGTGATCCCGCCTTTGGATTCGTAAAGTTCTTCAATCCGATCCAGCGCCTGCGTTAGCAACCCTTGGATGGGGTCGAATCCAGAAGCCGACCGTCTGTCTGCATCCGAAATATCGAATACTGCTTTTTCGGCATGATCCAGCAAGGCTTCGATGTCGAGACCTTCCGGTTGATAGGCCTTTTCTGAGATGTCACTCGCAGCAGCGATCAGAGAACGCAAGATTGAGCGCTCACGGACAATCTGAGCGTAGGCTTTGAGATTAGTTGTCCCCGGAGTACGGTTGGCCAACTCACCAAGGTAGGCAAGACCGCCGGCCGCTTCCAACGTGCCTTTGTTCTTTAGCCACTCCGAGGCCGTAACCACATCAACGGCTTTGTCGGACTCGTGGAGCGCATGGATCGCCGAAAAGACCTCACGATGTGCCCGGGTGTAGAAATCCCCGGACCGAACGGTCTCTGCGACTTCATCCCATCGGCGGGAATCCACCAGTAGACCGCCCAGCACAGACTGCTCTGCCTCTACAGCCTGCGGGGGCACTCGGGGCATGCTGGAGACTGCGCTTAGCGTAGGCGTTGTCTGGGCCATGATGGGTGAAATGTTCCTGCCGGATTGTAATGACGCCGAGAAGAACTATTGTAGACAAGCCGACGTCGCATTGACAGCGACGGCCCGTTTCGGCCCTCGGGCGCCTGCAATCAGACAACCCTGGGCTCGAAGATGAACGCCTTAGTGATCGATGGGAGCAGTATCCGCGGGGGCTTCTGCTTCTTCGGGAGCGGATTCAGCCGCCTCAGAAGCCTCGGGCACGCTGGATACCTCATTTTCTGGCTCCACGACGACCTGGACGGTGGCTTGAACTTCCGGATGAAGAATCAGGGCGACCGTATGCTCCCCGGTGGTCTTGATCGGGCCGTCGGGCATTGAGACTTCGGAACGCTGGACCGCAATGTCTGCCGATTGCAGTAATTCCGCAATATCGACCGGGCTGACTGACCCGAACAGCTTGCCTTCCTCGGCAACCAGTCGTTTCACAGTGAGCCGCTGCGGGAGCAGCGCCGCCTTCGCTTCAGCGGCCTCGCGGCGCTCTGAATCCAGCTTGGCCAGTTCCCGTCGGCGCGCTTCGACTTCTTCTTTGGCATCAGCACTCGCCGGCATGGCTTTGCCCTGCGGAATCAGATAATTCCGGCCGTACCCTGACTTAACGTTGACGATGTCACCGAGATCGCCGAGGTTCTGGATCTTTTCAAGGAGGATCAATTCCATGGCTGTCTCCTCAGTGTTGGTCGGTATACGGCAACAAAGCGAGGAAACGGGCTCGCTTGATTGCGGTTGCCAACTGACGTTGGTATCGCGCTTTGGTCCCTGTATTACGGCTGGCCATGATTTTTCCGGTCTCGGTGATATAGGCCTTGAGCGTGTCGAGATCCTTGTAGTCGATTTCATCCACACCCAGCGCAGTGAACCGGCAATATTTCCTTCGCTTGTTCATGCGGTTCATACGCGCTTCTCCTCGTTGTTGTTGTCTTCATCGTCGTCGCGGGAAATCGGTTCCACAGGGTCGGTGCCGCCGGCCGTTTCCGAGCCGGCAGCCTCCTGGGATTCAGACGGAACGTCTGCTGGCGCGCCTGCGGCAACGCTCTCTTTTTTGTCCTCGCTCTCGACTTCGGGTGCTCCCTGTGTCGGTCCAGAGGCCGCTTCCGTAATCTCGTCATCAATCTCGTCATCGTCTGACTGATTATCGGCAAGAGGGGACGCTTCGGTGACTGCTGCATCTCGGCGCATGACTAGATTCCGAAGGACGGCATCACTGAACTTGAACATGTTCGTGATCTCATCGATGGTCGCCTGATCACACTCGATATTCATCAGCACGTAGTGCGCCTTATGCACTTTGCCGATGTTATAAGCCAGGTGACGACGGCCCCAGTCTTCGAATCGGTGCACGTGCCCGCCGCTGCCTTCGATCAGGCCGCGGTACTTTTCGACCATTGCACCGACTTGTTCACTTTGGTCCGGATGGACCAGGAAAACGACCTCATAATGTCGCATCAAACTCTCCTTTCGGTTTAAAGCCCCCCAGGTATTTGGTGGGGCAAGGAGCATGCGCTTTTGCGCTGCGGGGTCGCGATTTTAAAGGGAGCCCGAGAGTATCGCAAGCGCCCACCGCTAGGGCTCGGACCCGTTAGCCGCCCTATTGCGCGCTTGCGCGGTTTTCGATCAGTTCGCTAACCACCGCCGGTTCCGCGAGCGTCGACGTATCGCCGAGATTATCGAGCTCGTTGGCCGCAATCTTCCGGAGGATCCGGCGCATAATCTTCCCTGATCGGGTTTTCGGCAGACCGGGCGCCCACTGGATGACATCGGGACTGGCAATAGGTCCTATTTCTTTCCGAACGAGGGCGATCAATTCCGCCCGCAGCGCATCACTTGACGCGACTCCTGCCATGAGCGTCACGTAGGCATAAATCCCCTGCCCTTTAATCTCATGCGGGTAGCCCACCACCGCTGCTTCCGCGACTTCGCTATGCAGCACGAGGGCGCTCTCTACCTCTGCCGTACCCATCCGGTGCCCTGAGACGTTGATGACATCATCAACCCGGCCCGTGATCCAATAGTAACCGTCCTCGTCACGACGGGCTCCATCGCCGGTCATATAAAAGCCAGGGTAAGTCGAGAAGTACGTCTGCACAAAGCGTTCGTGGTCGCCGTAGACCGTACGCATCTGGCCCGGCCACGACCCGGTGATGACAAGGTTGCCCGACGCGGCGCCCTCCAGCACTTTGCCGTCGGCATCCAACAGTGCCGGTACGATGCCAAAGAAAGGGCGTGTCGCCGATCCTGGTTTAAGGTCGGTTGCCCCCGGAAGCGGTGTGATGAGAATGCCCCCGGTTTCTGTCTGCCACCACGTGTCCACAATCGGACAGCGGGCATCGCCGACTGTATTGAAATACCATTCCCAGGCCTCAGGATTGATCGGCTCGCCCACCGTGCCCAACAGTCTGAGGCTGGAACGGCTCGTACAGGTGACTGGGTCATTCCCCTGGCTCATCAGGGCCCGGATTGCGGTAGGTGCGGTATAGAAAATATTGACTTGATGCTTGTCCACGACTTTCCAGAATCGGGACGCGTCGGGATAAGTGGGCACGCCTTCAAACATCAGAGTGGTCGCCCCATTCGCAAGCGGGCCGTACAGGATATAGCTGTGACCGGTGATCCACCCCACATCCGCCGTACACCAATAAACATCTCCATCGTGGTAATCGAACACATAGCGGTGTGTCATCGCCGCATACAACTGGTAGCCGCCCGTGGTGTGCAGCACTCCCTTGGGTTTTCCAGTCGATCCAGACGTATAAAGGATAAACAGCGGATCCTCCGCCGCCATCGGTTCAGCTTCACACTCAGCCGGGACTTCCGCCACGGCT
The DNA here is from genome assembly GCA_016845525.1 of Pseudomonadota bacterium. Taxonomy (GTDB): domain Bacteria; phylum Pseudomonadota; class Gammaproteobacteria; order Arenicellales; family UBA868; genus UBA868. Next base: position 5,586 of record JAERSQ010000156.1, read on the forward strand.
TCGTGGTACCACACGTCTCGATCACCCCCGGACGGGACGGCATTTCCCGTTCTTCGAACCACAATGGTCGTATGCACCTCAGGGCACCCTGCCAGAGCCTTTTCCACGTTGGCCTTCAGAGGAACCGCTTTCCCGCCCCGCGGCCCTTCGTCTGCTGTGATCACCACGCGGCAATCTGAATCGAGAATCCGATCACGGAGGGCTTCAGGAGAGAATCCACCAAACACGACCGAGTGCACTGCTCCAATACGCGCACAAGACAACATGGCGATAGCCGCCTCAGGAATCATTGGCATGTATATCGACACCCGGTCCCCTTTAGTCACACCCCTGGCTTTAAGGACATTCGAGAACCGGCAAACGGCCTCGTGCAGTTCCTTGTAGGTGAGCTTCTCGTCAACCGAAGGATCGTCGCCTTCCCAGATGATCGCGGTCTGATCTCCTCGACTGGGAAGATGACGGTCGATGCAGTTATAGGCAACGTTAAGGGTCGCGCCCGCAAACCAGCTGATCTCGCCAGTGTGATAGTTCCAGTCACTTACCGTGCTCCACGGTGTGAACCAATCTACAAAGATGTCGGCCTGTTCGGCCCAGAACCCATCCGGGTCAGACACCGATCTCTGGTACATCTCCTCGTATCGCTCCCCGTCGATATGCGCCGCCGCGGCGAAACTGGGGATGACGTCGTGAATGTTGCTATCGCTCATGAAAACTCCTATGACTGCCGGTCTTACGTCAAACTTCGGGCGTTGATATTTTAACTGCAGAGCACTCCGCGGTTCAGAGGCGACCGGCTGGAGCGGACGTGTCTAGCGCTACGACCCGTTATGCGTCCGATCGATCTCGTGCCAGGGTGTGTCGGGGCCCAACATATCCAGCCAACGCTGGTGTTCGTTGAGTTCTCCTTCATCGGCACGAATGACAGGAAAACCCGAGTGAGCGGTGAATGTCGAACTTCCCGAATCCGTCTGATGGGCCGCGTCAGCCGCACCGTCGAGTGCAAGCGCTGTTTGACCCCCGGTCATGGCCAAATAGACATCTGCCAGAATTTCTGCGTCCAGCAAGGCCCCGTGGAGTTCGCGGCCGCTATTATCCACATCGTAGCGCCTGCACAACGCGTCCAGACTGTTCCTCTGTCCCGGATGCATTTGCCGCGCCAAGGCCAGAGAGTCTGTCACCTCGCACACGTCTTCTAGCCGGAGCGGCTTTCCGGCAAGCTCCAACTCCCGGTTCAAAAATCCCAGATCAAACGGGGCATTGTGAATAACGAGCTCTGTACCGTCCACGAACGCCAAAAACTCATCCAAAATCTGCGCAAAAGGTGGCTTGTCCTCGAGGAATTGCTCGGTGATGCCATGTACCTCCTGTGCCTCTAGGTCGATTGCTCTTCCAGGATTAATGTAATGATGAAATCGGGCTTCGGTATGCTTGCGATTGGATAACAGCACGCATCCGAGCTCGATGACCCGGTGGCCATCAGTCACCTCCAGACCCGTCGTTTCGGTATCCAGGACTACAAGATTCATGACTCCCTTCCTCGGCTTTTACTCAGCCTCTCAACATCGTATCAATCGCATGGTTGGCCAATGCGTCCGCTCGCTCATTACCGGGATGTCCACTATGCCCACGAACCCAATACCACTCCACAGTTCTCTCTCCTGCAACGCGGTCCAGCTGTTGCCACAGATCCTGATTTTTAACCGGTTTTCGTCCTGCTGTTCTCCACCCATTCCGTTTCCAGTTGGACATCCACTGGGTAACACCATTACGGACATACTGGGAATCGGTATAGACGGAGACCGCGGTTCCGAGGTCAGTGGCTTCGAGACCCTGAATCGCGGCCAATAGCTCCATCCGATTATTGGTGGTGTGCGCATCCGCGCCGAATAACTCTTTCTCGACCCCGTTATGGGAGATCAGCACACCCCAGCCTCCGGGGCCGGGGTTTCCGCGACACGCCCCATCAGGAAAAACAACCACCCCTCCCTTGATTCCCGTCATCCGCGGAGTACCCGCAATCGTTCCTTTGCCACCTGCCTCGGGAGAGCCGAGACAAGGGGTTTCTGCGTGCGCCGACGCGCGCTACGGACTGGCTCCAGCAAAGCCGAATGGCCGAATGCCCGCTTTCTCACGACGATAACGTAGGCTCCGGAGAACACAGGCCACCAGCGGTCGCCGGCGGGCTCGAGAAAAGCGGTTCTTTGAAGCAATCTCGCCTGTCCGATTGGAAGCCGATAGAAAACAGATGCCGCCGACACCAGTTCAAGACCGAGCAATCTCGTCCAGTCCTGCACCTGACTTAAGGTCAAAAAGCTTCCGCTCCAGGGAGCTTGGCGGACGCCGAGCCGCAACAAGCGGCGCAGACCCCACAAGCTCCATCGATTGAAGCCGCAGATCACGAGGCATCCTTCAGGCGCCAGGACACTATGAGCCTCCCGGAGCACCGCATGAGGATCGAGTGAGAAATCCAGCACAAATGGCAGCGCCAACAGGTCTATTGATCTCGCTGCAAAGGGTAGTTGTTCAGGTCGGCAGATAAGAGCCGACGGGCTGCCGTCCGCACAATTGTTGGGCTGGTTTAAAGATTGAAAAAATGGAGACTCTGCCCGTTGCAGCAGATTCACAGGGGCGAACCCCGCCTGAAATCCGCTCCGATAATACCCCGCAGGCACCAATCGGTTGACGGACTCTGCCGTCACTTGCCCGAGCGTTTTGCCCAAAGTCGTTTCAAACCACTGAGCTACCTCGTCACTGCCGTCGCGTCGCAGAGGCGCTTGACCCGCATGCTGGCCCGCCGGATCGTTACGTTCAAATCTCCTACCCTTAACTGATCCCATGGAACCCTGATTCCCTAATCCAAACGACAGACATTCTACCCCGTGGCAGGACAGATCAAGGAGTCAAATGGACTTAAAGCGCAAGCGCGTAGACGAGAGCGTCTTCTGGGTGGGGCAGACCGTAGTACTTTTTCCTTATACTGAGGAATTCGAATCCCGCTTTTTCGTATATTGCCCGAGCCCGGAGATTGCTCGGCCGAACCTCGAGAAAGACGCGTTCGGCCCCGGCCTGTCTGGCTACCGTCACTCCTTTCTCCAGAAGCTGCCTACCAAAGCCCCGTCTTTGCTGGTCCGGCGCGACAGCAATATTCAACAGATGGGCTTCGCCTGGTCCGAGTGACACAATCACATATCCAGCGATCTCACCGAGACGAAAAACCCAGCACTCGTAGTGGGCTTTGAGGCAGTCCCGAAATATCCCCACGCTCCAGGGTGCAGGCGACACCTGTGCTTCCAGACCGGAAACCACTTCAACGTCACCGGGCTCCATTCGGACGATCTGAGGCGCATCCTGGACCGCACGCATGAGGCTCTCTAGGCCAAAAGCGATTGGGCCAGCACCAGGTCTTCCCAAGTCTTGCTTTTCGCGGCCGGTGAGCGGAGCAGGTAGGCCGGGTGGTAGGTCACCACCAGCGGCAACTGATTGAGTCTGTACTGATGCGCCTTTCCCCGAAGCTGGCTCAAGCTCTCAGCGGAGTTGAGCAGCGCCTGCGCCGCGAAACGACCCATGGCCACAATGATCTGCGGTTGAATGAGATCGATTTGCGCATGAAGGAAAGGACTGCACTCCTGTACCTCGATCCCGAAGGGGTCGCGATTGTTGGGAGGTCGACACTTCAGCACATTCGCGATATAGACGCTTTCCCGGGACAGGCCGATGCCGAAGAGCATGGCGCTCAGCAAGGCTCCTGCTCTGCCCACGAACGGCACACCCTGCTTGTCTTCTTCTGCCCCGGGCGCTTCTCCCACGAAGAACCAACGCGCTCCGGGTGATCCCGAACCGAATACCACCTCGCCGCGTGTCCGATGGAGTTCGCAGCGCTCGCAACGACGTGCTTGCTCAGCAAGCGAAAGAAGCCCTGGGTTCTCGTCTCCGCCTCCGACGTGTGTTCCAGACGCAAGAGAATCCGGCTCCGGTCCGCTGCGGCCACCACCGCCAGAGCCAAAACGCCATCGAACCAGGCCCATTTCCCGCAGATAAGGCGCCTGACGATCCATCATGCGGATCTAGATGGTCTCACCACTTTGAGGATTGAAACGCTGCGGGCTAGTCTGAAGTTTGTTTACCCCGTTTATGTATGCCTTAACGGAAGCGACGACAATGTCGGTGTCAGCGCCCTGCCCGTTCACGACACGGCCATCCTCCTGCAGACGGACGCTCACCTCTCCTTGAGAGTCAGAGCCGGCCGTTATCGCATTGACAGAGTACAACATCAAATTTCGGTTGCCCGGAACGACTTCCTCCACCGCCTTGAACGCCGCGTCGACCAGTCCGTCCCCCTCGGCTCGGCTCGATCGTGCCTCACCTTCAACTTCAAGAGAAAGTTCCGCAATCGGAATCTCTCCAGTCTCGGAGATCGTTTTGAGCCCCACAAATCGGATGGTCTCGTGGTCTTCCTGGGCCGCCCCCTCTCCGGCCAGCACCTGCAGGTCATCATCAAAGATCTCGTGCTTTTTATCAGCGAGATCCTTGAAGCGACCAAATGCGGCATTGAGTTCCGCCTCGCTTGCGAACTCGATACCCAGCGCCGACATGCGCTCACGAAACGCCGTTCTCCCTGAGTGCTTTCCGAGTACGATCTGGTTTGCCGACCAACCCACATCCTCAGCACGCATAATCTCGTAGGTATCCCTTTGCTTTAGCACACCATCCTGATGAATACCGGCCTCATGGGCGAACGCATTCGCGCCGACGATGGCTTTATTGGGCTGGACAGGAAAGCCCGTCACGCTGGAAACCATCCTGCTGGCGGGGAGAATCTGGGTGGCGTCAATCGCCGTATCACAGGAAAAGACATCCTGGCGGGTACGAACCGCCATAACGACTTCTTCCAGAGAAGCGTTCCCCGCCCGCTCCCCAAGGCCATTGATCGTGCATTCGACCTGGCGTGCTCCCGCTTGCACAGCGGCCAGCGAGTTGGCGACCGCCACGCCGAGGTCATTGTGACAGTGGACCGAGAAGACGGCTTTATCCGAATTCGGGATACGTTCCATCAGGCGACTGAACATGTCACCAAATTGGTCCGGCATGGTGTAGCCGACGGTGTCTGGGATATTTACCGTCCGCGCACCGGCTTCGATTACCGCCTCGAAGATTCGGCAGAGAAAGTCCTCATCGGAGCGCCCCGCGTCCTCGGCCGAGAATTCAACATCGTCCACAGCGTCTCTGGCCTGGCGAACTGCCTGCACCGCTTTTTCGAGCACATCCTCGGGCGACATCCGAAGTTTGGCCTTCATGTGGATCGGCGACGTCGCAATAAACGTATGAATGCGCGGCGCATTGGCCTCCTTCACGGCATCAGCGGCTTTGTCGACGTCACCGGGGTTTGCCCTTGCCAATCCGCAGATGCGACTCTCGCGAATCTCTTTAGCGACCAACTTGACTGCTTGGGAGTCGCCCTCACTCGCTGCCGGAAAGCCTGCTTCAATGATATCTACCTTGAGTTTTTCCAACTGCCTTGCAATCCGAATCTTCTCCGCTGCCGTCATTGACGCGCCTGGGCTCTGTTCCCCGTCGCGCAAAGTGGTGTCGAAAATATATAGCCGGTCGTTCATGCTTGTTCTCCGCGAATCAAGACTTGTGAAATTACCTTACCTTCCCTTTCAGGAGGGCAAAAAAATAGGTTCGGTGTATTAGGGGGGTGAAGTTTATAGCGCCGGCAGGCGCAGCAGGCCTAGCAGGCTGCAAGGCAGCCCGGCCAGCGGGTGTCCGGCGAGGCTGGAGCCGGAGCGAAGGTCAAAAAGGGATCGAATCGACATCATCGTCAGAGTATAGCGCTGGTCGGAGTGCCTGGCAAAATGCCGCCCCCCGTTTGGTTTCTAGTCTGAGGGGCCTGCCGCAGACTCATTAGGCTTTTGGGTCGAATCTGCGTCGTCCGCCGCATCTGCCTCGTCCGGACCCTGAAACACACTTTGCCCATCCTTCCGATTAAGCGCCCAACTCACCGCGCCAGACGCGGCATAGACGAAAAAAATCGCGAGGAGAACTGCCGGAGGATCGAAGGAGATTAATACGAAGACCAGCACAAGGACGAGCACCGCCACAAACGGGACTCGATGCTTCAGATCCAGATCTTTGAAGCTGCGATATGGCATCGCACTGACCATGGCGAAAGCGAGCAGCCCCATCAGGATGAACCCGGCCACGGTGAAGGACGTGCCTGTGAGCGCATAACTCTCCGCAGTCCATACCGCCGCTGCCAGCAGCACTGCGGCGGCAGGACACGGCAATCCTTGAAAATAGCGCTTGCTGGGAACCTCCTGCGTGTTGAACCGGGCCAAACGCAGTGCGGTCGTTGCGACATAAGTGAAGGCGACGAGCCAACCCGCCTTTCCCAGCGATTGGAGGCCCCACTCGAAAAGGATCAAAGCCGGTGCCAAGCCAAACGCCACCAGATCAACGAGTGAATCGTATTCTTTGCCAAAGTCACTTGCGGTATTGGTCATGCGGGCGACGCGCCCATCGAGCATGTCGAGCACAGCCGCCACGATGACAGCTATTGCCGCATTGCCGAAGTTTCCAACCGTCGACTGGATAATCGCATAGAACGCAGCGAACAGACTGGCCGTTGTAAAAAGATTAGGCAGGATGTAGATGCCTTTGGGGCGCTTGTCGCGCTGGTCCAATGCGGTGACCTTGTTCAGCTTGGACATACTAGCTGGGGCTCTGTTTTAGCCGGGCGATAATATCACTCCCCGATAGGACCCATTTTCCCGCCTTTGCGACAATCTCTGAATCCGCGGGCAGGTAAACATCGACCCTGGATCCAAAGCGGATAAAGCCGTAGCGCTCTCCAAGAGCAACTTCGTCACCGATGTCGACGTAGGTCAGGATGCGGCGTGCCACCAGACCCGCAATCTGGACGCAACTGACGAGTGCCCCCTCTTTGTTCCTGATCTGCAAGGCACAACGCTCGTTTTGGGACGATGCCTTCTCGAGCTCGGCGTTCAGGAAACGGCCTGCGTGATATTGGTGCCCGACGATCTCGCCGGCGAGCGGTATCCGGTTCGAATGAACAGAAAAAATATTCATGAAGATACTGATTCGCGTGCTCGGATCTCCTGAAAACGGATCGACAGTGGGTTGGATGCTGACCACTCGGCCGTGGGCGGGCGATACCACTGCACCCGGCGACTCCGGAATAGTGCGGGGCGGGTCACGAAAGAATTGGATAACCAGGATCGCAATCAGCCAAAAAGGCGCGGCAACCCACAGACCCCCCAAAGCATGAGCCAATCCCGCAATCGCGACGGCAATTACGATTCGACTCCATCCCTCGCGGGCGATAATCGGGTGCGTCATGGTATCGGTCCGGCCGCCCTGCCTCGACAGGTGCAATCGGAATCAGTTACGTGCTTTATCGACGAGTTTTCCTTTTTGAATCCAGGGCATCATTGCGCGCAAACCCTCACCCACCGCCTCGATCTGATGCTCCCGTCCTTTTTGCCGCAGACCCTGGAAATTCGCTCCTCCGGAACGGCTTTCCTCCATCCACTCTCTTGCGAACTGACCAGACTGAATTTCGTTGAGGATCTTTTTCATCTGGGCCTTCACCTCCGGAGTCACTATCCGAGGCCCGCGGGTAACGTCGCCGTATTCGGCAGTATTCGAAATCGAGTAACGCATATTCGCGATCCCACCTTCGTAGATCAGGTCGACGATCAGTTTGGTTTCATGGAGACACTCGAAGTACGCCATCTCAGGAGCGTATCCGGCCTCGACCAAGGTCTCAAACCCCGCCTGGATAAGAGAGGTGAGCCCCCCGCAAAGAACCGTTTGTTCACCAAAGAGATCGGTCTCCGTCTCTTCTTTATAAGTGGTTTCGATGACGCCGGCCCTGCCGCCCCCTATCGCGCTTGCGTACGAAAGCGCTGTCTCTCTGGCAGATCCACTTGCGTCTTGCTGGATAGCGATGAGACAGGGCACGCCTCCGCCTTCCGTATAAGTAGAGCGGACCAGGTGACCGGGACCCTTGGGGGCAATCATGATCACGTCGACCGAACTGTCTGGCTCGATAAATCCGAAGTGCACGTTGAATCCGTGGGCAAAGGCCAGAGCCGCCCCCGGCTTTAGATTGGCGGCGACGTCACTCTCATAAAGATCTGCCGCCAGTTCATCTGGCACCAGCATCATGACGACATCTGCCGCCGCTACCGCATTGGCGACCGTATCCACCCGCAGCCCCGAATTGAGCGCTTTGTCCCGAGAGGAAGAATCCTCCCGCAGTCCGACCACCACATCGACGCCACTGTCGCGCAGATTATTCGCATGGGCGTGTCCTTGGGAACCGTATCCGATCACCGCGACGGTCTTTGCAGAAATGATGCCGAGATCGGCATCGTCATCGTAATAGACTTTCATGAATATTGCTCCAGCGCGTCCCGCGGACGCCAGTTAAGAGAAAAGACTCTAGCGTTGTCGCTACAATCTGAGGGACCGTTCCCCGCGTGCAATTCCCGACACACCCGAACGCACGACTTCGAGGATATCGGCAGCCGGCATTGCAGCCAGGAATGCGTCCAGTTTGTCCCCGGGGCCCGTTAGCTCAATCGTGTAGGTTTCACCGTCAACGTCAATGATTCGACCCCGGAAGATATCGACGAGGCGTTTAATTTCCTCTCGTGCGACCCCTTCCGCCGCCACCTTAAGCAGCATTAACTCGCGCTCAATGTGACGCCCTTCTGTCAGATCCATCAATCGGACTACATCGATCAGTTTGTTAAGTTGCTTGGTGATCTGTTCGATAATCTGTTCAGACCCGTGGGTGACAATCGTCATCCTTGAGAGCGAATCGTCATCTGTCGGTGCCACTGTCAGAGATTCGATGTTGTAGCCGCGCGCCGAGAAGAGCCCCGCAATCCGGGAAAGCGCTCCGGGCTCGTTTTCGACGAGCAGAGAAATGATTCGGCGCATACCTTACGCGAGCTCCCTTTCCGCCGGAGCAGAGCCATCCGGTAACGGCTTCAGCACCATCTCGTTATGGCCGGCACCCGCTGCGATCATCGGGTACACGTTTTCGGTCTGATCGGTCACAAAGTCGAGGAAAACCAGTTGATCTTTCTGTGCGAAGGCATCGCGCAACGCCCCTTCGACGTCTCCGGGCCTCTCAACACGGATGCCCGTGTGGCCGAAACTGGACGCCAATTCCACAAAGTCTGGAAGCGAATCCATATAGGAGTGTGAGTAGCGGCGGTCATAAAAGAACTCCTGCCACTGGCGGACCATCCCCATGTAGCGGTTGTTCAGGTTAATAATTTTAATCGGCAGGTCGTATTGCCTGCAGGTGGATAATTCCTGAATGCACATGATGATGCTGGCTTCTCCCGTGACACAGGCGACCGCGGCCTCCGGGTGAGCGAGCTGGACGCCCATAGCGGACGGCAGTCCAAAGCCCATCGTACCCAAGCCCCCGGAATTAATCCAGCGCCGGGGCTTATTGAAGCCGTAGTACTGGGCCGCCCACATCTGATGCTGCCCAACATCCGAAGTGACATAAGCGTCACCCAGGGTCACCTCATGTAACTTCTGGACCACAAACTGCGGCTTGATCACCTCATCACTGGCGTCATACCCGAGCGAATCGCGGCCGCGCCACGTGTCAATCTGCTCCCACCATTGCCCGAGGCTGTCTGTGTCCTGCTCCACGCTGGTATGGTCAAGTACATCAAGCAGTTGCTCCAGTGCAGCTCCAGCATCCCCGACGATGGGGACCTCAACAGAAACGTTCTTGCCGATTGACGCGGGGTCTATGTCGATATGGATAATTTTGGCATTCGGTGAGAACTTCTTCAGATCACCTGTCACCCGGTCGTCAAAACGAGCGCCCACCGCGAGCATGACATCGCATTCGTACATCGCCATGTTCGCTTCGTAGGTACCGTGCATCCCCAGCATCCCCAGAAATCTCGGGTGGTCGGATGCCAAGGCGCCCAGGCCCATGAGCGTGTTCGTGCAGGGATGGCCGAGTCGCTCTACCAAAGTCGTCAGTTGTTTCGCCGCCCCCGACAGCACCACCCCGCCGCCGGTATAGATAATGGGTTTGCGAGCCCGCAACAGCAAAGAGGCCGCTCGCGAAATCTGTTTGGCATGCGCTTTGTGCGCTGGCGCGTAGGAGCGGATCCGGACGTTTTTCGGGTAACTGTAATTCGTCGTATGCGCCGTCACGTCCTTCGGTATATCCACTACGACGGGACCCGGCCTACCCGAATTCGCAATAAAGAACGCCTTCTTCATTGTGGCAGCGAGATCGTTTACATCCCTGACCAGGAAATTGTGTTTCACACACGGTCGCGTGATTCCTACGGTGTCGACCTCCTGAAAGGCATCGTCCCCGATCAGATGAGTTGGGACCTGGCCCGTCAGAATGACCATCGGGATTGAATCCATATACGCCGTCGCAATTCCCGTCACGGCGTTGGTGACGCCTGGGCCCGAAGTCACCAGCACAACGCCGGTTTTACCGGTGGCCCGAGCATACCCATCGGCCGCATGAGTCGCGGCCTGTTCGTGTCTTACCAGGATATGACGCACATCTTCCTGGCTATAGAACGCGTCGTAAATGTGAAGCGCCGCGCCTCCGGGATAACCGAAAACCAATTCGACGCCTTCATCTTTTAAGCTTTGGACGACAATCTGCGCGCCGGTCAGCTCCATTAGCAAACCTCGATAAGGGTTGGGTGATCAAGATTCCCTGGGAACAGACAGGAATCAAACCAGAAAGTATAAACAGTTCTCCGGTAGGATGTAAATTCAGCGGCGACGCCAAGAGGTGGAGCCATCAGGACGATCTTCAAGGGTGACGCCCATTTCCTCAAGTTGTGTCCGCACTTCATCAGAGAGCTGAAAGTCTTTATCCTGTCGCGCCCGTCGCCTCTTTTCGATCAACGTTTCGATCAAGACATCCCTGTCTGAGGAGGCCGTCTCGGCCGCTTCAGTTGATCCTTCCCGCACTCCGCCGATGCCGAGAATGGTCGCGGGCTCCTGATAAAGCAACCCAAGTCGTCCGCCAAGCTGCTCTAGCTGATTTGCGAGAACCTTGGCCTCGGGCCCCGCACCGGCCTCGATTGCTCGGTTAATCTCTCTGACGAGATCAAATAAAACTGCAATCGCCGAAGGTGTATTGAAATCATCTTCCAGCGCCTTATCGAACGCTGCCCCGAATCCATTGTCGGCTTCAGCGCCTGCATGCGTTGTGCTGGATTGCTCCCGCGCCCGAAACAGAGCGCTATACAGTCGCTCAAGCCCGGACCTTGCCTGATCCATGACGTCTGTCGAGAAGTTCAGGGGGCTTCTGTAGTGACTCAGAAGCACGAGAAACCGTATCACCTCTCCGGCACGGGCGGGATCGTCGTCCTGGCCGACCAGGTCCCGAATCGTAAAGAAATTGCCCAACGATTTTGACATTTTCTCTTCATCAATCTGGACGAAGCCGTTGTGCATCCAGGTGTTTACAAACCGGCATCCGGTTGCGCCTTCCGTCTGGGCGATTTCATTTTCGTGATGTGGAAAGCGAAGATCCATGCCCCCGCCGTGAATGTCGAAATGTTCACCCAGGCATCTGGTTGACATAGCCGAACACTCGATATGCCAGCCCGGCCGACCCTCCCCCCACGGCGAATCCCACATCGGCTCTCCGGGCTTGGCGCGCTTCCACAACACAAAATCGAGCGGATCATCCTTCGCCTCATCTTTTTCGACGCGGGCACCTGCCAGGAGATCGTCTAGAGAGCGTCCTGAGAGTTGTCCATAGGCTTCAAATTCGCGCACCCGAAAATACACATCCCCGTTTCCCCCCTGATAGGCCAGGCCTCGCTGCTCCAGTTTCCGGGTGAGCTCGATAATCTCGGCGATGTGACCCGTGGCACGGGGTTCCTGGTCTGGCGGGGCCACATTCAGTATTTCCTCATCCTGGTGCATCGCGTCTATGAAGCGCTCTGTGAGATGCCGAAACGGCTCGCCGATTTCTGTCGCGCGCGCAATAATCTTGTCGTCTATGTCGGTAATATTGCGGACATATTCGACATCGTAGCCCCAGGCTCTTAAAACCCGGACCACCATATCAAACACCACCAGAACCCGGGCGTGACCCAGGTGACAAAAATCGTAGACCGTCATCCCGCAGACGTACATCCCAACCCGGCCTGGGGTTAAGGGCTCAAAACGCTCTTTTCTGCGCGTAAAACTGTTGTAGATTTGAAGGGCCATGCAACATACTCCTCAGCGGGTGGCGAATGTTAACCAAATGCAGGATATTCTCCAACTCAGCGCGGCGTCAGATTTAGAGATACCCCCCCAAAACCGCCCGGAACGTATTTTGATCCACTTAATTTCCGACCTACACCTGAGCCCGGATCGTCCAGAACTGCTCAGTCAATTCAATAGGTTTGCCGGCACACTCTCTGCCGGAGATGATCTGTATATTCTCGGAGATCTTTTCGAATACTGGCTTGGTGATGACGCCGTCCAATTCCTCGGTCATGGCGCCGTTGAACAGCTCTTGATCTCGTTGTCTGGACGCGGGACCCAGATCTTCTTTCTTTCAGGCAATCGAGACTTTCTTCTTGGGCAACATTTTGCCGATCGCTGTGGGATAGAGCTCATCTCGGACGAGCATGTTATCCAGGTGGGGAGTCGCCGTGTCCTGCTGATGCACGGGGACAGTTTGTGCACAGACGATCTCCCCCACCAGGCATTCAGGAAGTTGGTTAGGTCCGCAGATTGGCAGAGGACATTTTTGGATAAGTCCGTCGCTGAGCGTGACGGGTTGGCCAAACTGGCGCGCTATCGCAGCCAGGATGACAAGGCTCAGAAAACGATGGAGATCATGGATGTAAACCAGCAAGCCGTGGAACAGGTCATGCACTCGCATGGCGTGGATACCCTGATCCACGGTCACACGCATCGGCCGGCCATCCATCGATGGGATTCCCCTCATACCGCCCACCGCATCGTGCTGGGAGACTGGACGCCTGAGCCCAGTTGGATTCAACTGAGCGCAGCCGGAGCAGAACTCGCGTTCTCAGGGAATCTGCAGCGACTCGATTTTTAACGAAATCCGAGTTCGCGATCAGTGGTAGGCACTGATCTCAGCGACATCGAGCGCTTCGGTACTTTTCGTCTTGGCGAGGTCACTGCGGGCTCCTGCCACTGCCTGTAAAAAGTCATCACTGACGTTACCCGTGATGTAGTTACCATCGAAGCAGGAGGCATCAACCCGGGTGATCTGCGGATTCCCCTCGCACACAGCATCAATCAAATCATCCAGACGCTGGTAGATCAGCCGGTCGGCCCCAATAAATTCACCGATTTCTTCCTCTGTTCTCCCGTTCGCCACCAGTTCTGAGCGGGAGGGCATATCGATGCCATAAACGTTGGCGTAGCGCACCGGAGGGGCAGCGGACGCAAAATACACTTTCTTCGCGCCGGCGTCGCGGGCCATCTGAATAATTTGCTGCGACGTCGTGCCACGAACGATTGAATCATCCACCAGCAGCACGTTCTTGCCGCGAAACTCCAGATCGATCGCGTTCAACTTTTGTCGAACTGATTTCTGTCGCTGTGCTTGACCCGGCATGATGAACGTCCGCGCGATATACCGGTTCTTGATAAATCCCTCTCGATACTTGAGCCCAGCCACATTGGCCAGTTGAAGGGCGGAAGTCCGACTGGTATCCGGGATCGGGATGACCACGTCAATATCATGATCCGGCCAGACATTAAGCATGTGCTCCGCGAGTTTCTCACCCATTCGCAAACGGCTCTTGTAAACCGCGACGTCATCCATGATCGAGTCTGGGCGCGCCAGATAAACGTACTCAAACAGGCACGGCGCCAACTCAGTCTGTGACGCGCAGATTTCCCTTTCGATGGCGCCATCCGGCTTGATAACCACTGCCTCCCCGGGAGCGATATCCCCAAGATGCTGGTATCCGAGCACATCCAACGCGACGCTTTCGGAAGCGGCCATCAGTGAACGACCCTCCGCGTCGGCGCGTTCGCCCAGCACCAGCGGCCGAATACCGTACGGGTCGCGAAATGCCACCAGGCCATACCCCGCAATCATCACGACTACCGCATAGGCGCCCTGGCAGCGTTCATGCAGCCGCCGGACCGCGTCAAAGACGTTTTGGGTCCGGAGTACAGCGTCGCCGCCACGGACAAATTCCATGAGTTCGTGCGCAAACACATTCAGCAGAACTTCGGAATCTGAACCTGTATTTATCTGCCGGAGATCGTCCTGGAATAACTCCTCACTGAGTTCAGGAGCGTTGACGAGGTTTCCGTTATGGCCTAGTGCGAGACCAAAAGGGGAATTAACGTAGAAAGGCTGCGCTTCTGAGCGATTGTCGCCTCCGGCAGTAGGGTAGCGCACGTGACCGATCCCCATATTGCCCTCCAGTTGCAGCATGTGACGGGCCTGGAACACATCACGCACAAGACCGCTGTCTTTGCGGAGAAAAACCCGCCGACCGTCACAAGTCATGATACCCGCCGCATCCTGCCCTCGATGCTGGACCACGGTTAGCGCATCGTAAATCTGCTGATTGACAGGACCCGTTCCGACAATACCGACGACACCACACATGGTTAGCGACTCTCCTTGAAATTTTAGTCTGTACTGTCGGAGGCGCTCGGCAGTGCACCGTCCAGCAGGTCGGCTCCGAATCCCTCGAGCATGCCGGGCGCGATGTACTGTGCCGTCCAATCCACCGCTGGATCAAAAATCGGGATTATCATCGAAGCATTGTACCAATCCTGTTGGGGCGCGCCGGTGTTACGGGCGAGCAGCAGCACAGCACCAAGAATAACGAGAGCGCGAACCAGTCCAAATATTCCGCCTAGCAGGCGATCCATCCCGGCCAGGCCGGTTGCCTTAAAGATCTTGGCAATCAGGCTCGCCAAAAGCAGCAACCCGATCAACACCCCCACAAACACCAGGACCACCGCAACCACTCGGGACAGCGTCGGGTTTTGTAATACCGGATCGATGGCCTGCGCCGCATCAGCGCTATACCGGTAGGCAATCCAGAATGCCGTTATCCAGGAGAGCAACGACAACAACTCCCGCAGCAGCCCCCGAAAGAGGCCGAACACAAGCGAGAGCGCCATCGTCGCGACAATGGCAACGTCGACAAGCGAAGGCCAGGCGCCCGCAATTCCATTCATCGCAGTCGCCTACACATGCTTAGGAACGGCACAGTCTCAATTGAGCTCGACCACAAAAGCCGGCTCTCCGGTGACTAGCATCGCTTTGCCGCTCTCGCGCTCAGCCGCCGCTAAATCTGAGAACGGGCCGAGGAAGATTCGAACCGCGGCGCGCCCGTTAATTTCGATGTTTTCCTGCTGGGGAGTCATTCCGTTATCTTTGAGGAGGCTTGAACGTTTCTTTAAATTTTCTGCCTGGGAAAATACTCCCACACGGACTACCCAGCCCTGTTGCACTCCGGAAAGTGAGCCAGCAACCGAGGCAGCTGCCACCTTACCCTCATTATCGCTTTCCTCACCGTTCTCTTCTGGCTTCTCCGATTCTTGCGAAGCGGCTGGTTCAGCGTTTTTTGTCGATATTTGATCCCCGGGCGCATCGGAAACATCCGGCCCGGGCTCGGCCAGGGCAACCTGCGCTTCCGGGGAGGGTTCAATTGAAGAGTTGAAGTCGCCTTTTGGCTCGAGAAAGGCGGGGGGCTCGTGGACTGTTTCTTGACCCGTCCGACCACCGAGCAGCCATGGCAATAGCAGCACCGGCAACGCCAAAAGGATTAGAGCCCCGGTTACACGATGCTTCAGACTGAACGCCGGGTCCGAGGTGGTTTCCATTTATCCAGGTGCCCGTTCTGAATGCGCGGCCAGTATATCACCCACAAGGTAAAACGATCCGAAGACCACCACTCGATCGCCCGGTACGCTCGCCTGTACGGCAGCTCGATAGCACGCTTGCGGCGTTTGCCCCCGCCCCGCATCCACAATGGCTAACCCGGACAATGCAGAGCGCAGGTCATCATCAGCCAGCGCCCGTCCATCCTCGAGCGTTGCCGGATACCAATAATCTACGGCAGAACGCATCACCTCAATTGCCGGCGCGATATCCTTGTCTTTCAGCATTGCAAACACGGCCCGCGTTTTGCCTGAGACAGACTCGGCGTGCAGCGCTTGTGCCAGTGCACAGACCGCCTGCAGGTTGTGCCCAACATCAAACCAAATCGAAACATCGCCACCGACCCGCTCCTGCCGACCGGGCATCGACAATCCATTCAGCGCCGAAACATGCTCGCGGGCGACCGGGAGCTTTTTCTCAAGCACTCGGATAGCCGCCAGGGCGCCAGCCAGATTTTGAGACCAGACTGGGTTGGTCGACTCGACTTCGACATGCTCCAAAAAAGACGGCTGACTCCACTTTGGTCCAGCTGAGGAGAAGGCCCTCTTGCCGTTCACTTCCTCAACAGAAAAGTCGCGCTCCGCAAGACGCCAGTCGCACTGCAGAGCCGCCAGGCGCTCGGTGATTGTTGTGGGAGGGTTGGAATCTGACACGACGGCAGATCCACGATACCGCAGAATACCCGCCTTCTCCTTCCCGATCTCCTCCCGGGAATCACCAAGCCAGGCCTGATGGTCCAAGTCGATTGACGTAATGATGGCTAAATCAGCATCCACGGCGTTAACGGCGTCCAATCTGCCGCCCATTCCAACCTCCAGAATCCAGATATCCAGTCCAGAACGCGAAAAAATCTCTAAAGCGGCGAGCGTGCCAAACTCGAAATAGGTCAGCGGGATACCGCCGCGCACGTCTTCGACTGATTGGAACGCCTGGCAGAGCCGATCGGCCGAGGCCGGGCGGCCATTCACCTTCGCCCGTTCGCCGTAGTGCACCAGGTGCGGCGAGGTATACGTACCGACTCGATATCCCGCGGATCGATAGACTGCATCCAGCATCGCAACCGTTGATCCCTTTCCATTGGTGCCGCCGACCGTAATGATGGTCCTCGGGTAGGTCGGGATAAGACAGTGCAGCACGCGCCGCACCCTGTCCAGGCTGAGATCGATCGTTCTTGGATGTATGGACTCGATATACTGGAGCCAGTTGCTTAACTCCCAGTCCAACCGCGGCTGCATCGCGCAGGCTTATTCGAGATTGGACGCGGGCACGGGGGCTTCCCCGGGAAACAACAGCTCGGCCCCTGCCGTTTGAACCGGTCCGAACCCCAGCGTCTGGAGCGCATCACTGATGGTGTCGCGCAATTCGTTCCGCGTCACCACCATGTCGATCGCGCCATGTTCGAGCAAAAATTCGGATTGCTGAAACCCTTCCGGCAACGTTTCCCGAACCGTCTGCTCAATGACTCGCGGGCCAGCGAATCCAATGAGTGCACGGGGCTCAGCAATAATAAGATCACCCAGCATCGCGAGACTCGCTGAGACCCCGCCCATCGTGGGATCGGTCAGGACTGAAACGAAAGGCAACTTCGCATTCTTCAAATTATTCAAGGCCGATGTGGTCTTGGCCATCTGCAGCAAAGAGAACAGACCCTCCTGCATTCGCGCCCCGCCGCTCGCACTGAAGCAGATAAAGGGGTTTCCTTGTTCGACCGCATCATCAACGCATCGCGTAAATTTCTCGCCTACGACGGAGCCCATGGATCCGCCCATGAAGGCGAATTCAAATGCCGCTACCGACACGGGAATGTCCAGAAGCGTACCCCGGCCCGCGACCAGAGCCTCGGGTTCCTGACTCGTCTTGCCTGCCTCCGAAAGTCGATCGCGATAGCGTTTGGCGTCACGAAAAGTCAATACATCAACCGCGCGCAACCCCGGGGCAATCTCCTCAAACCGGCCGTCGTCCAGAAAACCGCTCAGGCGCGCTCTCGCACCCAAACGCATGTGATGACCGCATTTCGGGCAAACCTGCATTCCGCGGTCAAGATCTGCACCGTACAGGACGGTGCTGCAGTCATCGCACTTTCGCCAAAGCCCCTGCGGCACTCCCCTACGCGTAGCCACCGAGGCCACATCCTTGATCTTGGGGGGAATCAATCGGTCAAACCAACTCATGTCCCTGCTCCTACAGTAGTTGAACCGACGCCGTGCAAATCCCAGGCACGAACCGCCCGACAGAACTCAACCATCTTTTCCGGACTCTTTATCCCCGGCTCCAGTTCAACACCGGTACTGACGTCCACCGCCCAGGCACCGGACTGCGCAAGCGCGTCACCGACATTTCCCGCAGCCAGGCCTCCGGCCAGGATTACCGGCGCGTGCAGACTGACCCGAGCACGTTCCCAGTCGAACGCCGCCCCGGTGCCCCCCACCGCTTCAGGATGGTAGGTATCCAATAAAAACGCGCTCGCGTTGGGATGCTGATCACAGACGATATCTAGATCCACTTCGTTGCGCATCCGAACGGCTTTGATGTAGCGCATTCCAAATCGTTCGCAGTGTTCGCGCGTTTCTTCTCCATGAAACTGGAGAAGGGTTAGTGGGATGCGATCGAGCACATTGGACACCTCGGCTTCGCCCGGGTCAACAAATACGCCAACGAGGTCAACCAGTGCCGGTACCGAGGCCGCGAGCGATGCCGCTTGCTCCAGGGATACGGCGCGACGACTTTCCGGAAAAAAAATAAGACCCAACGCATCTGCGCCAGAGGCGATAGCGACTGCTGCGTCGTTTTCGCGGGTCAGGCCGCAGATTTTTACTCGGGTTCGCACCTGCCTATTTTACCCTTGCTACTCTATCGGCTGCGTTTACCAGAACTTGCAGGGATCAGGCGGCGAGGGAATCTTGAATGCCTCGGGATACCTAACCCCGCTGAAGTACAATCCGTCAGGAAGCGCCGTTACCCCCCCTGCCGATCGGTCACGGCTTGCCAAAACCTCCGCCGCCCAGAGAACGGGTTTCGAGCCGTTTGCGACAGCAGTGAGCACTCCAGCGATATTCCTCACCATATGTTGGAGAAACCCATTCGCCTCAATATCTATCCATATCCACGGGCCTTCACTGTTCACCGACAGTTCATAGATCTCCCGCACCGGCTGTTTCGACTGACAACCGCTCGACCGAAACGCGGAAAAGTCATGCCGGCCTTTCAACAGCATGGCTGCACTTTTCATACGTTCCACATCCAGTTTCTCGTAGGTCCAAGTCACTTTTCCGGATAAGTAGGTCGGCCGAACGTCTCGGCAGAATAGGACGTACCGATACCGCCTCGACAACGCAGTAAAGCGAGCGTGGAACGTACGGTCGACTTGTTTGATCCAGGTGAGGGCCGACCCGCTTGGCAGGTGCGTGTTGGCACCCCTGAGCCAGTTAAGCGGGGAGCGATCCGCCACAGAATCAAAGTGAAAGACCTGGCCGGTCGCGTGCACACCGGTGTCAGTACGGCCTGCTGTCACAACGCGGATCGCCTCAGACGCAACCGCACCTAGGGCCTTCTCGATGCAATCCTGGACCGTGCGCACCCCCGACTGACTCTGCCAGCCATGAAACCGACTGCCATCGTATTCCACCCCAACAGCATAGCGCACGGACCCCGCTGAGACAGTGGCTGGGATGTTGTCGACGTCCAAGAGGGGATCACTCGTGTTGTAGAATCAGGAAACGTGTTTTGCAGATTGTACCCACTCCTCGGTTGCCCCAACTTGGGCTTTGTTCAGTCGAGGAAGGCGCTGTCTTCGTATTTCCGGATAATTTAAGAGCACTTATGGCACCGACCAACAAGAATACCGAGCCGCTTGAGTCGTATCGAAGCGGCCCCGATGAACGCGGCCATTTCGGGCTGTTTGGAGGGCGTTTTGTCGCTGAAACGTTGATGCCATTGATTCTGGATCTCGAAGCTGCCTACGGCGAGGCCCGTCAATCCCCCGAGTTCCAGCGCGACTTTGACTACTACGCCGCCCACTACACCGGTCGGCCCAGTCCGCTTTATTTTGCCCAGAGCCTCACCGAATCCCTCGGCGGAGCGAAGGTTTATTTCAAACGGGATGAGCTCAACCACACGGGTTCGCACAAGATCAACAACACCCTTGGACAGATTCTACTGGCCAAACGGATGGGCAAGTCCCGAATCATTGCCGAGACCGGCGCAGGCCAACACGGTGTGGCCACCGCTACGGTCTGCGCCCTGTTTGACTTGCCCTGTGTGGTCTACATGGGCGCAACAGATATTGAACGCCAGGCGCCGAATGTGTTCCGCATGAAGTTGCTCGGCGCGGAAATCGTTCCCGTTACGAGCGGCACCGGGACGCTCAAGGATGCGATGAATGATGCGTTGCGCGATTGGGTTGCCAATGTGGCTGATACGTTTTACATCATCGGCACCGTGGCCGGACCCCACCCCTACCCGGCAATGGTGCGCGATTTTCAGAGTGTCATCGGGCGCGAAGCCAAAGAGCAGGTGTTGGCGGCCGAGGGTCGACTTCCCGACACCTTGGTGGCCTGCATTGGGGGCGGCTCAAATGCAATGGGACTGTTCCACCCCTTCCTCGATGACTCGGTCCAGATTGTTGGAGTCGAAGCCGGTGGCTTTGGGCTTGAGACCGAGAAACACGCGGCCTCTTTGACCGGCGGACGGCCCGGCGTACTCCACGGCAACCGCACCTATCTGCTTCAAAACGAAGACGGTCAGATTACCGACGCGCATTCCATCTCTGCGGGTTTGGATTACCCAGGCATCGGGCCCGAGCATGCCTGGCTCCATGATCAGGGTCGCGTCGACTACGTCTCGGTCACGGATTCCGAGGCCCTCGAGGCTTTCCAGTTGTGCTGCAGGACTGAAGGCATTATTCCCGCCCTCGAGCCGGCACATGCACTGGCCCATGTAGCCAAGATTGCTCCCGAAATGGACAAGGATCAGATTATCGTCATGAATCTTTGCGGCAGAGGCGACAAGGATATCTTTACCGTGGCGGATGAGCTCGGGGTAGAAATATGAGACCCCAGGATCGTATCGACTCGACCTTTCAGCGGTTGACGGACGAGGCACGGGCGGGACTCGTCACCTTTATCACCGCGGGAGACCCTGACCCGGAAACAAGCCAGCAGCTTATGGATCGTTTGCCGGGCGCCGGTGCGGACATCATCGAACTGGGCATGCCCTTTTCTGATCCAATGGCCGATGGCCCCGCGATTCAAGCGGCAAACCTGCGTGCTTTGTCTTCAGGCGCATCCCTTCGCGGCACGCTGGCGATGGTGAGCCGGTTTCGCGAGAACAACAACGACACGCCGGTCATCCTGATGGGGTATTTCAATCCCATCTATCAGTATGGGCCATCGCGCTTTGTGACCGATGCGGCTGCCGCCGGCGTGGACGGGCTGATTATGGTCGATCTTCCGCCGGAAGAGGATGATGAGCTTTGTGATCCGGCACGAACAGCCGGCCTGCATTGGGTCCGGCTCGTCACACCCACGTCAGATGATGCCAGGCTACAACAGGTGCTTCGCAATGCCAGCGGCTTTATCTATTACGTGTCAATTGCCGGTATTACGGGAACGCGATCGGCCGCCGCATCCGCAATTGGAGACGCCTTGGCGGTGATACGCAAACACACCGCGCTTCCGATTGCAGTCGGCTTTGGGATCAATACCGCCGACCAAGTCCGGGAGACGGGCGCGGTTGCCGACGGTGCCGTGGTCGGATCGGCCATTATCCGGGAAATCGAGAATCATCTGGACGGGTCCGGCAAAGCCAAACCGGAGTTGCTGGATCGTGTCACCGGACTTGTCTCGGAACTTGCCGGAGGGCTCCGCGCATAACGGACGGCAGGGCCCGCCGCATCCTGTTCTATCCGCTGGCTCAGCTTGTGAGTGTCGCTAGCAAGGTTTTTGCCCGCTCCTGGATTTCAGTATCTTGAGAGTGGCTTAAACCCATGAGTATCTCGCGTGCCGCCGCAGGATCTCCCATTTCAAGGTAGGCATTCGCCAATTCGAGCTGTGTTCTTTCTTCGCTGACCCCTTCCGCAGGAACAGCGGGGTCCGGGTCCGGTGAGTCAGGCCCAGGATCTGCATGCTCCGCCCCACCCCCAAGCACTGTAGAGGCTTCTCCCAAATCTGATTGCGTTCCATGGGCAGTGGCCTCAGACCCCTCAAGATCCAACTCGAGACCGCTGGTGCCGTCGTACACCTTTTTGTCCGATCCCGCGATTTCAGAACCCAGTGCTGCGGTTGTCGGCATCGCCTCCGACTCGGCATCCAGATCAAACTCGAAAGGGATACCCTCATCCTTCAGCGGGGCCGGTTCCGAAGAATCCGCCCCGGCTGCCGCGTCAGGGGGTAGATCAATGGCGACCGCGGGCGAGCCAACTCCCGGCGCCGGGATATCTTCTTTTCCGATGTCTGTGATCCCGCCGACCAGTTTATCGAGGTGGGCTTCCTCAGGCGATCCCGCGGCCACTGCTTGCCGCACCTCATCTGCCAAGGCCTGAAACGCCTCTTTTTGACCTAAGACGGTTAGCACGTCGAGTAGTTTAAGTTTGAGCTCAATCCGGTCCGGTGTCCGGGAAATCGCGTCTCGCAGTGTCTGTTCGGCCTGGACGGTACGTCCGTAAGCCAGATAGATCTCTGACTCGGTCAGGGGGTCCACCTCGTCACTCTGAACCGCGACGCCGCGCTGGGTTTCAGTATCGGTAACGAACCCGGCTCCCACGCTCTCCTCGGGCGGGTCAGTTTCTCCACGCTGGGCATCCTCCGTTGACCGCGCGCTATTCCCGGCGAAAAGATCCCGACCGCCCGAAGCATCCGTGTGTGTAGTAGAGGATCGATCCGAATCTTCCGCTTGCGTCCTTCTGCGTTTGATGAGAAGCCATAGCAGCAACAAAAAGACGGTCACCAGTCCCAATGTCTTGTTGGAAACTCCGGGTACGGCGGATGAGTCGCTGTCCAGAACTCCCCAAAGTACTTTACCGGACTCACGAGCCATCTTGGCCAACGAGCTTGCTTGACTGGCCACCCATTCAACACTACGCGAAGGATCACGCCATGGCGGAGCCACCTCGTCGATCCCGCCAACAGGCTGGGATATTATCCCTTCCGCCTCAGCCGCAACGGTGTCGGGCGCGGGATCTTCTGGCACGTTGGAAATTACAGAGGCGTCCGCTGAAGCTTGGCTTGCGATTTCCCCCGAGGCTGGTTGGTCAGATGGGGTTGGCGACTTCGCGACCGAATCTTCCTCGACAACCTCACCGGTTGACTGCTCCTCTTGCGATAACCCACTAGAGACCGCTACCTGCTCAGCCGATCTCGCTGCTTTTTGCGCCAACATTGATTCCAGCTGCTGTTGGGCGATCGCGAGCTGGGTCTCCTGCAGCTCAATGAGCTGCATGGTTTTTTCAAGCTGCTGCTGAAGCAGGTCAACTTGCTGGCTGAGTTGCTGATTCTCAAGCTCTTTCGATCCTAAGGACTCTTCGACCGCGCTGAGCCGATCGGTCAGGGCGGTGACGGCAGCAGCTTCCTCTGTCTCAAGTCGTGGAGTGGCATCTGCAGTACTGCTGACGGGCCTCATGGGAACCATTTCGCCTCCACCGGCAGTGCCAATCTGCGAGAGGGACTCCGGAGGCTGTATCACTCTAAGTACGTAACTGGACGAATCCCTTCCGGTAAGATCCGTCTCGGGAGTCAACAACCCAGCGACAGGTCCGTGAAGCGTCATCCAGTTTCCGTTCGGGCTCGACGTCCCGGGCTCCGACCGGCGCTGCAGCCAGCGCACAAGATGGTCTTCATACAAGGCCCGCGCTTGCCCAAAGTCGGTCCGGGCCATCTGACGCTCTGAGGGTATGTGCAGTCTCGCTCCCGCCCGAAGGAGGTTCATGTTGCCGTCAATAAAACTATCCGGATTGTCTTGGACCAGGGCGACCATCGCCTGCTCGATGGAGATGGCGTCATCCACCTTGATCCGCCGGGCGATCTGCATCAATGTTTGGCCCTCTTGGATCGGCCCGACATATTCCCCCGGGTAACTCACCTCCGACGCGCTTGGCGAGAAGGGTTCTGGCTCGGGCGTTGCAACTCTTGCCGCTGTCAACTCTTCGGCGGGATCCAGCATGACCGTGTATTCGCGAAGTGTCTGCTGCCCGTTGCTCTCGACGAGCAGGAGAAAGCGTAAAAACGGCGTTCGAATCGGGTCTCTCGACTCGACTTCAATCGTGACAGGGCGGGAAAGTAAATCCAGGGTGAATATCAGGCCGGTAACCGCGGGATCCAGCGGAATTCCAGCGGACGCATGGGCCTGGGCAGAGGCGAGGGAAATTACGGCCGTACTCGCCTCCGTACCGCTGTCGGGGTCCTTTACTTCGATTGCGGCCCGCAGGGGCTCATTCAACCTCGACGTTACCGAAATACCGGAAAGCTCGACCGCGTGTGCCGCGCTGCAGGCAAGCACCTGAAGCGACATGGCAAGACCGGCAAGGAATAGCCTCACGGGCGGCGCTCCCGGGGGCAGCGCGTTCCGGAGAAGGGAAACAATCGAGGGATCATCCCCGGATTATAGGCACGCCGGGGTATCGAACCAATCAGAACCGGCGAACCCTGTCGTAAGCGGTGTCAAACTCCGGGATACAGGACTTCTGCTATTTGAATGCTGTTCAGGGCCGCCCCCTTGCGGATATTGTCCGCCACCACCCAGAGGCAAAGCCCGTTTTCTGTCGAGATATCCTCGCGGATTCTCCCCACGAAGACCGGATCCTGATCGGCTGCCTCCGAAACCGGCGTCGGGTAGCCTCCCGGCTTGCGTTCGTCGACGACACATACTCCCTCGGCTTCTACCAGCGCTGCCCGGGCTTCATCGGCAGTGATCTTCGCTCGGGTCTCAATATGTACCGCTTCGGCATGACCGTAGAACACGGGGATCCGCACCGTGGTGGGATTAACCGCAATCGTGTCATCTTCGAAAATCTTTTGCGTCTCCCAGACCATCTTCATTTCTTCTCGGGTGTAGCCGTTATCCTGAAAGTTGTCGATATGGGGAATCGCATTGAAGGCAATTTGCTTTGGCATCACTTCGGACACCGCACCCTTGCCGTTTAGGAGAGAAGCGGTCTGTCCTGCAAGTTCCTCAATGGCGCGCCGCCCTGCGCCAGAGACGGCCTGATAGGTCGCCACATTGATTCGGCTAATTCCCACTCTGTCGTAGATTGGCTTTAACGCGACGACCATTTGGATCGTGGAGCAATTTGGATTTGCGATCAGGCCCTGGTGGTCTTCAAGCGCGTGAGGATTGACCTCCGGCACCACCAGGGGCACCTCCGGATCTCTTCTGAAATGTGAGGTGTTGTCAATCACCACGCATCCGGCCCCGACCGCTTTGGGCGCGTACTCGGCGGAAACGCTGCCTCCCGCTGAAAACAATCCGAGTTGGACTTGCGAGAAATCAAAGGTTGCGAGGTTCTGAACCCGGATCGCTTTGCCCCGGAACATGATGGTGCTGCCAGCAGAGCGTTCGCTCGCCAGTGCATACAGTTTCCGCACGGGGAAACTTCTTTCCTCGAGGATCCGAAGCATCACTTCGCCCACGGCCCCGGTGACCCCAACGACGGCAACGTCGATTTCAGGCTTTGCAGTCATAGTGTTGTCGGCTCACCCTGGCCGGCAAAAGCGAAACGCCTGCTATCACCGGATGCACCCATCTCAGGACCGCATGTCCTCAAACAGCCAGGGGACCTCTTTCATGCGCCGCTCTTCATAGGCCGCAATATCCCCTTCGTGCTGAAGCGTCAACGCAATATCGTCCAAACCTTCCAGTAGGCATTGCTTCTTGAAGGCGTCCATCTCGAAACGATAAACCTGTCCCGATTCAGCGGTCGCCGTCTGGCGTTCCAGATCAATCTCCATGGACAGCGGACCTGAGTCACCGTCCTGGCTGAACAAAGCCTCTATGTCTGCGCTTGGCAGTGAGATCGGCAGCACCCCATTTTTGAAGCAGTTGTTGAAGAATATATCGGCGTAACTCCCGGCAATGACCGTTCTGATCCCGAAGTCCCGGAGCGCCCAGACTGCGTGCTCCCGTGATGACCCGCAACCAAAATTCTCACGCGCCAACAGAATCCGGCCCTCTCGATACGCCTTTTTGTTCAGTACGAAATCCGAATTTAAAGGCCGGCCGCTGCAGTCCTGTCCTGGCTCTCCCTGATCCAGATAACGCCATTCGTCAAAAAGATTATCGCCAAATCCGGATTTTTCCACGGACTTCAGGAACTGCTTAGGAATTATTGCGTCGGTATCCACATTGCTTCTGTCGATCGGAATCACGACACTGCTGTAATTTATAAACTTCTCCATGATCCTGAAACCTCTTAAAGCTGATTGGGATCGGCGAACCGTCCTGCGATCGCGGCTGCTGCGGCCATCGACGGTGATACCAGATGCGTTCGGCCACCGTAACCCTGGCGCCCTTCGAAGTTGCGGTTGGATGTCGCGGCGCAGCGCTCTCCCGGCTCAAGACGGTCTGCATTCATCGCGAGGCACATCGAACATCCCGGTTCACGCCACTCAAACCCTGCATCCGTAAAGATCTTGTCCAAACCTTCGGCTTCGGCCTGTACTTTGACGAGACCCGACCCCGGTACAACCAGGGCTTGTTTGATGTTCTGAGCCACTTTGCGGCCTGATGCCACTTTGGCCGCTGCGCGCAGATCTTCAATCCGACCGTTGGTGCAGGCGCCGATAAAGACTTTGTCGAGGGCAATAGCATCGATCCGCGTTCCGGGCGTCAAGTTCATGTACTCCAGTGCGCGTGTCCAGTCTCCCCGCCGGGTTTGATCAGGCGCGTCAGCAGGATCGGGGATCGCGTCGTCGACACTGACGACCATTTCCGGAGAAGTCCCCCAAGTCACCTGCGGCCGCAACGAGGACACATCGAGGTGATATTCCTTGTCAAATTCTGCATCTGTGTCGGTCACCATCTCGAGCCAGTAATTCTGCGCTCTGTCGAACGCGCCATCCTGCGGCGCGTAGGGACGATCTTTCAGATACGCCACCGTCGCCTCATCCACTCCCACCAGTCCTGAGCGTGCACCGGCCTCGATCGCCATATTGCACAGAGTCATTCTGGCCTCCATTGACGCGCTCTTGACTGCACTGCCCGCGAATTCGATCGCGTATCCGGTTCCACCAGACGTGCCGATCAGTCCGATCACGGCCAGGATCATATCTTTGGAAAAGATGCCCTCCGGCAAAGTTCCATTCAGGTTGATGCGCATATTCTTCATCTTTTGCGCAACGAGGCACTGTGTGGCGAGAACATGCTCGACTTCCGAGGTTCCAATACCGAATGCCAATGCGCCGAGTGCGCCGTGGGTTGCGGTATGTGAATCTCCGCAGACAATTGTCATGCCCGGCTGGGTCGCACCTTGCTCAGGTCCCACGACATGGACAATGCCCTGCCGAGGATCTGCCATTGAAAACTCCGTAATCCCAAACTCTTCGCAGTTCCGGTCCAGTGTCTCGACCTGCAGTCTTGCAATGGGATCAGCGATCCCGGCGCTGCGATCGGTTGTGGGTACGTTGTGGTCTGCAACAGCCAAATTTGCTGCCTTTCGACGTGGATTGCGTGCCGCGTCCCGCAGGCCCGCGAATGCCTGCGCCGAGGTCACCTCATGCAAGAGCTGCAAATCGATGTAAATCAGGGCGGTGCCATCCTCGGACTCCCGCACGAGGTGCTGTTCCCAGAGTTTGTCGTAAAGGGTTTTTCCAGTCATCTGTGTCTCCTCGAGGGCGGGCGATTCTAACACAGCGATTCAGCCTGTCCGACGGGGGGAAGCGCGGGTTTATGTGCCACTGTCTCCTGCGCAAGGACGGTGGTAATCTTTATCTAATGAGAAGTCAGCACCGGTTGGAAACCATTCAGTGACCAGTTACTACAGTCTCTTTGTTTCGCTCGAGCGCACACTCGGCAAGGTCCTGCTCCCCATTGACCATAATGCGTCAGAACCGAACCGATTCATCTCGTCAAACGCCGCATTCCTTGAATTGAGCCGATCGGTCGCGTCTGAAGTCTTTGCGGAAAATGGCTGCAGAACCAAAGATGATCCCGTCACGTTGTATCCGACACTCGACGCCCTGGGGCGGATAAAACGAGCCCAGAAAGACTGCGAGGCGTTGGATGTTGTCGCGGCCGACTTTCTCGAGCAGGTCGGAGTCGCCGTGATCGAACTGCTTCCTCTCGAAGCCGGCAGTCTCGACGGTCCCAACGAGCGCTCTGTTTCATCATCGGGCCCGCGACACCAAGCCGACGCTGCCCGCTCTAAGGTCAGCGCTTAGGAGCCAAGTTTTAGACCTCGGGCGGAATGGCTGGACCGACCGCCGCCTCAACTCCGAGAGATTGCTGTCGCAAAAAATGGTCAATCAGCACCAGCGCGAGCATGGCCTCGGCAATGGGAACGGCCCGGATGCCGACGCAAGGATCATGGCGGCCTGTGGTCACGACCTCGACGGCCTCCCCCTGCACGTTGACCGTTCTTCCAGGGGTGGGAATACTCGATGTCGGCTTAAGAGCCAACGCGGTGTGGATCTGCTGTCCGCTGGAAATGCCGCCCAGCACTCCTCCCGCGTTATTGCTTAAGAAACCCTCCGGTGTCATCTCGTCACGATGTTCACTACCCCGTTGTTGAACGCTATCGAATCCGGAGCCAATTTCCACTCCTTTAACCGCATTGATCGACATCATCGCCCGCGCGATGTCTGCATCCAACCGGTCGAACACCGGCTCACCGATTCCGGGAGGTACCCCGTCCGCTATTACGATTACTTTCGCGCCAATAGAGTCCCCCTCTTTACGCAACGCGTCTATCAATGCCGCAATATCATCGACCTGCCCTGCATCCGGAAAGAAAAAAGGGTTGTCCTGCACCACCGCCCAGTCGATCGTCTTTGCCGAAACATTCCCGATCTGGCTCATGCAACCCTGAATACGTATACCGACTCGGTCTAGCAGAAACTTGCGTGCCACTGCCCCGGCGGCCACCCTGGCTGCGGTCTCCCGGGCCGATGCACGGCCGCTGCCCCGATAGTCGCGCAATCCATATTTTTTAAGATAGGTATAGTCCGCGTGACCGGGTCTAAATTGGGCCCGAATCTTTTCATAATCTCTCGGCCGCTGGTCCTCATTTCGGATCAAGAGCCCTATCGGAGCCCCGGTCGTTCTCCCCTCGAACACGCCTGAGAGGAGTTCTACTTGATCCGATTCGCGCCGTTGGGTTGTGTAGCGGGATTGACCGGGACGTCGACGATCCAGGTCTCCCTGGATATCTGCTTCACAGAGCGACAGCCCCGGCGGGCAGCCGTCGATAACGCAGCCCAACGCCGGTCCATGGCTCTCGCCAAAGGTCGACACCCGAAAAAGGGTTCCCAATACACTACCGGCCATTACCAGGCTCCAATAGGGCGAAGTCCAACCTAAGCCCGAGGCAGGGTGACGCCGCTTTGACCCTGATACTTGCCTTTACGGTCTTTGTAGGACACTTCACAGACTTCGTCGGATTCAAAAAAGAGAACTTGCGCCACACCCTCATTTGCGTATACCCGGGCCGGAAGAGGCGTGGTGTTCGAAAATTCCAAGGTAACGTGGCCTTCCCACTCGGGCTCGAAAGGGGTGACATTCACAATGATACCGCACCGGGCATAGGTTGATTTTCCTAGGCAGATAGTCAGCACGTTTCTGGGGATCCGAAAATATTCCACCGTTCTAGCGAGAGCGAATGAATTGGGCGGGATAATGCAGCATGACCCCTCAAAGTCAACAAAACTACTCTCATCAAAAGCTTTGGGATCGACAATTGCAGAGTTGATGTTGGTGAATATCTTGAACTCGCTCGAACAGCGGATGTCGTAGCCATAACTTGACGTCCCGTACGACACGACCTTTTGACCCGCCACAGCTGACACCTGCTCGGGCTCATAGGGATCAATCATCCCTTGCCTGGCCATCTCCCTTATCCACCGATCTGACTTGATTGTCATGGTTTCTGGTAATCAGGTGTTCTGAACCACGATCGAGGGGAACACCTCGCTGTAGTTCCTCTTTCGGGCTGCGAGCCGCCCTGCGACCTGGCGGGCGATGACCCGATAGTTCGCAGCGACCGCCCCATCCGGATCCGCCACCACGGTGGGGCGTCCTCCGTCAGCGTCTTCGCGAATCCGGATATCGAGGGGAATGCCACCGAGAATGTCGACGCCGTATTCGGATGCCATTCGTTCTCCGCCGCCCGTACCGAAGATCGCTTCCTCATGCCCGCATTTGCTGCAGACATGGGTGCTCATGTTTTCAATGACACCCAGTACTGGAATCTCTACCTTTTCAAACATCTTGAGCGCCTTTCTGGCGTCCAACAGGGCAATATCCTGGGGCGTTGTGACGATCGCGGCACCCGAAACCGGGACTTTTTGCGCCAACGTGAGCTGGGTATCACCGGTCCCCGGCGGGAGGTCGATCACGAGGTAGTCGAGGTCACGCCATTGGGTATCGTTGAGCAACTGCTCCAGCGCCTGGGTCACCATCGGGCCCCGCCATATCATGGGGGTGTCATCGTCGATCAGGAATCCGATGGACATCGCCTGGAGTTGGTAACTGATCATCGGTTCCAGCGTCTTGCCGTCGCTGGACTGCGGTCGGCCGCTGATTCCCAGCATCCGGGGCTGGCTCGGACCGTAGATATCCGCATCAAGAATGCCTGCAGCGGCCCCTTCCGCCGCCAAGGCGAGCGCAAGGTTCGAAGACACGGTTGATTTGCCCACACCGCCCTTGCCCGAGGCAACCGCGATGATGTTCTTGACGCCCTTGATTGGCGTTACGCCCTTTTGCACCTCATGCGCGACCACCTTGGTCTCAATGGTCACCTGTACTTCACCCGAGTGCCCCGCGCCTGCTACCGCGCTGCGGACTAAACCGCGCAACTCGTCATGCCAGCCGCTTGCAGGATATCCGAGCGACACGGTGAGCTCTACCCCCGAGGGCGTGACGCTCACTTCGCCGATGCTTTTGCCATCGCCCAACGTGGCGCCAGTGTGGGGGTCTGCTATGGAGGCTACAACGCTTTTTATTTTCTCGTCGGAACTGTCTGTCATCGGTGTCATCATCTCGAATGTTTGACTTGGAGCAAAGGAGCGAAGAATTGTCCCAAGTCCTGAATCAAGGGGCCGTGATGCTACCACACCAGGCCCTGACAGAGCCCCGTTCGGCTATACTTTACCCGCAAGTCGCGATGCCCAATTGCGCGCTTAAACAGGCGCCGCCGGCATCGAAAAGCTGATCCTCTCTCCGGAAACAACCGCATGACTGCCGCTCCGCGCAAGATCCTCGCGACCAGTGCCCTACCGTACGCCAACGGACCCATTCATCTGGGACATCTGGTGGAGTACATCCAGACTGACATCTGGACTCGGTTTCAACGGCTGAATGGCCACGAGGCGTACTACGTCTGCGCAGAAGATACACACGGGACACCGATCATGCTCAAGGCCCGTGCCGACGGCATCACACCCGAAGCGCTGATACAGCAAGTCGGCGATGAACATCGAAGAGATTTTGCCGGCTTCAATATCGCTTTTGATCACTACTACACAACCCATTCTCCAGAGAACCGCGATTTTTCGGAATTCATCTTCAACAGACTGAAGGAAAAGGGTCATATAGAAGTCCGCACCATTACCCAAGCCTATGACCCGACCGAGGAGATGTTCTTGCCGGATCGTTTTATTCGGGGAACCTGCCCCCGCTGCGGGGCAACGGAGCAGAACGGGGATAACTGCGAGGTCTGCGGGGCGACTTACGCCCCAACTGATCTCGCCGACGCTGTGTCTGTCATCTCAGGCGCAACGCCGGTCTTACGGGACTCGGAACATTACTTCGTCCGCCTATCTGATTTCGAGCCGATGCTGCGTGAATGGACTGGATCTGGTCGGCTGCAAACCGAGGTCGTCAACAAATTGACCGAGTGGTTCGACGCGGGCCTTCAAGATTGGGACATATCACGTGATGCGCCCTATTTCGGATTCGAAATCCCTGACGCACCGGGCAAGTACTTCTATGTCTGGCTGGATGCCCCAATTGGCTACATGGCGAGTTTCCGAAATTTCTGTAATTCCAACGGAGTCGACTTCGATACCTTCTGGGCGGCGGACGCGTCAGCCGAGCTCTATCATTTTGTGGGCAAGGACATACTTTATTTTCACACCCTCTTTTGGCCTGCCATGCTGTATGGTGCCGGCTTCCGTACCCCCACTGCAGTTTTCACCCATGGGTTTCTGACGATCAACGGCCAAAAGATGTCCAAGTCACGTGGGACGTTCATCACAGCGCGCACCTATCTGGATCATCTGGACCCGGATTACCTACGCTACTACTTCGCTGCAAAGCTCAACAATCGTGTGGAGGATCTGGATTTCAACGTGGAGGATTTTGTTACCCGTGTCAACGCAGACTTGGTCGGCAAAGTCGTCAATATCGCCAGCCGTTGTTCGGGATTTATTGAAAAACATTTCGAAGGTCAGTTATCTGGGGCGCTGCCAGACCTGTCACTGGATGCACGCTTTC
Organism: Pseudomonadota bacterium; assembly: GCA_016845525.1. Taxonomy (GTDB): domain Bacteria; phylum Pseudomonadota; class Gammaproteobacteria; order Arenicellales; family UBA868; genus UBA868. The sequence goes on from JAERSQ010000156.1 coordinate 38,149, forward strand.
AGGAGCAGCATGAAGTCATTTGCCAGCATTTCGAAAACCGCGAGTACAGTAGAGCCATCCGCGAGATCATGGCATTGGCCGATCTGGCCAACCAGTACATCAACGATCACAAACCGTGGATCATCGCTAAAGATCCGGATCAGCGAGACGAATTGCAGGCCGTCTGCACCCAGGGTCTGAACCTCTTCCGCATGTTGATCACCTGGCTTGCGCCCGTGGTTCCGGACCTCGCTGAGCGTAGTGCAGAATTTCTGCGCCACCCGATCGCATCGGCAGACGCGTTGCGGTGCATCAAACAGCCGCTATTGAATCACCCGATTGGCCCATTCTCGCGTCTTTTAGACCGAATCGATCCCGATCGGGCGCAGGCAATGATGGAGGAAACACAACTTATGTTCGATGAACCCACCCGCCCTTCTGCAGGAAAGCACCTGCATGATGACCCTTTGTCCTCGGAGATAAGCATTGATGAATTCTCCAAAGTGGACCTTCGTGTCGTCAGGATTCAGACGGCTGAGACCGTGGAAGGGGCAGACAAACTGTTGAAGCTGACTTTGGATCTCGGGGGTGAAACCCGGGAAGTCTTCGCCGGGATAAAAAGCGCCTACGATCCAAAAACGCTTGTCGGTCGACAGGTCGTCATGGTGGCGAATCTCGCGCCGCGAAAAATGCGTTTTGGTGTCTCAAACGGGATGATTCTTGCGGCTTCCGGTACGGACGACGCTGGCGGGATTTTTCTACTCTCTCCCGACACCGGTGCCGAACCCGGAATGCGCGTGCGCTGAGAAAACGCGTCACCTTTCGTTGAACGGGACACGCTCCTTAGCACCGCAGCGGGATTTGTTTGATATCCCGGAGGAGGTCTGTTACCTCAACTGCGCCTATATCTCGCCGCTGCTGAAATCCACGGTAGAGGCGGGCAAGCAAGGCATCGAGCGTAAGAGCCGGCCCTGGGAAATTCGGCCGAGCGACTTCTTTTCTACTGCCGGCGAAGTTCGACAAATGGCTTCGTCACTTCTGGGAAGTGCGCCAAGCGATATCGCTATCGTCCCTTCAGCCAGCTATGGACTTGCGACCGCAGCGAGAAATCTGCCGGTGCAACCGGGGGATAATATTGTTGTTCTGGCCGAACAGTATCCTTCCAATTTCTATATCTGGGAACGCCTGGCGGAACGCTCGGCCGCAACTATTCGGACCGTGCCCCGCCCACTGAACGGGGACTGGACGAGCAACGTGTTGGAGGCCCTGGACAGTAAAACGGCGATCGCTGCGCTGCCCCACTGTCACTGGTCGGATGGCACTCTCGTGGACCTGCGGCAGGTGCGGCACCGCCTTGATGAACTGAGAGGCGCGCTCGTCGTCGATCTCACGCAAAGCCTCGGCGCCATGCGTTTTAATCTGGATCAGATCCGGCCTGATTTTGCGGTTGCCGCGGCCTACAAATGGCTGTTGGGACCCTATTCAACCGGGTTGCTCTACGTTGATCCTCGTCACCAGCGGGGAGAGCCACTTGAGCTTCCCATTTTTTCCCGAAAGAATGCCGCGGACTTCAGCGACATCCGTTACCGCACCGAATTTGAACCCGGCGCCTGTCGCTATGATGTGGGGGAGGTTGCCAATTTCGCCCTTTTGCCAGCGTTACTTCGTGCTCTGACTCAGATTGTTGAGTGGGGTATCCCGGCTATCGAAACCGAACTCGCTCAACGAACCCACACCATCGCGAACAGCGCTAAGACGCTCGGCCTCGAGGTAATTGATTCCAAATTCCGCGCGCCCCATTTTGTGGGAGTTCGCTTCCCCGGCGGGCCTCCACCAGGATTGGCTGAGCATTTTCGCACTGAAAACGTTTATGTCGGCATTCGGGGTAACGCGCTCCGCGTGACACCCTACCTTTACAATACTGAAGAAGACCTCGCGCGCTTCGCTCAAGTATTGCGGGCGACGCTGTGAACGATTCTGTCGCCCAGTTGGTTTCTGGAGTCGACGCGCTGTTGCCCCAGCTTCAATGTCAACGTTGTGGTTACCCGTCGTGTCGCGAGTTTGCCGAAGCCGTCGTCCGTGGGCGATGCCACGCGAACCGGTGCGACCCTGGGGGTTCGCGGGTTCTTATGGAGTTGAACTGCGCAACGGGCGAGGCATATGACAAGTTGGACCCCGACTTCGACTCAGTTACGCTTCCCGAGGCGGTCGTCATTGCTGAATCCGAATGCATTGGGTGTACGCTTTGCATCAAGGCGTGCCCTGTTGATGCCATCATTGGTGCAGGAAAGCTCATGCACACCGTTGCGACAACTGATTGCACCGGATGTGAACTGTGTCTTCCCGTCTGCCCGGTCGACTGTATTCGCCCAGTCCGACTCACAAAGAAAGAATCCCCTGCTTTCCAGGACGCCCTGATCGACCGCGCATACCATCACCGTGCCAACTATCTTCGCCGACAGGAGAAATCGGGGAACGAAAAGCAAGATCGGGATATGCCCGACGGCCCCTCACGACGCGAATCCATAACTGAGAGTGTCGCTCGTGTCCGCGCCAAGCGCGAGCAACCCAACGTGAGCCCTGCGGCCAATGAACCAGGCGCAGCGCACTGAGATCTTCGCCCGACTCCAAGAGTCGACTCCCGAGCCGGTTACCGAACTGAAGTACCGGACGCGGTTCCAACTGCTGGTGGCCGTTATTTTGTCGGCTCAGGCAACAGACGTTTCAGTGAATCGTGCCACGCGGCCCCTTTTTCGCGCTGCCGGCACGCCTAAAGCGATTCACGCTCTCGGGGTCTCAGGGCTTAGGCCGTACATCCGGACTATTGGCCTGTTCAATACCAAAGCGGCGAATATCATCAAGACCTGTTCGATCCTGTTGGATGAGTACTCGGGTCGGGTACCTCATGACCGGGCCGCTCTAGAAAGTCTCCCCGGGGTGGGCCGGAAGACAGCGAACGTTGTGTTGAACACCGCTTTCGGAGAACCGACGATAGCGGTCGACACCCATATCTACCGGGTTGCTAACCGGACCGGTCTCGCCAAGGGTCGTACCGTCCTGGCGGTAGAGAAGGGATTACTTCGATCAACGCCCAACCCGTATCTGAAAAATGCGCACCACTTGCTCATTCTTCATGGACGCTATACCTGTCGCGCACGCACGCCGGATTGCAGGCGATGCCTTATCTCCGACCTGTGTCAGTGGACCGCAAAAACCAATTGATGTCGGTTTTTTAGGGCCCGCCCTTGCCGGATCCCTACTCAGTTCGGTCCCTTCAATTGCCGTTGGCGCAGCATTTCGAACAACATTACGCCTGCGGCGACGGAAACGTTCAGACTCGAGAATCCCGCAACCGTCGGGATGTGTACCGTTGCATCGCAGTGCTTACGCGTTAGCGGCCGCATACCCGCTGACTCCGAGCCGACCACGAGCGCCACCGGTCCAGAGAGATCAAAATCAAAAACAACATCCTGACCCTCCTCGCCAGTGCCAATCAACCAGATACCGGTTTTCTTCAACTTCAAAAGAATCTGACCCCAGTTTCCTACCTCAAAGATTTTCAAATGATGGACTCCACCCTCGGCGACACGCATCGCGGCCGGCGTAAGCCCCGCACCGGTGTTGGACGGCATGATGATCGCCTCCACCCCCGCTGCTGCACCCGTTCGAATGCAGGCTCCGATGTTTCTGGGATCCTCCAACCCGTCCAGAAGCAGGACCACAGTCTGCTGCGTTACACCGGAAAGCCACTCGTTCAGTTCAGACTGTCCTAAAGTCGGCGCCCTGGCGAGCAGTCCGAGAATGCCCTGATGACGAACATCCCCGGCAAGCCGATCTAACATCAACGTATCGCCTCTGACGACGCGCACCCCCCGCGCTCTGGCGAGAGCCAACAATTGATTAACGCGCTGGTCCTTTCTGGCGCCGTCGTGGACGATTTCCGCAACCCGAACCGGGTCAGCCCGCAATCCGGACTCGACCGCGTGAAAACCGCATAGGGATTGGCTCTGTGTGCTCATCGCGTTCTACGCCTCCGATCAGTTGTCTTCCTAGGCGACCGTCTTTTTGCTTTTGTATTGGGTCGCTTGCTCGATCGATTCAGCCTGCCTTGTGGGGGCGAAATGACCGTAGGGAGTAGATTGACCTTGCCTTCTTCGAGCTCCACCCCAGCGACTTTGACGTCGAGCCGGTCTCCCAGGCGGATTCGTCTTCCCGAGCGCCGCCCAATGAGAGTCAAAAATCGCTCATCAAACTCGAAGTAATCCTTACCGAGATCAGAGATATGAACCAGACCATCGATGGGGAACGTGCCCAAAGTGACGAAAACACCAAAGCTGGTCACACCGCTCACGGTACCAGAAAACACGTCTCCAATACTTCGACTAATGAACTCAGCTTTGAGCCAGCCCATCATCTCACGCTCAGCCACTTCTGCTGTTCTCTCGGTGTAAGAGCAGTGCTCCGAAATGGCGGACAGTTCCGCCCCTTGCAGCGCCGCGGCTCCCCGTGCCGGATACCCGAGTGTCGCCTTAAGCATGCGGTGGGCGATGAGATCGGGATAACGTCGAATGGGAGACGTGAAGTGGGTGTAAGCCGGAAACCCAAGACCAAAATGCACACATTTTCCTGCCGAGTAATAGGCCTGCTTCAATGATCGTAACACCAGCATCTGCAGGGACTCTCGGACTGCGCTGGACGCTTCAACCGATTCGAGCGCGCGAGTGAGCATACGCCCTGTCGGCTCGCGGCCCGGCCGCATTTTTACCCCATAAAGCCCAAGAATATCCTTTAACGCTCTCAAGGACTCCGGCTCAGGGGCCTCATGACAACGATAGATCGCTTCACCGAACCACTCGTCCAGCCTTTGCGCCGCACAAACATTGGCCGCCAGCATACATTCCTCGATAAGGGAGGCCGCCGCCAGCCGCGGCCTTGAGGCAATGTCCTCGATGAAGCCATCGTGGTTCAGGGGAGCGACGGTCTCCGGAAAAACGAGGTGCAGACTCCCCTCGCCTATCCGATGGGCAAAAAGTCTCTTGCTGACCGTCCAAAGCGCCAAAAGACTTTGCTCAATCTCTGGTGCGAACCTTTGCGTCCCCTTCATCCCTTTCGCGAGAAACTCGGATGCCGCCTCATAGGTAAGGCGGCCCGCAGAAATTATCTGGGCCTCGATAAAATCGTACCCGGTAATTTGGCCTTGGTGGTCAATTTGGAGCCTACAGACAAAAACGTCTCTCAGTTGCCCTGCTCTTAGTGAGCACAAGTTGTTTGATAGCAGTTCCGGGAGCATCGGCACCACCTGACCCGGGAGGTAGACCGAATTACCCCGCTCCCGCGCGGCACCGTCAAGCGATCCGCCCGGTGCTACCCATCGTGCAACATCTGCGATCGCCACGTCCAGGCAAAACCCGTCTCCGACCTGTTCGCAAAAAACGGCGTCATCAAAATCCTTCGCATTCTCGCCATCAATGGTGACGAAAGGAAGGTGAGTCAGGTCAATGACTGATTTGTTTGTCTCGCTAACCGCATTCTCACTCAACTGCGCCAGTTCGGCTTCGACTTCGATCGGCCATTCTGTTTCAATCTGATGCTGATGGAGCAGGCGCTCCCGAAACGCATCGGCGCTTGGCGTCGACTGCTTCATTGCGGTGTGGGGATGCTTGGCGTTAGTTCATTCATTCGGGATCTGGAACCGCAACTGCCTTCTGCCTGCAATTGACAACTTTGGGCTCAATCGTTAAGGTTCGCGCCCCTGTCAGGCCTATAGCGACTCGACAGGTGACGCTCTTTGCCGAGGTGGCGGAATTGGTAGACGCGCTAGCTTCAGGTGCTAGTGGGGGTAACCCCGTGGAGGTTCAAGTCCTCTCCTCGGTACCATCAATATCATTCAATCATTCATGTTGATCGAGCCCCCGTCGATCAAGTCAACCGGTTTGGTCCCAGGGGAATCTGTTTCCGCTCCCAAGATCCCCATCACGGCTTAGGGCCGATAGCGGTGGTCCGACTCAGTCTACGACGCAAAGGGATCTCGCAAAACCATCGTCGCGTTTCGATCTGGCCCCGTCGAGATAATATCAACCGATACCTCGAGCAACTCTGACAGCCGATCGAGGTAATGCCTCGCGTTATCCGGCAGGTCTTCGACGGTCTTTATCCCTTCAGTAGCCTGCTGCCAACCTGGTAAGGACTCATAAACCGGTTCAACGTCTTCAAGCACTCTCGCATCCCAGGGGAGTTGATCGACCGTTTTTCCGCCCAGTCGATACCCAACGCAGATCGCCAGTTCAGAGAGCCCGTCCAGAACATCAAGCTTTGTCACACACAGTGCGCTCACACTATTCAACTCGCAGGCTCTTCGCGACAGGACCGCATCAAACCAGCCGCACCGGCGCGGGCGCCCTGTCGTCGCGCCGAACTCATGACCCCGATCCGCCAACCGGGCACCGGTGTCGTCGTGAAGCTCTGTCGGAAACGGTCCTCCCCCTACCCGGGTCGTGTACGCCTTCACGACCCCCACCACCTCATCCAGTATCAGGGGGCCTACGCCGCTGCCGCAGGCTGCGGCGCCCGCTGTGGTATTGGAAGAGGTGACATACGGATAGGTTCCCTGGTCAATGTCCAGTAACGTACCCTGGGCGCCTTCGAACAAAATGTTGCCGGAAGAACGGGAGACCGACGCCATGGCATGCGCAACATCTCCGATCATCGGATGAAGCACGTCGGCCCATCGGTCGAGCGCATCAAATACCAATGCGGGCTCGACAGCTTGTTGGTCGAAGCGCTTTTCAAGCAAGAAATTGTGGTAGTCCAGCAGCTCGCGCACCTGTTCCCTGCAGGTCTTGACGTCCAGGAGTTCGCCTATGCGGATGCCTCGACGGGCCGCCTTATCTTCGTAGGCGGGCCCGATCCCCCGACCGGTTGTCCCAATCGCTTTTTTGCCCCGCGCCTGTTCTCTGGCCTGATCAAGTGCGACGTGACTGGGAAGAATGACCGGGCACGCCGGGCTGATGGTCAGACGGGTACGAGGTGTTTCACCCGCTTGTTCCAGCGCCTCGAGCTCTCTGATCAGGGCATCGGGAGCGACGACCACGCCATTCCCGATCATGCACTGCACATCAGGTCGTAAGATGCCCGACGGTACCAGATGCAACACCGTCTTCTCTCCATCAATCACCAGGGTGTGGCCCGCGTTATGCCCGCCCTGGAATCTGACAACCGCTTTGCAGCGGTCCGTCAGGAGATCAACGATCTTACCCTTGCCCTCGTCTCCCCACTGGATACCCAGCACCACTACATTCTTGGACATCTATTCAGCCTGTGAAGAACGGTTGTTTCAGAAGCCAGTCGTGCCCTCGGGTCCAATCGACCGGCGCCAAATCCCTTAATGCCGGATCAGGTACAAGAGCAAGAGACCGGCGATCATCATGATCAATCCGCCCCACCGCAGATGGGTCTCGCTGATGGCCCCGAGAGTCTCGACCAATCGCCGGTACCTCGACGGGGCCGCAAACGGGATCAAGCCCTCCAATATCAATACCAGGGACACAGCCACAAAAAGGTCCCGCCATTCCACGGAGTACGACTAATCTGCGGACTCGACGGGCGCCGGCGACGCCTGGTTGAAATATCGGAAGAACTCCGAGTCAGGCTCGATCACGAGCAGATTATCCGGAGTAGCAAACGTATTACGATAAGCGTTCAGGCTGCGGTACATCCGATAGAACTCGCGATCCCGATCAAACGCGTCGGCGTAAATCGCTGTCGCTTCGGCATCCCCTTGACCTTTGACCTCCTGCGCCTTTTGTTCGGCCTCTGCCAGGATAATCGCCCGCTCGCGATCCGCATCGGCTCGGATTCGTTCGGCCGCTTCGGCGCCTCTCGCTCTAAGGTCTTTCGCCACCCGAGAACGCTCGGCTTCCATTCGTTGATAAACGCGCTCGCTGATATCTGGATCAAGATCAACCCTTTTCAGGCGGACATCCAATACCTCGATACCTAAAGATGCCGTCTCCTCGTTTGTCGTTTGGCGCACGACGTCCATGATCTCGACGCGGTCTCCCGATATAACTTGCTGCACCGAGCGGTTACCGAACTCCCGCCGTAATGCATCATTAACTCTTTGAGCAAGCCGATTACGTGCATTACTGGCCAGTCCACCCAGTCTGGTGTAGTAGTCAGCGGCGTTCGTGATTCTCCACTTTACGAACGAGTCCACCACGAGATTCTTCTTTTCTCGGGTGAGGTACAGTTCTGGATCAGAATCCATCGTTTGTACTCGCGCGTCGAAGTACTGCACGTTGTTAATCAGGGGCGCCTTGAAATGAAGCCCGGGTTCGTCATTCGACCGCACGATCTCGCCGAACTGGAAGACGATCGCTTTCTCTCGCTCGTCAACGTAATAGACCGCTGAGGAGCCCACTGAAACCAGGATCACCGCCAGGATCACCCACATCATGCTCTTACCGCTCATTGCGTCAGACTCCTGAGGCGGCTAGAACGCTCTTGCCGCGAATTATTATCTGTGCCGGCAAACGTTCCGCCAAAGCCTGCGCCAGTCGACGTCTCATCCAACTGGGAGATCGATCCACCCGCACTACGTTGCCGAATCAACTGGTCCAGAGGTAAATACATAACGTTGTTGGATCCGCTGCTTTGATCGATGAGGAGCTTCGTGGAGTTTCCATACACCTCCTCAAGCGCGTCTATGTAGAGTCGGTCACGCGTGATGCCGGGCGCTTTCGCGTACTCGTCGAGCACCTGGATAAATCGAGATGCTTGGCCCCGCGCAGCCGCTACGACGGTCGCCTGATAGGCGGCGGCTTCCTGCTCTAACCTCGCTGCAGCGCCCCTTGCCCGGGGGATGATGTCGTTTTGATACGCCTGAGCTTCATTCTTGAGGCGTTCTTCATCCTCTCGGGCCTTCACGGCGTCGTCAAACGCGGCTTTGACTTCCGCGGGCGGCTGAGCATTCTGCATCTCGACCGCCTTAATGTTGATGCCGGTATCGTACCGATCAAGAATCTGCTGAAGAAGCACCTTCGTTTCCTGGGCAATTTCCGCCCGACCACCCGTGATCGCGAAGTCCATTGAGTTCCGGCCAACGATTTCTCTTACCGCACTCTCAGTAGCGCCTCGAACCACGAGTTCCTGTGATTCGGCGACATTGAAGAGCAACTCTCTCGGATCTTTGATGTCATACTGAACCGCAAAGTGAATATCGATGATATTCTCATCCGCGGTCAGCATCAGCGCCTCCCGGGGCACACCCGCAAGCTGATTTGATCGGGTGTTGGTTCGGTAGCCTACCTCGACAGTTCTGATCTGCTGAACATTGACTATTTCCACAGTCTCGACGGGATACGGCATACGCCACCTCAGACCGGCTTCCTTGATGGTCTTGTAGGCGCCAAAACGCATTTCAACGGCCTGTTGTCCTTGTTCGACCACATAAAAACCGGTCGCGAGCCACAGTCCCGCCAGAACGACGGCGATGGGCCCAATTGCTCTTGAACTGAACGAGGGTAATTTACCCCCGCCCTTGCGGCCGGAGCCGCCACCACCGAACAGGCCCCCAAACTTTTTCTGAAAATCTCGGATAACCTCATCGAGATCCGGCGGCCCGTTTTGGCCGTTACCCTGCCCCCAGGGATCGCGATCGTTGGATCCTGGCTGATTCCACGGCATGTTTTAGTGTCCTCTTAAAAAAGTAAATTCATAACGGCGCCGGAACTGCACCTAGCAACCCGAGCTGGAACGATATTTTATCATGGGTACGCGGGGTTTCTTGTTGAGACTTCCTTCACACAGGCTGACGTGTCAACCGGTCTCCGTCCGCATTCGACCCAGTAACTCTGATCAAAGTCCGGATCCTTCTCTATCTGCCCAATCGTCGCTGGTTCTGCGCTGACCTGAATCAGTATTTCCCCTCGTTCGGTGATCGACTCGTCATCAACCGCTGTGAGTTCGTAAATTCGGGCCCGCAGACGACCTTGAGACGCCGGAAGTTTTAAGACGCAGGGCTGCCTCGTCCTCGCCAGCCGCATAGCCAGCTGATTTCGCAGCACGTCTAGGCCTTCCCCGGTGTGCGCAGACACTCGAATTGCAGATTTCTCCCCGAGAGAGGAATCCACGACTCCAGCCGCTCTGCCACTGAGATCACATTTATTTCGCACGATCATGGCCGGAATCTGCAAGGCCCCAATCTCTTCCAGGACATTGTCGACTTCCGACTCCTGCTCCCGCACGTCAGGCTGGGCGTCATCGGCCACCCGCAAGAGTAGATCGGCAGAACTGACCTCTTCTAGCGTTGAACGAAACGCCTGGACGAGGGCGTGTGGCAGCCCTTTAATAAACCCCACGGTGTCCGATAAAACGACTGGGCCATAACCTGGCAACTCTAGTCTGCGCATTGTCGGATCCAACGTCGCGAAAAGCTGGTCCGCGCTATAACTGTTGGCGTCCACGAGCTCATTGAACAACGAAGATTTTCCAGCGTTTGTGTAGCCCACAATAGCAACTGTGGGCACACGCTCGCGACTTCGTCGGTTCCGCCGAAGCCCTCGCTGCAGACCCACTTTGGCGAGCCGGCTTTGCAAGTGTCGGATCCGAGCACCCAGGAGCCGGCGATCTGTTTCCAGTTGTGTTTCCCCAGGCCCTCTCAAGCCAATACCGCCTCGTTGCCGCTCAAGGTGTGTCCATCCTCTGACCAACCGGGTTGAGAGGTGCCGCAATTGTGCCAGTTCAACTTGGAGCTTACCCTCGTGGGTCCGGGCCCGCAGGGCGAAGATATCCAAAATCAATCGTGTCCGGTCGATCACCCGACAGCAAACTATTTTTTCAAGATTGCGCTCCTGAACAGGAGAGATCGGTTGATCCACAATAACGAGGTCTGCGCAGTGCGTTGAGACAGCTTCTGCGATCTCCTGCGCTTTCCCACGCCCAACATAAGTTCCCGCTTCTGGGGCCCGCCTCGTGGCGCCAATACAGGTCACGACGTGGCCGCCGGCAGACTCCGCCAGACCCCTCAACTCATCAAAGTGGTCATCAACGACACGGCCGTTAAGGCTTTGGTGTACCAGGACAGCACGTTCCGGCTGATCGAGATGAGAGGATATGTCGTTGGGACTTGTCAAAAGCGTGCTCGCTGAGACAAACCGCCGATCTCAGGACTCATCTGAAAATGCTACCCGTCTGCTGGAGTGCCCAAGCCCTCCTCATCGGCCTCGTCACTGCCGTGGGGAATGCGCACCGCGCGGGATGGCACAATAGTTGAAATAGCATGTTTGTAGATCAACTGACTGACGCTGTTTCGCAACAGAACAACAAAAGGGTCAAATGACTCAACCTGGCCCTGCAACTTGATACCATTGACCAGGTAAATGGAGACCGGGATTCTTTCTTTGCGAAGAATATTAAGAAAAGGATCCTGAAGGGCGGCACCTTTTTGCTGGTTCATAAGCAAGCTCCTGTCTGAAAATGGTGCAAAAGTAGACGCGACCCGGACTCAACGGAAACAGAATCCTGTACGGAGTGACCCGAAAGACAAAAGCTGGTGCCGATGTCTGGAGTTACGCGGCGCCCATGCACAATACGTAATAATGTTATTGTCGTTGTGACCTGATACCAAATCTGGTTTTTCAATCACGCATCCAATGTAAGGCTCCATGAGTGATATTTCAAGTCTGAACGGAGCCTACCGGCAGCCGGCCGCGTCAAGAAACCGGGATATCCCTTCGAACACACGCGGATTGAGCGCATCAAACCAGATCCAACCCGGCTCATTCCGCAGCCAGGTAAGTTGCCGTTTTGCCAGGCGGCGGGTGGCTGTTTGGACATCTTCTTCAAACTGCCGGCGACTGGTCTCACCCTGAAGGAACCTCCAGGCCTGCTGATACCCCACGCTGCGCATTGCTGGAGTCTGCCGGGCTTTGGGAAACGCCGATTTAAGGCCTTCGACCTCCTCCAGAAACCCTTGCCCAAGCATCGACTTGAAGCGCTGTGAGATCCTTTCATGCAACACAGCCCTGTTCGAGAGAAATAGACACAACTTCAATACCCTCACATTGCTGCCGGCCAGTCCGCCAATACGCGCAGTCTCTTCACCGACACTACCGGAATGCATGTGAATCTCCAGCGCCCTCAGGATCCGTTGCCGATCCTCCGGCGCGATGTGCCGGGCAGCGTCCGGCGCCAACCTGTGAAGCCGCTCATACAAACCCGGCCAGCCGACTGCCCTCGCCTCCTCCTCCAGAGTCGCTCGCAACAGCGCGTCTGCAGGGGGCAAGTCCGACAAACCGTAAAACAATGCAGAGAAATAAAACAGCGTGCCTCCAACACAGAGCGGAATACGACCGCGTCTACGACTGTCTGAGATCAGCCGTTGGGCATCCGTCCGAAAGTCGGCAGCCGAATAGGGTTCCTCGACATCGCGGATATCGATCAGACCGTGGGGCGTCTTCTCGAGCACAGCTGGAGCCGGTTTGGCCGTGCCGATATCCATCCCCCGATAAACCTGCCCCGAGTCGACGCTCACGAGGTCGAACGGGAATTCCCTGGCTAACCTGAGCGCCAGATCGGTTTTACCACACGCCGTCGTCCCCGCAAGAAAGATCACGGGCAGATTGGGCGCGGCGGCCACATTCACGTTCTTTGGGTTCACAGGGGAACCTTAAGCTTTTGCCCAATCTGAAGCGTTCCGGACTGGAGCGTATTTTCTCTCCTCAGGTCAGACACGCTTACTCCCAGTCGGGCAGCTATCAGTCTTAGCGAATCTCCGGGCGCCACCACATACGTATTTTCTTCCCGTGTTCTTCGGGGGCAGCGCTCATCAGCATCGCAGTACCTCGACAGGCCACGAAAGATCGCTCCGGCGATGCGCTCCTGGGTGAGTTCCTGCTGCAGATCCTTCTCCTCAACCGGATTGGTCATAAATCCGGTCTCGATCAATACTGCCGGGATGTCTACTGCCTTAAGAACCGCAAAGCCCGCCCGACCCACCTCGCGGCTATGGAGTGCTCCGACCTCATTGAGGGCGCCGAGCAACGCCCGACCCAGTTCATGACTCTCCCGGATCTTCCAATCGAGTCCCATATCCAGCAAGGTTCGCTGCAGAACGGGATCCTGTTGTCCAATGTCGACCCCGCCTGCGAGATCGGCCGCGTTCTCCCGTTGCGCCAGCCACTTACCCATCTCGCTGCTGGCGCCGTCAGTCGATAAAATGTACACAGACGCGCCCTGCGCGGTCTTGCGTCGCGCTGCATCCGCATGAACTGACAAAAACACATCGGCTCTGCGGGTCATTGCAAATGTGACTCGCTTGCGCAGGCTCACATAATAATCGTCGGTGCGGGTTAGGATCGCCCTCATGCGCCCGTCCCAATTAACAATTCGCTTCAGCCGGCGTGCAATACTCAACGCCACGTTTTTCTCATAAGCCCCGGTCCCGCCAACCGCACCGGGATCCTCACCCCCGTGTCCGGGGTCGATCACGACCAGGTAATCTTCTTCCCGCAACTCCAATGAAGAAGAAACACCCTGCTCTGCTGTTGCCTCGTGAATCAAGTCGACGACAAGGCGATGGGGATAGGCATCACTCGGATCCAACAGAAATGCGCGAAAGGTCACTGCGTGTCGCAGGTCTAAAACGATCCGGAACGTTTCTGGATCGGGTCGACCGGTTCGGACACCCGCGACCGAACCTCCCTCGCTGGTCGTGAAGTCAAATCCCTGTCTCAGCCGCCCCTCATCGAGATCAATGACGATTCTCTTTGGGTTATCCAGGGAAAAGACACGATAGGTCGCCGCCGTGCTGAGTTCGAGGACCAGCCGGGTTCTTTCGGGTCCATGCCAGAACCGGCTATCTGTGACTTCGGTCTGGGAATAAACCGGTTGCGGCCATGCGGCCAAGGCGGCAAGCAAACTGGTGACGACCGCCGGCCCTAGCCATTTGCAGACCCCGCTCATCCTCAGATTTTGAGAATACAGACCGCTCGGCCCGTATCCCGATAGGCTAACGACACTCTCCAATTGGGCAGCGGCAGCGCATGCCCGCCTCGGTCCGGCCACTCAATCAAAACTATATCCGAGGGACCACATCGATCCCGCAGCCCAAGGCTTTCCACCTCTTCCGGTCCTGCAATCCGGTAGAGATCCAGGTGATGAACCCGTCCCCGGTCAGTCATGTATTCCTCGACCAGGGTGTAGGTCGGACTGACGACTGCCGCATCACACCCGAGCCCATCGATCAACCCCTGCGCGAACGAAGTCTTCCCGGCGCCCAAGTCCCCCTCGAGGTAGATGACCACCGGCGCGCCCAATTCAGCGCCGAAGGATTTACCCAATGCGTGAGTCTCCCGAGCGTCCTTGAGCACATGGTTACCCTCCATATCGTTATCCGCCTACGGACAGTTCTGACCGCAGTTCTCTAAGATAAGGATTGAGATCACTCGCAGCCATTCCAAACGCTCCGGCTGCCGCCCCTGCCCGCTCTGCCGCGACCGCATGCAGCCACACTCCAGCACCTGCAGCCTCGTAGTCTGAAACGCCCTGCACCCGCAATGCGCCGATGACACCACTCAACACATCGCCCATACCGGGCGTGGCCATCCCGGAATGACCGCGATCACAGGCCATGACAGGATGATCGCCCTTTGCTACCAACGTCCCCGACCCCTTAAGGACACACGTGGCGTCAAATTTCGATGCCAGGTGCTCGACGATCATTGGCCGTGTCCCCTGCACCTCCTTGGTAGTTAAGCCAGCAAGTCGCCCGGCCTCGCCTGGGTGCGGTGTCAACAGTGACCCGTTTAGTCTTGTCGGACTCTGTGCCAGCAGGTTAAGGCCGTCGGCGTCGACGACCTTGGGTAACTCGGCGTCCCTGCAAACAGAATACATCTCGCTGGCCCAAACCGTCTGCCCAAGTCCAGGACCAACCACGACAGCATCAACACCCTCAAGAAGCGCGGTCAACTCGTTTGGATCGGTTACCCCATTGACCATTAATTCAGGACAAAGTGCGGCGGCCGCACTGCGGCTATCAGGATGACAGGCAATACTGACGCGCCCTGACCCCATACGCAGAGCAGCACACCCTGCCAGCACCGGGGCCCCCGCCATGCCCGGGCCTCCGCCTACGACCAACAGGCGTCCTGCAACGCCTTTGTGCGCGCTATTCGGCCTAACCGGCAGGACCTGCCGGACCCAGGATTCAGAAATCCGAAAACCCCAAGGCTGTAACGCCCTGACTCGTGCGCTTGACTCCTCCGATACCCGCAAATCCTCGATTACAACTTCGCCCGCGTAGTCAACTCCCCGACCGGTAACCAGGCCAGGTTTGTTGCGGATAAAAGTCACCGTCACGTCTGCGCTCACCGCACTTCCCAATGGGGCACCGGTGTCGGCATTCAGACCCGAGGGGATATCCAGGGCGAGGCAAGCGCCGCCATATTGATTGATATCGTCCACAATCGAGGCGAGCGGTTCGCGCAAGTTGCCTGATACCCCAATACCAAGCAACGCATCGACCACGACCTCGGTCTCCTGGAGTATGGTTTGGGAGTGGGACTCGGGGATGAGCCCGACGGACAAGGCCTCCTGTTCGGCCAATCTCGCCTCAGGCGTCGTTGCGGTCCCCAGTGACACCAACCTGACAGACAGGCCGCACGAGCTCGCGATCCGCGCAAGCACATAGCCATCGCCGCCATTGTTTCCTGTGCCGCAGTAGACGGCGATGCATTGGGCTCGGGGCCATCTTTGACGCAGCACCCGAAATGCCGCACGTCCGGCGCTCTCCATCAACACCTGGCCAGATCTTCCCGAAGCAATCTCCCCCTGCTCCAGTGATCGGACCTGGTCGACGGTACAAAGAGGGGATTGCGGGGTGCGCATCGGGATATCATAACGTGATGAAAGCATTATCGGATGCAGCCTTGCATGCACTGGCCGAGGATATCCGCGGTTGGGCGCATGATCTCGGGTTCGATGCCATCGGCATTTCCGCTACTGATCTTTCAGAGGCCGCCCTCGCGCTTCGCAAATGGCTGCAACAGGGCTGGCATGGGGAGATGGACTTCATGGATCGCCATGTCCAAGAACGAACTCACCCAGAACTGCTCGTTCCGGACACGGTCCGGGTCATCAGTGTCCGGCTGGGTTATTGGCGCGATTCAGGAGCAGGTGCGCTCGAGACTCTCCGTGATCCGGAAAAGGCCTATATCGCGCGCTATGCGCTGGGAAGGGACTATCACCGTCCGATGCGGCGCAGACTCCAGAAACTGGCTGACCAGATTACCGAGTCGGTAGGCCCCTTCTCTTACCGCGCGTTTACAGACAGTGCGCCAGTCATGGAAAAACCCCTGGGGCAACATGCCGGGCTGGGCTGGCTGGGCAAAAACACCAACCTGATAGATCCAAAAACAGGGTCGTGGTTCTTTCTGGGAGAGTTGTATACAGACCTGCCCCTGCCCGTTGATACCCCTCACTCCGATCATTGCGGTTCCTGCTCGCGATGTGCAGTGGCCTGCCCAACCGGCGCACTCGACACTCCTTATCAACTGGATGCCAGGCGCTGCATTGCCTACCTCACCATAGAACACAAATCCGCAATCCCGGAGTCTTTGCGCGCGATGATCGGCAACCGCATCTTTGGCTGCGATGACTGCCAACTTGTCTGTCCGCACAATGATAGCCCCGGAGCTGGAGACGAATTGTTCTCTCCTCGACATGGACTGGAACAAGCAGACCTGGTCGATCTCTTCAACTGGTCACCCAAAGAGTTTGAACGCTATACAACGGGAAGCGCCCTGCGTAGGCTCGGATACGAACGATGGATGAGAAATCTGGCGGTGGCGTTAGGTAACGGCGTACCTGATGAAATGGTGAAAAAAGCGCTACAAGCTCGTCTCGGCAAGATTTCTGACATGGTCGACGAACATATAAACTGGGCCCTTCGCCGCCTGAACGGCCACCCGGATTCCGCTACCCAGACACGCGGATGTTAAAGAAGTGCTCACGATAGTATTTGAGCTCTTCAATTGACTCGAGAATATCATCAAGAGCCCGATGCCCCCCTTTTTTGGCGAAACCACTCGCCAAGCCGGGACACCATCTGACCGCCAGTTCCTTGACGCTGCTGACATCGAGGTTTCGATAGTGCAGGAAGGACTCCAGTTCAGGCATGTGCTCGGCAAGAAAACGCCGGTCCTGACAGATACTGTTCCCACACAGGGGTGATTTCCCGGGACGAATGTACTCCCGGAGAAAATCGAGGGTGACGGCTTCGGCTTCCGCCTGGGTTACCGTTGACGCCCTGACCCGCTCAATTAATCCAGTCTGAGCATGGGTCGTCTGGTTCCATTCGTCCATCCCTGAGAGGACTGCCTCCGACTGGTGGATCGCCAAGACCGGGCCCTTTGCCAAAAGATGCAAATGGGCATCGGTCACCACCGTGGCAATCTCGATAATGAGATCGGCCTTGGGATCAAGGCCGGTCATCTCCAGATCCATCCAGACGAGATCAGAATCGTTCATCGCATCCAACGCGCCACCGCATGACCGGAATTCGCATCAGAGAGAAGCCGTCCTCGTTTTAATCAGGCGTCACTCTCCACGGCCTTCATGCTCAGCCGGATCCGGCCCTGTTTGTCGACCTCCAGGACTTTGACCTTAACAACATCACCTTCAGAGAGTTTGTCGCTTACATTGGCAACCCGTTCATCAGAAATCTGGGAGATGTGCACCAGGCCGTCTTTACCAGGAAGGATGTTTACAAAGGCGCCGAAGTCCATCAGGCGCACCACTTTACCTTCGTAGATTGTTCCGGCTTCGACGTCGGCGGTAATCTGTTCGATCCGACGCTTCGCCTCTTCCGCGGCCGACAGATCGGACGTCGCGATCTTGATGGTTCCATCGTCCTCGATATCGATGGCCGCTCCGGTGGCTTCAGAAATTGCGCGAATGGTGACACCGCCTTTACCAATAACATCACGTATCTTGTCAGTAGGAATGGATAGTGTCGTAATACGCGGCGCATACTGGGACATCTCTTCACGAGGTGCACTGATGACTTTCGCCATTTCAGCGAGGATATGCAATCGGCCCCGTTTGGCTTGGCCTAATGCCTGTTCCATAATTTCCGAAGTGATGCCGTCAATCTTGATATCCATCTGCAGAGCCGTGACACCTTCGGCCGTCCCGGCAACCTTAAAGTCCATATCGCCAAGGTGATCTTCATCGCCCAAAATATCCGTCAGGACGGCGAATCGGTCTGCGTCCTTGATCAGTCCCATCGCAACGCCAGCGACAGGCGCCTTTAACGTGACACCAGCATCCATCAAGGCCAGACTGGTACCGCAGACGGTTGCCATCGAACTGGATCCGTTGGACTCAGTAATTTCGGATACGGCCCGAATAACATACGGAAACTCTTCGGGACTCGGCAGCACGCCGAGAATGGCGCGCTTGGCGAGCCGGCCATGGCCGATTTCCCTTCTCTTAGGCGACCCAACCCGTCCGGTTTCGCCCACACAAAACGGCGGGAAGTTGTAATGCAGCATGAACGGGTCCCGCCGCTCGCCTTCCAGGGCATCAATAATCTGTGCGTCCCTTTCTGTCCCGAGCGTACAGGTTACGATCGCCTGCGTCTCTCCCCGGGTAAAGAGTGCCGAACCGTGTGTCCGGGGTAGTACGCTCGTCTCAATACTGATGGGCCGAACAGTCTCCAGGTCACGGCCATCAATTCGGGGTTCATTCGAGAGAATCCGTCCACGGACAGTTGCCTTTTCAATGCCTTTGACGGCGCCTTTTATACGATCGGCCAAATCCGCTTCCGAGTCCTCCGAGAGCAGTTCGCTGGATGCTTTTTCACGCACTGCGGCCATGGCATCCTGGCGGGCGGTTTTGTCCGCGATCTGATAGGCGCTTTCGATATCTGCCGCAACAAGAGCGGAAACCTGCTCCTGGAGCCCTTGATCCTGTGCTTGCGCTTCCCACTGCCACTGTTCTGCCCCTACTTTGGCGGCCAATGACTCAATGGCTGAGATCGCCGCCTGCGATGCGTTGTGCCCAAACACTACCGCCCCAAGCATCTGTTCCTCAGTCAACTCCTGGGCCTCTGACTCCACCATGAGGACAGCGCTTTGGGTTCCGGCCACCACCAGATCAAGCGCAGAAGCTTCAAGCTGCGTCGCGCTCGGGTTAAGGACGTACTCTCCATCAATAAAGCCGACACGCGCGGCGCCGATTGGGCCATTAAAGGGGACGCCGGAGATGGACAGTGCCGCAGACGCGCCGACCATCGCAACGATGTCCGGATCGATTTCTGGATCCACTGACAGGATCGTCGCGATAACCTGTACTTCATTGTTGAAGCCTTCTGGAAAGAGCGGTCGGATCGGGCGATCGATAAGGCGGCAGGTCAAGATGGCCTTCTCGGAGGGCCGCCCTTCGCGCTTAAAAAAACCGCCGGGAATTCTTCCGGCGGCGTAGGTTCGTTCTTCGTAATCGACGGTCAGGGGGAAAAAATCCCGACCGCTCGGCTCTCGTGCAGCGACCACGGTAACCAGTACAACGGTTTCGCCCATGCTGGCCAATACTGCACCGGATGCCTGTCGGGCGATTTGCCCGGTCTCCAGGCGAAATTCCTGATCGCCGTACTGGAAAGTTTCAACGGTTTTGTTCAAGCGGATAACTCCGTAGTTATTAAGGTGTCGAGCGGGTTTAGCGTCTGAGGCCCAAGCGACCGATTAGTGTGCGGTAACGTTCGGCGTCGCGATCTTTGAGGTAGTCCAAGAGTTTGCGACGGCGATTCACCATCCGCAGCAAACCCTGGCGTGAATGGTGATCGTGGATATGCGTTTTGAAGTGGTCAGTCAGATCACTGATACGCGCAGTCAACAACGCTACCTGGACTTCGGGGGAACCGGTATCTCCGGGTCCGGTGGCATACTCATTGACGACCTTGGCTTTGTCTTCGGCCACTAAGGACATAACTAGACCTCTCTTACGATAAATTTCGAATGTGTGGAGCAGGATCGACGCCGGTTGAGGGGCAGATAAGCGCCGGCACAAAATGAAGGCCGCGGTATTCTACAGTCATGCCTCGATTTCCTCAAGAAATTCAGCCGGTCTGGATTCCCGAAGAAACCAACCTTTCCGGCGCGACCGTTCCCTGTGGGCCTACAACCCCCACCCCCAGAAAACCAGCGCCAGCAGAATACAGACGGACGTTTCCTTCGGTTGGGAGGTGACTCGCCCGAACGCTCTGACCGCGGCAAAGGTAAAACGCTGCGTCTACTGACAATTCGACCGCTGGGAGGTGGTCTAGCGCGTCAGCGATCGCTCCAAGACAGGAACGTCGATCAGTCGGCCCCGATAACTTCACCAGGTCATCCAAGGTCTGCGCCTCCTCCACCAGCAGTCCTGCTACGCCCAGGCGCCGCAACGCGATCACGTGACCGCCGGTTTCGAGTCTGTCGCCGATTTCCGTGGCCAATGCCCTGACGTAGAATCCGGAAGAGCACCGTAGCGTCAGTTCGACGTCCCGGCCGTCATATGAGTCGAAGTCCAGGGAGTGGACAGTGACCTCTCTGGCCTCTCGCTTTACCTCTTTGCCCTCTCGGGCCAATTTATATAAGGGCTGCCCATCGACTTTGATGGCGGAATACATCGGCGGGACCTGAAAGTACGTACCGACAAACTCTTGCAAGACGGTGCGCACCTGGTCTTCGGTTACGTCGACGGGAGCTTGTTGAATGATGGCGCCTTCGCTGTCCCCGGTTTCTGTGGTTTCGCCTAAGCGCACCGTCGCTCTATAGTGTTTGTCCGATCCGAGAAAATATCCCGACCAACGCGTCGATGTACCAAAACAGAGTGGCAGCAATCCGGTAGCAATGGGATCAAGGCTTCCGGTATGGCCCGCTTTCCTCGCCCCCAACAGTTTTCGGGCGCGTTGGAGCGCCTCGTTCGAGGTAATGCCTGCGGGCTTATCCAGAAGCAGGATTCCGTCTACCGGGTCGCCGAATGGTTTCTTTCGCCTACGGCCCAAGCTCAATTTCCGTTTTCGTGATCGTCAGAATAGGAAATGTCATCCAACAATTTTGACATCTCGGCACCGCGCTCAATACTGTCGTCATACTCGAACACCAGTTCCGGTGTTCGGCGCAAACCAGCCCGCTGTCCCAACGCCCAACGCAGGGAACTCGAGACCGCATTCAATTCTTTTGTGATCTCGGTGCTTGAGAGTTTTGGGGCGAGCGAAGTGACAAACACCCTGGCATGTCTCAGATCCTTGCTCACAGAAACTGAGGTGATAGAGATCAATCCAACCGTATTGGGTTCCATCTCGCGGGAGATAATTTCGGCCAGCTCTTTTCGCAGAACCTGCCCGATCCGACGCGTCCGATCGACGCCCTGCATCTTGATCTTCGTCCTTTGTGAGGCTGTTTTAACTGCTTCTGTTGACGTTCGGCTAGAGCGTGGCAGCCTGTTCAATATTCTCGTAGATCTCTATCTGGTCGCCCGGCTTGATATCGTTGTAATTCTTCACACCGATTCCGCATTCAAAACCTGACTTGACTTCGGTCACGTCGTCTTTGAATCGCTTTAACGAGTCAATCTGGCCGTCAAAGATGACCACGTTGTCCCGAAGCACGCGCACTGGAAGATTTCTACGGACTTCGCCTTCGATCACCCGGCAACCGGCGACGGCACCCATCTTCGCAACCCGGAAGACATCGCGCACCTCCGCCAGGCCGACTGCCTGCTCCCGGATAATGGGGGCGAGCATACCGGTCAGTGCGGCAGTCACCTCGTCAACCACATCATAGATAACGTTGTGGTACCGCACATCAATTCCCTCAGACTCTATGACTTTTCGTGCTGTTGCATCGGCACGCACATTAAAGGCGATCACAATCGCCTCAGAAGCGCCCGCAAGATTGACATCCGACTCGTTAATTCCCCCCACCATTCCATGCACCACCACCACTTTCGCCTGATCGGTGCTGAGCTTCTCAAGTGACTCTGTCAGCGCCTCAACCGATCCCTGGACGTCACCTTTGATGATCACGTTCAGCGTCTTGACCTGGCCTTCCCCCATCGCATTGAACATACTCTCGAGCTTGGCCTTTTGCTGTCTCGCCAGCTTGACCTCTTTGAATTTTGCCTGCCGGTAGCTGGTTATTTCCCGGGCACGGCGCTCATCCGCGACAACCGAAAACTCATCCCCCGAGTCGGGAGCACCGCCCAGGCCTTGAATTTCAACAGGGGTGGAGGGGCCCGCCGATTTTGTGACCTCACCTGAATCACTCGTCATCGCCCGAACACGCCCGAACTCCCGACCGGCAATGACGATATCGCCTTTCTTCAATTGGCCTTTCTGGACGAGCAACGTCGCCACGACGCCCTTACCCCGATCCAGCCGCGCCTCCACGACGGTGCCGGAGGCAGCACCCTGATCCGGCGCGCTGAGGTCCAGCATCTCTGACTGTAGTAACACCGAATCAAGGAGGTTGTCGACACCTTCTCCGGTGATGGCAGAGACCTGGCTCATCAACGTATCTCCACCCCAGTCCTCCGGAATCACCTCCTGGGTAGACAACTCCTGTTTAACGCGATCGGGGTCTGCATCCTCTTTATCCATCTTGTTGATTGCGACAATCAAAGGAACCGAGGCCTGTCGTGCGTGGTTGATCGCCTCAATCGTTTGCGGCTTTACGCCATCATCGGCCGCCACCACCAGGATAACAAGATCTGTCACCTGTGCGCCACGAGAACGCATCGCGCTGAATGCCTCATGGCCCGGGGTGTCGAGAAACGTAACCGTGCCTTTGTCTGTCGCGACGCGATAGGCACCGATATGTTGCGTAATCCCGCCCGCTTCGCCGGCGGTCACCTTTGTTTCCCTGAGATAGTCCAGTAGAGAGGTCTTGCCGTGGTCAACGTGGCCCATCACGGTTACGACGGGGGCGCGGGGTGCGCCTGGCCGATCGTCCGCGCCCTCATCGGCGCTCAACATCGCTTCAGGATCAGCTAACTCTGCGGCAACGGCTTTGTGGCCCATCTCCTCCACGACCAGGATTGCCGTGTCCTGATCAAGGACCTGGTTAATGGTCACCATGCTTCCCATCTCCATCAGGACGCGAATCACTTCCGCTGCCTTGACCGACATGAGTTGCGCAAGATCCGCAACGGTAATCGTTTCCGGAACGGAAATATCCCGGCTCACCGGCTCTGTTGGCTTCTCAAACGCATGCTGCCCTGCAGTCGTTGAGGTCAGGCGGCGCGGTTTTATCGGTTGACGCGGCCGACGCTTCCCTCGCTTGCCCTCTGCCAAATGGAGTTCACCGCCACTTTCGCCCCTGCCTTTCCCTTTGCGCTTCTTGGGCTTATCTTCCCGACGACCGGTAGGTTTGGCTTCTTCAGGCGGCACGGGTGCCGGGGCGGGGGTTTCATTGGGGGCCGCCTGTGCTGCCTCGGCGGCCGCTTCAGCCTCCGCAGTTTGTGCTGCCTGTTCGGCTTCGGCCGCCGCAACCGCCTCCTGTTTCGCCCTCTCTTCGGCTTCCAGCTGCGCCTGTTTCTCCCGCTCCTTCGCCTCCTCGGCTTCGCGGGCAGCCTGTTCCGCCTCTTCCTGCTGCCGCTGGAGCTCTCCACGGCGTACATAGGTTCGGCGTTTTTTTACTTCAACATGAACGGTTCTGGAGCCCCCCGTGCGCGAGCTCTGCTTGACTGCCGTTGTGGTCCGGCGGCTTAACGTTACCTTTTCCTGCGGCTTCGATGCCTCCGGTGCTGCCTTACCGCCGCGGAGGTAGGCAAGCAGGGTACTGCGCTCATCATCGTCCAAGTTGTCATCGGCTTCCTTTCCCGATACGCCAGCTGCGGCCAGTTGCTGCAACAGCTTTTCCGGGGCGACGCCGATCTGTTCAGCGAGTTTCTTTATGGCTACGACAGGCATAGGTATCTACCGTTAAGGGTTAACTTGAGCTGGCACTCTCTAGGGCCGCGACTTCTTCCTGGGACTCAGCAGCACCTTCCGTTTCCTCAAACCATGGCTTCCTTGCGATCATGATCAGTTCGCTGGCGCGTTCGGCATCAATTCCGGTCATCTCGACCAGTTCATCTGTCGCGCATTCGGCAAGCTCCTCCATCGACCGGATTCCTTTCCCCGCAAAAAGCGTTGCGGTAGCCTCATCCATCCCTTCCATTGCCTGCAGATCGGCCTCGGGACGACTCTGCTCGAGTTCAGCTATCTCCCGGATATCCAGGAAATCCCGAGCGCGTACCCGCAGCTGTTCTACCAGGTCTTCGTCAAAACCCTCGACGTCCAATAACTCCTGCACAGGGACGTAGGCAACCTCTTCCGGCGTGACGAAGCCTTCCTCTACCAGAACGCCTGCGACCTCGGAATCGATATTGAGTTGCGTCATGAGTCTCTCGACGGCTTCCTGAGCCTCTTGCTCCGCTTTTTCGGCAGCTGCCTCGTCGGTCATGATGTTCAGCTCCCACCCGCTCAATTCGGACGCCAGGCGGACATTCTGACCTCCTCGTCCGATCGCTAGAGACAACTGGCTTTCCTCAACAACCACATCCATCGACCGGGATTCTTCGTCTACCAGGATGGAATCCACTTCAGCAGGCTGCAGCGCCTTGATAACGAACTCCGCGGGACTCTCGACCCAGGTAATAATGTCGATGCGTTCGAGATTGATTTCGTTTGAAACACTCTGAACCCGCGCGCCGCGAATCCCGACACACGCGCCCACCGGATCAATCCGACTATCCTGCGACCGTACGGAAATCTTGGCCCGGGATCCGGGATCTCTCGCGGCACCCAGAATTTCGATCACCCCCTGCCCTACTTCCGGCACCTCCAACTGAAACAATTTGATCACGAGCTCGGGGCAACGACGGTCGAGAATCAATTGAGGACCTCGTGGCTCCGAGCGAACTTCCGTCAGGATCGACTTGACGCGGTCACCGCTTCTCAAAATTTCCCGATCGATCCAGTTGGAGCGGGGAAGAGAAGCTTCAACACCCTCGAGATCAATAATCGCCTCGCGGTTGCCCACACGCTTGACGACGCCCTGAACCATTTGGCCAACGCGGTCCTTAAACTCCTCGTGGACCCTTGCGCGTTCGGCTTCCCGAACCTTTTGGCTAATGACCTGTTTTGCAGCCTGGGCCTCAATACGGCCAAAGGTCGCTACGGTCTCTAGAGGCTCTTCGACGACACCGCCGATCTCATGCGTGTCCTCGGGATAACTTATCTCTGCCGCGGCAAACGTCATTTGCCGGGCGGGGTTTTCCACCGCAGCATCGTCCTCGACAATCTCCCACTGCCTGAACGCTTCGTAGTCACCACTGGCTCGATCGATCTGCACGCGGACTTCCATATCCTCTCGATTTCGCTTGCGGGTAGCAGTGGCAAGAGCCGCTTCGATCGCCTCAAACACTATCCCGCGGTCGATATCCTTCTCCCGGGACAGTACGTCTGCCATCATCAATACTTCGTCTTTTGTCATGTCTACCTGCTCCCAAGCATTCAATGCTTACGATCCAAGATCAGCTCACCGGTTTGTCCGCTGCCGGATACCCGCTTCCCGGTTAACCCGGCGTCTACTGATCCTCTCTAATCCAGTCCAACCAGATTGGCTCTTTCCATGGTGCGATAGGCCAACTCATAGGCTTCACCGTCCACCTCAACCACTGCGAACTCAGGAGCCGCCTCTATCAACAATCCTGTAAACCGCCGTCTCCCAAGATGCGTCTCACGCATCAGTACTTTTACCTGACTCCCTTGAAATCGCTGAAAATGCTCAGGTTTGATCAAAGGACGATCGACCCCCGGCGAAGAGACCTCGAGGGTGTACTCCCCTTTGATGGGGTCTTCCACATCCAAAATTGCGCTCACCTGTCGGCTGACCTGCTCGCAGTCCTCGAGGAGAATGCCGCCTGGCGCATCGATATAGGCTCTCAGTAACTGACCTCCAGAGGGCGATCCCGTCGTTTCGACCATCACTAATTCGTATCCCATGTCCTCCACGGCCGGCTCCAGCAATTGTCGGATCGCGTTGTTGTCCATCAATTCTTTCCCTACCACGGCGATCGCGTTTTTTGCGTCCCTGAACCAGCAACACCAAAAACAAACCCCGCTACTGCGGGGTCCCGGATTACAACATTTGGTAGCGGGGGTAGGATTCGAACCTACGACCTTCGGGTTATGAGCCCGACGAGCTGCCAGACTGCTCCACCCCGCACCGCGACGCGGGATTCTAACCAGTTTGTCCCGCGAAAACAACAAGATGACCACATAAAGGCTATTAAATTTACTTTGCCGATACCCTTCGTGAAGCGGTGTTGAAGGGCTTGATCTGCGCTGAAGGCTACAATATCACCTTCAAAAAAGGTGCACGATGCAGAACACAGATCCCCAAGAACTTCTGAAATTTGAAACTCTGGCTTCGCGCTGGTGGGATCCCAATAGTGAATTTGCGCCGCTGCACGCAATCAACCCGCTTCGCCTCGGCTATATAGACAGCCGGGCCTCACTCGCCGGTGCCCGGGTGCTCGATGTGGGGTGTGGAGGCGGCATCCTCTCGGAAAGTCTCGCTGCAAAAGGCGCCAAAGTGGTGGGCATCGACGCGGGTCTTGCCCCGATCAATGTGGCGCGCCTGCACGCCGTTGCAAGCAATGTGGATATTGATTATCGGCACACCACAGTGGAGAGCCTCCTCGGGGCCGAAGAGGGCTCGTTTGACGTCATTTGCTGTCTCGAGATGCTCGAGCACGTCCCTGATCCCGCATCAGCGGTGGAGGCCTGTTCAAAACTGGTGCGCCCAGGAGGCAGCGTCTTCTTCTCTACTATCAATCGGAATCTGAAGGCGTTTATGTTTGCGATTGTCGGAGCCGAATACGTTCTTTCCCTGCTTCCCCGCGGAACGCATGACTACAAAAAGTTCATCCGCCCCTCTGAGCTCGACGCTTGGGCGAGACCCGCCTCGCTATCGCTCTCTGGAATGACCGGCATGCACTACAACCCCCTCACCCAGCGATATTTATTGGGTGACGGAGTTGACGTCAACTACATTTGCCACTACTTGCGCAGTCCCGCTTCCTGAGGGAATTCATGCCAGTTCTTGAAGACGGCCCCATTCCCCGGCACGTCCTATTCGATCTTGACGGCACTCTAGCGGATACCGCGCCCGACCTGGTTGCTGCGCTGAATTTCGTACTGACTTCTCTCGGTCACGCCGCCATAGAGCTCGAAACCGCGCGCTGGTGGGTGGCGCATGGCAGCGTCGGATTGATTCAAAACGGGTTACGGATGACAGCGCAAGACGCATACAACAGTCCTCATCGCCAGGCCCTGCTGCAGGAGTATTCCCAGAACCTCTGCACGCAGACACGGCTTTTCCCCGGCATCCCCCGCGTACTGGAAACGCTCGAGAACCGGGCCATTCCCTGGGCTGTCGTCACCAATAAACCGAAACGATTTACAGAACCGCTGATGGCGGCCCTCGGGCTCGATGTTCGCGCGGGCAGCATAGTCAGTGGAGACACCCTCGATAAGTCAAAGCCGGACCCTTCGCCCCTACAGCATGCCTGTAAGGAGATGGGGTTAGCGCCTCAGGGAGGGGTCATCATTGGAGACGACAGTCGGGACATTGATGCAGGGCACGCGGCCGGGATGCAGGCCATTGCTGTGACCTGGGGGTATGCCCGTCCCGAGGACACAACGGGTTGGGGCGCCGATCAGGTGGTCTCCAGTGCTGAGGAGTTACTCTCTGCATTGGGGCTCTAATCGCCCCCGCTTACCCGTTCCCCGTTGCGCAGTACGGTGAACTTTGTCACCGACAATCGCCCGGTATTCCGAAATAATTCAGGAGTCAGCGCTGGGGGTGTCGAGACCACAGGGAAGTGCGGCATCCGTCCGACATCCCAAAACGAACGCGGTGATGTGCGCCCCGGCTAGGCCGGGGCGCAGCCTGTGCACTCAGTCAGGCGCCAATAAGCACCAAAGCCCGTGCCGCTGCAGATTCAGCCCGCGCTGGATTCCAGAGCAGCGTCTAATTGCGGGATCGCTTCGAACAGATCGGCTACCCAGCCATAGTCCGCCACCTGGAAGATCGGCGCCTCCTCGTCCTTGTTTATGGCCACGATGATCTTGGAGTCTTTCATTCCGGCGAGGTGCTGGATCGCCCCGGAGATCCCCACGGCAATATAGACGCTAGGCGCCACCACTTTACCCGTCTGGCCAACCTGATAGTCGTTGGGCACGTACCCAGCATCCACCGCGGCGCGGGACGCGCCTACCGCAGCGCCCAACTTGTCTGCCAGCGCTTCCAACATGGCGAAGTTCTCAGAACTTTGCATACCCCGGCCTCCAGACACGATGATATCCGCCGTAGTCAGTTCCGGTCGCTCCGAGCGGGTCAGTTCTTCTCCCGCAAAAGTCGAAAGCCTTGCATCCACGCCGCCGGAAACATCCTCTATCGAGACAGACCCCCCCTGTTCGGCCGCCTCAAACGAGGTCGTGCGCACCGTAATCAACTTCAAGGAGTCACTGGATCGGACCGTTGCCATGGCATTACCGGCGTATATGGGACGAACAAACGTATCCTCACTTTCGATCCCGCTTATGTCAGAAATCTGCTGTACGTCGAGCAGCGCAGCTGCCCGCGGCAGCAGATTCTTCCCATACGTTGTCGCCGGCGCGAGGACGTGGGAGTAATTGCCCGCCAAAGACTGTACCAGCGGCGCCAGATTTTCAGCCAAGCCATCTGCGAGGGCGGGATCATCCGCCTTGAGGACCCGGGAGATTCCGGACACGGTCGCCGCCTCATCAGCGGCAGCCTGACAGGCGCTACCGGCAATCAACACGTCGATCTCATTACCCAGCGCTTTGGCAGCAGTAACCACATTCAGGGTCGACGGACGAAGAGTCGCGTTATCGTGCTCCCCAATTACCAAAATACTCATCAGATCACCTTTGCTTCGTTTCGTAGTTTTTCAACCAGTTCATCGGCACTGTTCACTCTGACACCCGCTGCGCGGCCGGGCGGCTCCAACACCTGCAGCACTTCAAGCCTCGGTGTGACGTCCACACCCAGCTCATCCGGAGTATGGGTGTCCAAGGGTTTTTTCTTCGCCTTCATGATGTTTGGCAAGGAGGCATATCGTGGCTCATTAAGCCGAAGGTCCACCGTGATCACGGCCGGAGCGGCCAGCTCGATGTTTTCAAGACCGCCATCCACTTCCCGCGTCACCTTAACGGTCGACCCTTCGACCGCGAGTTTTGAAACAAACGACCCGATAGACCAATTCAGCAAACCGGCAAGCATCTGCCCTGTCTGATTATTGTCTCCATCGATCGCCTGCTTCCCGAGAATAATCATTCCCGGCTCTTCTTTTTCCGCCACGGCCTTCAGCAGTTTGGCAATCGCTAAGGGCTCCGGAATCGGATCCGTTTCAATCAATATTGCCCGATCCGCTCCCATCGCGAGTCCCGTACGCAAGGTCTCCTGGCTCTGACTTGGGCCGACCGCCACCACAATCACCTCGTCTGCTGTGCCGGCCTCACGCATCCGAATTGCCTCTTCCACCGCTATCTCGCAGAAGGGGTTCATTGCCATCTTGACATTGTTTAACTCGACGCCGCTGTTGTCCGCCTTCACACGGACTTTAATGTTGGCATCGATCACACGTTTAATTGGAACGAGTACTTTCATGCTGTCACATCTCGTGGTTATTGCCGCAATCACTCTTCTGGCGTTCTCGCGAGCTGTTCGCAAAACAGCTCCACGCCAGACGCTGGAGGGCGTATTCTATTTTCGGTCTGGACGCGAGTCTACGGTGCGTTGACGCCGAACCCCTGCAAATGCGCCGGATTTCTGCGTGAACCCGCCTCGACGGACCAGGACGGGCGTCTCCGACCATCCCGGTTTGCCGATTGAGGCTATTTCGGTGTCGTTCTTTTAAAATCATGCCTCACGCTTGAGCATGATAATTCCCCCCCTAAACCGGTATCCAGTCATGAGTCAGGAACGACGTCGAACAAGAGGCAGTGCGCGCTCTGCGAAGCGTGCCAAACGTGCGGGCTCTGTGCGAACGGGGACTCCCTACATCACTCGCCGTATACCGCCATACGAACTCGCCAGTGAGGAAATTCTTCAACTGATCGAAGCCAATGCCGAGACTCTGCTGGAGGAGACCGGTATTGATTTTCGGGATGATCCCGATGCGCTAGCCCGCTTTAAGGAGGCCGGCGCTCAAGTTGAGGGAGAGCGGGTTCGGTTCCCGAAAGGCATGTGCCGGTCCATCATTAGTCAAAGCGCCCCGCGGGAGTACACCCAGTTCGCCCGCAATCCTGAGCGCAGCGTACGGATCGGAGGCGATCATTGCGTCCTGGTCCCAGCCTATGGGCCACCTTTTGTTCACGATCTCGATCAAGGCAGGCGCTACGCCACCCTAGCTGATTTTGAGAATTTTGTTCGCCTAGCGTACCTCAGCCCCTCACTGCATCACTCCGGCGGCACAGTCTGTGAGCCGGTCGACCTTCCGGTAAACAAGCGCCACTTGGATATGGTCTACAGCCATCTTAAGTTGTCTGACAAGGCGTTTATGGGCTCGGTCACAGAGCCCACTCGTGCGCAGGACACCGTCGACATGGCAAAAATTGTTTTCGGTGAAGCGTTCGTCGATCAAAACTGTGTGGTCACCAGCTTGATCAACGCCAATTCACCGATGACCTTCGATGCTACGATGCTCGGGGCGGCCCGTGTCTACGCCGAGAACAATCAGGCAACCGTCATCTCGCCATTTATTCTGGCGGGCGCCATGTCGCCCGTGACCGTGGTGGGGACCTGCACCCAGATCCTGGCCGAGGCGATGGCGGGTATCTGCTTTACACAACTTGTAAGGCCGGGAGCGCCGGTCATCTTCGGCACATTTTCCAGCGCCGTATCGATGCAGTCTGGAGCCCCTACCTTCGGAACGCCCGAACCCAGCATGGTGATCTTTATCTGCGCCGCACTATCCCGCCGACTCGACGTCCCCTTTCGTAGTGGGGGCGGCCTGTGTGCGTCCAAACTCCCTGATGCTCAGGCAGCGTACGAATCTGCGAACACGCTCCAAAGCGCCATGCTCGCCGGTGTGAATTTCATGCTGCATACCGCCGGCTGGCTCGAGGGCGGTCTCGCCATGGGCTACGAAAAGTTCATCCTCGATGCCGATCAGGCCGGCATGATCGAGGTATTCCTTGCCGGAATTGATGACTCTGCAAACGGACAGGCCATGGAGGCACTTGCCGAGGTCGGCCCCGGCAACCATTTTCTTGGATGCGCCCACACCCAGGCCAATTTTGAAACCGCGTTTTACCGATCGACCACTGCGGACAGCAACAGCTTTGAACAGTGGCAGTCCGAGGGCGCTTTAGACGCCGCGCAACGGGCCAACGTGACCTGGAAGCAGATGCTCGCCGATTATGAGCCGCCCGCCATCGACGAGGGCATCGACGAGGGCCTGCGCGACTTTATTGCCGAGAAAAAAAATGCCGTACCCGACTCCAACGTATAGCCGGCCGGCAGGGTCATACAAGCGCGGCAGGCTGCCGTCAGGCGAACTCTACGATGACCCGGCGATTCTGTTTGCCCTTTTTTTCGATCTTGCAAACGCGCACCGGGCCGATTTCGCCTGACCGGGCAACGTGGGTGCCCCCGCAGGGCTGAAGATCTATCCCTTCGAACTCCACCAGGCGTACCCGGCCCTGTCCCGCCGGCGGACTCACCGACATGGTTCGAACCAGATCCTGCTGGGACTGAAGTTCCTCGTCGGTAATCCACTTGAAGTGTCTCGGTTTATCCTGCTGGATCAGCCTATTGAGCGCTTCGGTGACTTCTGCTTTGTCGATCGGTTCAGGAAGATCGAAATCCAGCCGGGCGCGTCCCTCACTCACCGAACCACCGGTTACCGGCGCATCAATCACCGCGCAGAGCATATGCATGCAGCTATGCATCCGCATAAAGCCGTAACGCCTATCCCAGTCTATTCGAGCAGTCACTTCCACGCCCAACGCGGGAAGTGCCTCGTCGCCGTCGAGTACGTGAAGTTGTTCTCCAGTCTCCTGCTGAGTGATGGTATTCGCTACCTTCAACAAACGGCCATCCGTTAGAGCCAGCACCCCGGTGTCTCCCGGCTGCCCTCCTCCCTGGCAGTAAAAAACACTCCGATCCAGAATGACGCCATGGTCCGCAATCCCCGTGACAATGGCCCTGCACTCTTTCATGTAGGGATCTTCCTGGTACAGCTTTTCGGTTGACGTCATCTCAGGCCTTTATCCTTTCCGACCGTGGATCGTACATCGGAGCAAAACTGGCCTTCGCGCCCACGCGCTGCCCCGCCACTTCAATCTCCCAGAGCCCCTGCGCAAGAAAAGCGCGGTCAATGACATCGTCGCTCTCGACATAACCCAGCCCAACGCATCCCCCAAGCGTGTGTCCGTACATCCCTGAGGTCGTTCTGCCGACCCGCACGCCGTCCCTCCAGATAGGCTCTTCGTGATAAAGCATCGGCATGGGATCTTCCAGAACGAACTGGGCCAGTCTTCGGGTAAGAGGGGCTTCCGCTGCGCGCAACAGGGCGTCCCTGCCGATGAATCCGCCAGGCTTGTCCAGGCTGACCGCGAACCCCAGCCCAGCCTGAAACGGATTATCGTCGGGCCCTATGTCATGCCCCCAGTGGCGATAGGCCTTTTCGATTCTGAGGCTGTTGAGAGCATGCAGTCCGGCAGGCTGCAATCCGAACTCCTGACCCACCTGGGTCAGTCGGTCAAATACACCCAGAGCAAACTCGCTCGGGATATAGATCTCCCACCCGAGTTCTCCCACGTAGGAGATGCGTGTGGCCCGGACCAGGGCATAACCCATTTCGATCTCTTGGGAGGTGCCGAAGGGAAAAGCGGTATTGGACAGGTCGGCTGGAGTCAGGCATTGCAGCAGATCCCGGGAACGTGGACCCATGACGCTGAGCACGCTGTATCCTCCTGTCACGTCTGTGGCGAAGACGTGCTCTTCGTCCCGGACACTGCTCTTGAGCCAATGCAGGTCGCGTGTCTGCGAAGCTGCGGCTGTGACGACCAGATACTCATCTTCGCTTAGCCGGGTCACTGTGAGATCGGCTTCGATTCCGCCATCCGGGTTGAGCCATTGCGTGTAGACCACCCGCCCCGGTTCCACATCCATCCGATTCGCGCTCACCCGATCGAGCAGCTGGCAGGCATCCCGGCCCTGAACGAGATATTTCCCGAAAGAACTCATATCGAAGACACCGACGTTTTCGCGAACCGCCTGGTGTTCCCGAGCCGAGTGCTCGAACCAGTTTTGCCGGCCGTACGTGTACTCGTACACCGGCTCCACCCCTGCCGGGGCGAACCAGTTCGCGCGCTCCCATCCAGCGGTCTCGCCAAAGCATGCGCCCAAATCACTTAACCGCTGATGCAGAGCCGATGTCCGCACCCCGCGCGCCGTTTCCGGCTGCCGGAAAGGCCAGTGCATGGCATACAGCAACCCCAGCGCCTCCACGGTCCGGTCGTGAAGATACTGCTGGTTAACCTGAAAGGGCATCATCCGGCGCGCATCGACATCCCAAAGATCCATCGGCGGATGACCGTTCACGATCCACTCCGCCAACACTTTCCCCGCACCGCCGGCTGATTGAATACCGATCGAATTGAATCCGGCAGCCAGAAAGAAGTTCGGCACTTCTACAGAAGGCCCCAGCCAATACCGGTTATCCGGCGTAAAACTTTCAGGCCCGTTGAAAAAAATCTTGATGCCGGTTTCGCCGAGGACCGGAATTCTCTCGATTGCACAGCTCAGTTGCTCCTCAATATGCTCGACATCTTCCGGCAGCGTGCCGAATTCGAAGTCTTCCGGAATTCCCTCCATGCCCCACGGCTTGGCTACGGGCTCAAACATTCCGACCATCATCTTGCCGGCATCTTCCTTGTAGTAGTTGCAGACGGAGGGCTCCCGAACCACCGGCAGGTCTCTCGGCAGGTCAGGAATGGGTTCGGTGACAACGTAAAAATGCTCGGCAGCATGAAGCGGGACGGAGACACCTGCCTTCAGGCCTAGTGTTCTTCCCCACATCCCTGCGCAGTTGACTGCCGTCTCACATGCAATCCGGCCACGATTCGTGATGACCGCGGCGATTCGACCGCCTTCTTTCTCGAACGACTCAACCTCGACGCCCTCAAAGATTCGGACTCCCTTATCCCGCGCCCCTCGGGCCAGAGCTTGCGTCGTGTCAGTCGGATTTGTTTGGCCATCGCGCGGCAAAAAGACTGCGCCAACGATATTCTCTATCGACATGATCGGATAAAGCTCAAGGGCCTCCTGGGGACTGACAACTTCGACCTCCAGACCAAAACAACTCGCCATGGAAGCGCCGCGTTTCAGCTCTTCAAACCGTTCGGGGTCTGTCGCGAGGCTCAGAGATCCGTTCTGGCGGAACCCGGTTGCCTGGCCCGTCAGGTTTTCCAGGTCGGCGTAGAGATTGGTGGTGTACTGCGCCAAGCGCGTTAGATTTTGAGTGGCCCGCAACTGCCCCACTAACCCTGCCGCGTGCCAGGTTGTACCACTGGTCAGGGACTTTCGCTCAAGCAGAACAACATCACTCACACCTAACTCCACCAAGTGATACGCAACGCTGCATCCCACTACACCGCCACCGATAATGACAATCTGCGCCTGATCTGGGAAATCAACTGCCATGTTGCCTCCGGAATGCTTCAAATCGTGGACCCGATTGAAGTCGGTTTCATAAACCCGTTTTCTCCAGGCTAAGGGGTCCTAAAGCCTGCGAGTGTATCAAAGGAAATTGCCCTGGTTTGGTCCTTGAGCGCAAGAATCGGGTTGCGCAGTGCCGGGGTCAAAACTATTCTTGGTCGGTATGGAGAAAGGGAGCAAACAGTTCGAATCGGACTACGCGCGCGCGGCAAAGGCTCTGGCGTTTTTGCGTTCGCGGTCGCGCCAACAGCCTACGTTGGGCCAAGCCGCGGCCGCTGTGGATCTCAGTCCGCATCACTTTCAAAGGCTGTTCAAACGCTGGGTTGGTATCAGCCCAAAAAAATATCTCCAGTCCCTCACCCTGACTGACGCTCAGCAACAACTGCGCAGCGGAAGAAGCGTTCTCGATTCCGCTCTCACCAGTGGCTTGTCCGGACCGGGTCGTTTGCACGATCTCTTTGTCACGTTCCAGAGTATGACCCCAGCGGAATACCGGGATCACGGGGCCGGACTCGAGATTGGGTATGGAATGCACGACAGCCCCTTCGGAAGGTGTCTGCTAGGCATCACCGCCCGGGGGATTTGCTGGCTGTCATTCCAGGAAAGCAAAACAGCGCGAGCCCTTGCTGCGCTCAGGGATACCTGGCCCGGCGCAGACCTCTCCCCTGCTCAGGATGATACCGCTGACATGATGAAGCGGATCTTTCCGGGCGAGGGCTCACTGCCCGATAGCTCTCTCCCACTGCTGGTGCAGGGAACGGATTTTCAACTTCAGGTCTGGCGGGCACTGTTGGGTATTCCCCTCGGCGCAACGGCTACCTATGGCGATCTGGCTGAGACCATTCAAAAACCCCGGGCAGCCCGCGCAGTGGGAACCGCTGTTGGCCGCAATGCGATTGCTTTCCTGATCCCCTGCCATCGCATCATTCGCTCAGACGGCGGAGTCGGGGGCTACCGCTGGGGAAGTCCGCGCAAGGGCGTGATGCTTGAGTGGGAGCGAATCCGACTGATGGATGAATAGCCCCGGCCCTGCTGTGCCAAGCCCGCCGTCTCAGAAGATAAGATTCAGCATGATCATCATGATCACGAGAAACAAGATGGTCATGATCCCACCCGCACGCATGAAGTCTGCCACGCGATAGCCCCCGGGACCCATAATCAACGCGTTGACCTGGTGTGTGGGGATCAAAAAAGAGTTGGACGTTGCGATAGCTACCGTTAACGCGAACACCGCGGGGTCGGCGCCAGCCCCGATCGCAATATTCACCGCCAAGGGCACAAGCAGCACCGTCGCCCCAACATTCGACATCAGTAAGGTAAACACGGTCGCCAGCACGGCAATACTTGCCTGAAGCACCCAAATCGGAACCTGCCCCAGCACGATCAGCGTCTGTTGAGCGACCCAGGCAGCCGTGCCGGTTGACTCCATGGCAAGGCCAAGCGGGATCAAACTCGCCAGCAGGAAAACGCTTTGCCATCCAATCGATTGATACGCCTCGTCTACGCGGATGACGCCGCTGATGATCATTCCAATGGCGCCTGTCATCAGGGCAACCGACAGTCTCAAATCCGTGAACAGGATCAGCCCCAGCGCAATCAGAAAAAAGACCAGCGCATGAGGCAGCTTTTCCGGGCGCGTATCTTCCCGTGGAAAATCCGTCACAACCGCCAGGTCCTTGTTCTTGGCTATTGGGGCAACATCCTGCCAACGGGCGTGCAGAACAAGCGTATCGCCGGCCTGAAGCACAAATTCCGGCAATTGCCGATCAATCACTTCGTCAATCCTGAAGATGGCAAGAACGGTTGCACCGTATCGTTGCCGTAAAGCCACGTCCCTGATTGATTTGCCTATTAGATTCGAATCCGGTGGAACGACCACTTCTACAATCCCCGCCGCGGTAGGGCTAAGCAACTCCGAAAAGACATCCATTTCCCGCTTGAGTTCCAACACATTCTCAGCGCAAAAATGTTGAACCGAGTCCATCGGCCCCATGATCGCCAAGTCGGTACCCGGCCAAAGTTCAGTCTCCCCGGAAGGTGCCACCGTGAACTTATCCCCGGTTCGTGCAGCCACAATCCAACCACCCCGTCCCGCGCTGTCGATGTCGGAAAGCGTTCCGCCCGCCAGTGGGCTGTCCTCGGTAACGCGCGCCTCAAATACTTGCCCGGAGATCCCGTACACCTCAGAGAAGTATTGGAGAGTGCTCCCCGATTCCTGAGGTTTGTCCTTGACCACGGGCAGCACAAATCTGCCCAGGAGCACAAAATAGAGGATGCCGCTCAGCAACATCACGATGCCGATCGGCGAGACCGAGAACAACGAGAAGGTGTCCATGGGGGCGACGGAGTCCGGCAGGTTACGGTTTGATGTGTCGATGAGATCGTTCAGCAGAATCAAAGGGCTGGACCCGACCATGGTCATCGTTCCGCCCAAAATCGCGCAAAAGCCCATTGGCATGAGCAGTCGCGATATGGGTAGATTGCCCCGTCGCGCAATCCGGGTGACAACGGGCAGGAAAAGTGCCGCTGCGCCAATGTTCTGCATAAAGCTCGAAATGACGCCCACGGTTGCAGAAATCACCGTAATGATCCGGCTTTCCGTCCTGCCCCCGTATTTCAGGATCTTTCCCGCCAACTGACTCATGATGCCGGTCTTATCCAGTCCGGCACCGATGATCATCACTGCGATAATCGAGATGACCGCATTACTGGAAAAACCATCAAAGAGATTGCCGATCGGGACCAGGCCCGAGTATCCGGGCAGCATACTGGTGAGCCCGAGCAACACCATGATACCAACCGCCGCTACGTCAACCCGGACGATTTCAAACGCGAATAGAAAGATGGTCAAAGCCAGTATCGCCATCACCGCAATCATCTCTGCGGTGAGTACAATAGTCTCTGCCAAAGAGCCTCCCGATACTGTTTTGCCTGGGCCGCTGGCCGAATAGCGAGCGGATACCACTTAAAACACTATAGCATACGGTTGCAGGGCTCTCTCGCGCACTGCCATCCAAAAAACTTATATCCGTCGTATATGTTCTTTATCTTTGTCCGAAAAAAGTTGAATCATCACGAGGGCCCCTGGTGAAGCAGGAATCGCGTCATGCCGCGTCCCGTTAAAAGCCCTTTTCATATCCACTACCTCGGCAGCTGGATTGCCCTGGGATTGTTGCGTGTTTTGAGTTTCATTCCGATGCCGGCACTTTTCCATCTCGGCACTGCGCTTGGAGACCTGTTGCGCAGGGTGCTGCCGTCGCGACGGCGTGTTGCTGAGCGTAACCTCTCTCTTTGCTTCCCCGAACTGTCCGAGGGAGAGGTAGTCGCCCTCGCCAAGGAAAACATCCGTAACACTGCACGAATGCTGCTCTACACGGGGTTCGTCTGGTGGGCGCCGGAGGAAAAACTCAGAAAACGCGTCATTATCCGCAACGAAGCCGCACTGGATCGATTTCAAGCTCAAGGGCGCGGGTTTATTCTTCTTGCGCCCCATTTTCTGGCCCTTGAACTCGGCGGCATATTTATTTCCCTGCGGTCCCCCGGAGTGAGCGTTTATCAGCGTACCCGGAACTCCGTCTTCGATCGCAGCATGCTGCGCGCACGCCAGCGTTTCGGCGCAACACTGTACGAGCGAAAAGACGACCTGCGGCCGATGTTCAAGGCGATACGACAGGGCAAGGGCTGCTAC
This sequence comes from Pseudomonadota bacterium, assembly GCA_016845525.1. Classification (GTDB taxonomy): domain Bacteria; phylum Pseudomonadota; class Gammaproteobacteria; order Arenicellales; family UBA868; genus UBA868. The sequence goes on from JAERSQ010000156.1 coordinate 76,594, forward strand.
TATCTGCCCGACCAGGATCCGGGCAAACGACGCGCTGCATTCGCGCCATTCTTTGGTGTTCCTACTGCCACCTGGCCCGTTCTTGGGCGGATAGCGAAACTATGTGCGGTACCTGTGCTTCCGTGTCCGACCTATCTTCTTCCCAATGGAGCAGGTTTTGAGATTGTGATCGGGGAGCCGCTTGAGCATTTCCCTACCGGCACGCCCGAGGAGGATGCCGCACGGATGAACTCAGCTATTGAGGCTTGCGTTAAAACAGACCCCAGTCAGTATTTCTGGGTCCACAAGCGCTTTAAGACGCGCCCGCCCGGAGAACCGCGCCTCTACGACTGACTTTCGTTAGCGCCCATCCAGCTCAGGCCGAACGACAGATCGGCGTCACCAATTGGGGCTATTTTTTCATCCTCTCCAGCTTGTCGTTGAGCTCCGCCACCGCTTTACGGAGCGCTCGAATCTCGACGGCGACAGACACCGCCTCGTCGCCCCCCGATGATGCTGTTCTTTGCTGGTCATCAGCTGAGCCTGCATGGAGGGTCTGCATCGTTTCGACGATCACCCCAATGAAGAGATTCAGCATAGTAAAGGTCGCCACCAGAATGAAGAGCACAAAAAAGATCCAGGCAAATGGAAACGTCTGCATGACCGGGCGGACGATGCCCATCGACCAACTCTCCAAGGTCATGATCTGGAACAAGGTAAACATCGAGCGGCCAAGGCTGCCGAACCAGTCCGGGAATTCTCCGCCGTACAAGCCGGTCGCCACTACGGCAAACACGTAGAAGAGAATCAGAATAAGTATCCCGATCGACGCAATTCCCGGAATGGCGTGTAAAAGCGCCTCGACCACAAACCGCAGACGCGGCACGACAGAGATAAGGCGTAACACCCGCAGCACGCGCAACACACGCAACACGGCAAATGGTCCGCTCGCTGGAACCAGTGCAATGGCTACGACAAAGAAATCAAAAAGATTCCAGTAGCTTCGAAAAAAACCCCGTCCGCTGGCAATCAGCTTCAGCATGATCTCCAGGACAAAAATGGCGAGAATCACCTGGTCCAGAAGATACAGGCCGTTACCAAAATAGTCCGTGAGAGCGGAAGACGTTTGAATTCCCAAAATCACCCCGTTGATGACAATCAGGGCAATGATGAATCCTTGTACGGAGGACCTATCCAGCCAGGCGCTGAGGTCTTCTCTGAAATTGAATCTAGGCACGCGACTCCTCCAGGGGGAACGTGGATTTTATCCGGCGTGCCTTGTTGCGGTCAGCCTTCTAACTTACGCCTCTTGCACCTCTTGCACCTCTTGCACCTCCCGCACCTCCTGGATCTCGAACGAACTAAACAGCGAGGCGTTGCTCATCGGGCTCGCCCTTCCCCATTCGGCTCGACATACCGGCGATCCGCCGTCCCACACAACGAAAAACCAAAAAGGCACTACTTCCGCATGCAATGCTGACACATACCCCGAGGGTCATGAACTCCAGACCGGTGAACTCCACCGACTTGATAACGCTACTGAAGCCAAACCCTGCTGCCGAGATCATGGTGAAACCGAGCCACGAAAGAAAATCGAAAAAGTCCTGCATGTCACATCCCCTGTTCCAGTAAGTTCGGGAGCAGTTTGAACCGCGCGGGGCTCACAGGATGAGTCAGGTGAATGTTTCGGTTTTCGACTTTAATTCAATAGCTTAAAAACTATTTGTGAGAAACGTAGCAACTTCTCCAGCTACAGGATTGCCTTGAAGTACTCTACCGTTCTAACGAGACCGTCCGCGAGCGGTATCGTTGGCTCCCAGGACAGTTCCTTTCGTGCAAGATCAATATCCGGCCTGCGCTGCAGCGGATCGTCTGGCGGCAATGGCTGGAATTCGGTGGCCGAACGCGATCCTGTTTGCCGGATCACTTCATCCGCCAGTTCCCGCATTGAGAATTCTCCGGGGTTTCCAAGATTCACGGGGCCCGTGAAGTCATCTCGCGATTCCATCAACCGGATCAGACCCTCAACGAGGTCATCCACATAGCAAAATGACCGTGTCTGGGACCCATCCCCATAGACAGTCAGCGGCTCTTCTCGCAGTGCCTGGACAATAAAGTTTGATACGACGCGGCCATCGTCAGGGTGCATTCTGGGACCATAAGTGTTGAATATCCGTGCCACCTTGATCTCAAGCCGATGCTGTCGCCAGTAATCAAAAAACAAAGTCTCCGCGCAGCGTTTGCCTTCGTCGTAACAGGAGCGCACACCAACCGGATTCACCTTGCCCCAATAACCCTCAGGCTGCGGGTGGACCTCAGGGTCACCGTAGACCTCACTGGTAGAGGCCTGCAGGATCCTCGCCCCCGTACGCTTGGCGAGGCCGAGCATATTGATGGCCCCATGCACACTGGTTTTGGTCGTCTGGACGGGGTCGTACTGATAGTGCACCGGAGAGGCCGGGCAGGCGAGGTTGTAGATCTGATCCACCTCAAGATACAACGGGAACGTCACATCATGACGAATTAACTCAAAGTTGCTCTCGCCAAGCAGATGCGCAATATTCCGTTTGTCTCCGGTGTAGAAGTTGTCGACACAGACCACGTCATCCCCTGCCGACACAAGACGATCGCAAAGATGCGATCCGACAAAACCTGCACCCCCGGTGACGAGAATTCGTTTTCGGGCCGCCTTATTCATCTTAATATGTGCACCTTGATATACGCTTTTACGGGTGGCCCGCGAGGAAATAGTGGTGCCGGAGATAGGATTCGAACCTACGACCTTCGCATTACGAATGCGCTGCTCTACCAACTGAGCTACACCGGCAACGGAGCCGTTGGCGCGTGAATTATACGAAGATTTTCGGGAGGCCGAGCATTCCGATGACAAGCCGCCCTGTCAGAGCCGGAAGAGCCGACAGCTAAACCTTCCCGCAGGCGTTTGCGAGCCAGGCGGCCGCATAGTCGCCATAACTCGCCTCCACGAACAACTCATAGTGCGTGCCCGCCTCAACTACCTGAAGTGTGGCGCCGCACCTTGCGAATCCTCCGCGCGTACACTGACCGCTTCCAAGACGGCGAAGATCAAGACTGAACCCCTGGCGCAACGCGGCAACGGCGTCGCGGCCCATGACGGAAAAACCGTGAAAGTGGTCTGTCACAATCGTGACCGCCGCGTGCTCGCCAGCCACGGCCTGGGAAAGCTTGCTGAAAACGGCATCCTCATTATGAGATGACGTCCTGACCCACCAGTGGTCTGGAGCCAGGCTAAGTACAGTCACCGCTCTGTCGATCTTTGCGGTGTGAGCCGATTTTGGAAACGCGACATCCAGTGCGCTCTCGTATCTAGCCGCGACCTCAGAACTGCCCCGCAGATTGATCAGCGCAAAATCATCCAGGGAAGCGATGTTCACCTGATAGCTCATGAGCGCATCCTCTCGCCCTTGGGATCGTAGAACACCGGCGCGGTGACCGTCGCCTCACAACTAGCCTCGAGCCCAGAAATAAGTACCTTGTCGCCATGCCGATTTTGACCATCCTTTAACAGCGCTAATGCAATCGTTCTTCCGAGAATGGGGCTGAAACAGGCCGCCGTAACATGGCCTTGAAATCCGGAGCGCGACACTTCCTGTTGTGCAGGGAGCAATGCCGACCCGTCCGCCACCACAGCGCGCTCGTCATCCGGAAGCAGTCCCACCACATGCTGGCGTTCACCACCGACCTTGATGTCGCGTAGCAGGCTGCGTTTGCCAATGAAGTCTGGCTTGTCCATATCCACGATCCACGCCATTCCCGCATCGAATGGATTCGTAATGTTGTCCCCTTCGTGACCCGGGGAAATGAACCCTTTCTCGATTCGAAGCACCCCGCTTGTTTCCGAACCCACGGGGGTTATGCCGAACTCCTCACCGGCCTTTATCAGCGTTGTCCAGACGTGCAGGGCGTGCCGTCTTGCCACATTGATCTCAAAACTGAGCTCGCCCGTGTAGCTCACCCGAGCAAGGCGCGCAGGGACGCCTTCAAGCGTTCCATCTCGGAAATCCAGAAACCGAAAGCTGCCGTCGAGCCGGATATCAGTTTCGACCTTTCCCAGCACCTCTCGGGCGAAAGGGCCGCAGACGCACATCGTTGCCCACGCCGCAGAAACATTGACAAGATAGACCTTAAGGTCGGTCCATTCGGTCTGAAGCAACCGATCTATATGGGCGTACACGGCCCCCGCCGCACCGGTTCCGCAAGACATCAGATACCGGGATTCGCCCACACGAAAAGTAACGCCGTCATCAAATAGCCGGCCGTCTTCCCGCAGCATCAGACCAAATCGACCGCGTCCGACAGGGAGATTGTCAAAACGATTGGTATATAGCCGATTCAGAAGTTCCGCTGTATCCGGTCCCTGCAACTCGAACGTCCCCAGTGGCGTGCCATCGTAAATCCCACAGGAGGTTCGAACCGCTGTCGCTTCCCGAGCGACGGCGTCCTCCATTGATTCGCCCGCCCGCGGGAAAAAGAACGGCCTTCGAAAGTTGGCGCCCGCCTCATCCATGGCAGCCCCCCTTGCGATATTCCATGGCGTGATCGGGGTGGTTCTCGATGGAATGATCAACGATCCCCGCTCGTTCCCGCCGATGACGCCGAAACTGATCGGGGCAAATGGTGGTCGGAATGTAGTCGTACCAATTGCGCCCTGTTCCTGACCTAACTCCTGAGATACAAGGCCTATCACGTTGGGATTACCGATCCTGCCTTGGTCCACCGCCATGCCCGCTGTCGTATAGCGCTTCACATGTTCGATTGACTGAAAATTCTCCCGTACGGCGAGCGCGATATCCGCTGTCGTCACGTCATTCTGAAAGTCAACGAACGCTTTGCCCTTGAGGTCTTTCTCCGGCCAGATCACATCAATGCTGTAAGGCGTCTCACTCTCTGTTGACGGTACCGCCGGCGGGCTTGGCCCGCTATCCGCTACATCGGCAACCAATGAGTACGCCACATCCGATGCCTCTTTCAATCCCTTCCTCAGCGAAAAGACCCCGTCGGCACCGCCAACGGTGCACGCCCCCTGCGCACGTTCGCCCGGAACAAAGGCAGCAGAGTCGATGTCGAACCGTGATTTCCCGCCGGCGTGAGAGTAAAGATGTATTAGCGGATTCCAACCTCCGGAGTGGCAGACTAGATCACAGGCGATTGCCTTTGATCCTGATCCGTTTTTATACGTTACGCCCCTCACTTTCGAGCGTCCGTGGACCTTCATGATGCTGGCATTTACTACCACCGGCACCGACGCCTCCCTGGCAAGATCGAGTTCTGTCTTGCCCGGGTCTTTGCGAAGATCGACAACGCTCTCAATCTGGATGCCGGCGGCCTTGAATAACTCCAGGTGCGAGTAAGCCGTCGAGTTATTGGTGTAAATCACGGCTCTTTTGCCCGGAACCGCCGCAAACCGTCCAATATATCGGGCTGCAGCGTCAGCCAGCATGACCCCCGGCCGATCATTTCCTGGGAAGATCAGAGGCCGCTCTACTGCGCCGGTCGCGATGACCACTTTCTTCGCTCGGATATGCCACAAACGCTCGCGCAACCACCACTGGGCCGGCTCGTGCTCGACAGCAATGACCATATTGTGGTCGTAGTAGCCTGTTGCAGTTGTATTTTGTAGCCAGGTCACGTTTTTGCGCGTCTGCAGTTCCGCAACTGCCTGCTCTACCCACTCTGCCCCGGGCTTACCATCAATAAGACGAGTGTGATACAGCAGATGGCCGCCAGCCGACCCCTGCATATCCAGAACCATGAGTTCGTGTCCGGAGTTCGCCAGAATCTTTGCAGCCTGCAGCCCAACGGGTCCCGCACCGACAACCAGCACGTCTGTATGGTGGTTGACACGTTCGTAGCGGCCCAAGTCTCGCTCTTTCGGGGATCGACCCAGCCCAGCCGCCTTCCGAATAAATCGGCTGTAGAAGTCCCAGGGCCTCGCCATAAACGTTTTGTAATAGAAGCCGGCCGGGAGCAGTGGCGCCAGAAAACTGTTTACAGCGCGCAGGTCAAATCTTGCGTTCGGCCAGCAGTTGACGCTCCTCGCCTCAAGACCTTCTTTTAGTGGAATCTCCGTCGCCCGCAGATTGGGCTGATCCCCGTCGCTCAATAACTGCACAAGTGCGTTGGGCTCTTCCGGACCACACGTCAGCACGCCGCGAGGCCGGTGATACTTGAAACTCCGTCCGACCAGCGTGACGTCATTGGCGACCAAGGCCGATGCGAGTGTATCTCCCTCGTAGCCACAGTATCGCTTCCCATTAAAGGTAAAACTTAACGGGCGCTGCCGGTTAATTACCCCCCCATTGGCCAAGCGCGTCATTTGGGGGAAACCTCAACAGGTTTGATTTCATGTGTCACCGTATCCCGATCAATCTGGAACCACAGCGTGCATCCATTGACGTGCCACCACCACTCCCGTACTAGCCCTTTGGGGTTTGCGCTGTTATAGAGATAATCGGTCCAGGCGGCTTCCGTCTCAGCCTCAGGATCAATCGGCCTTTTGCGGTCTGCCTCTCCGGCGCAGACAAATTCGCTTTCATTCCGTCGTCCACACCACGGGCAGGGAATCTCTAGCACTGGACAATTCTCATCATCGGTTTGCGGACACGCCGCCTTCCTGAACCAGACGACCGGATGAAAAGCGCTCCAGGCCCAGTTTTTCCGCAAGAGGATGCGGCGAGTCGTTCGCAATCAGGTGGGCAAATGTTTTCGCCGCCGCAGGCGTCGTCTTGAACCCCCCCGACCCTGCCACGTCAATATAGAAACCGCGGGTGTTTGTCTTCGAGATAATAGGGCTGCCGTCATAGGGGATGTCCAGCATGCCAGCCCAATGACGCAACAACTTCAACCGGCCAAAACTGGGGAAAACTTCCAGCATCGACGTCGTGGCATCCTCAATAATCGGAAAGGTTCCTCGTTGAGCATAGGACGGATAGGGATCACATCCCTGCCCGACCACAATTTCTCCTTTGTCCGACTGCATCAGGTAGGTGCCGTAGTAACTTCTGATCACGACAATCTCATTGAGGACAGGCTTCACCGGTTCCGATACCCAGGCCTGCAAAGGCTGGGTTGTGATCGGGAGGCGTTGGCCTACCATCGATGCGACGACACTGCCGTGCCCGGCGACGGCCATGCCAATTTTCTTGGCTTTGATTACCCCCCGGGTTGTTTCTACTGCGGTAACCGCGCCGCCGTCCTGGCGTATCCCGGTCACTTCACAGTTCTGAATGATATCGACGCCACGCGCATCAGCGGCACGGGCGAATCCCCAGGCTACGGCGTCATGCCGCACCATTGACGCTCTTGGCTGATACACCCCGCCGCGTACGGGAAGACGCATATCCGGCGAGGGATCAAAAATCGGGATTTTCTGCTTCACTTGATCGAGTGTCAGCATCCGGTACTCTGCTCCGTAGATATGCATCGTGTTAGCCATCTGGAGCGCAACCCGATTGGCAGCCGAACTTTGAATGAAGGTGATCATTCCCCGCTGGCTGACCATCAGGTTGTAGTTCAAATCCCGGCTCAACTGGTGATAAAGATCGAGCGACATTTCATGAAACGGGACGCTGTCTTCCCTCAGGAAATTTGAGCGGACGGTCATGGTGTTCCGGCCCGTGTTGCCGCCCCCCAACCAGCCTTTTTCCACCACCGCGACGTTAGTTATGCCGTGTTCTTTCGCCAGAAAATAGGCTGCCCCGAGACCATGACCCCCACCTCCGATAATCACGACATCGTATTCGTGCTTGGGATCGGGGCTTCGCCACATCTTTTCCCAATGTCGGTGCCCCGTCAGGGCGTTTCTTGCGATAGAGAAAATTGAATAACGTTTCACGATGTCTCTTGGTGGCGATTGTCGGCATCCAGGAGTCTGGTGCTCGACGCATGCGGGACTACAATATCGGGCCGGGACGGCATATAATTTTTTAAGAGATTTTGGACAGGCTTTATTCCAGGACATTATAGATGATGGAAGCCCGACATGAATGAGGGAGAGGTCCGATTGCCGGTTAACCCGGGCGTTGTCGCGTGGGCCGGAGACAATCCTGGCATCTACCTTCGGGAGACACCGGAAGGTCCTTGGACAGGACTCGGTATATTTTTCCGGGTACTCTATTCAGGATACGGCCAAGGGTTGGCCATGATTGTCCTCGGTAATCCCGACAGGGAACAGAGCTACCCAGAAACGTCAAATGTCTGCATCACCACGAATCCGGATCTGACCCGTTACCTTGTCGATGAGTTCGTGAGCAGATTTCCTTCCTTTCAGGATCAACCTGGTCTGAAAGGCATGACCTGGCTGACTGCCGAATCCCATTCCTCCTCCGGGGATATGAAGTCGACCTGGACTGAGACAATGACTGCCTCGGGCTGTGAAGCACAGATGCGCTGGGGTAGCCTCGGCGACCCTTTCGCGGTAGAGGCCTGCCCGGAAAACTCTGCTACTGGGGCTCATGACATGTACAGCGTGTTTTTAGAAGCCAAGAGCGCATCTGTTTGGATAAATGGAGAACCCCTTTCTGGAGGCGTCTGTGAACGGCTCTTCTTCGGCCGCGAGATGAGCACCGCTTTTTTAGCTGTTTCCGAGACGTGGGTCTCTCCGGTCAGAACACAACCGTAACCTTCCTATGCCGCTATCGACCCCGATTCACCCTGGGCAGGTTGTATGGACCGGAGAAAACCCGGGAATCCTGCTGAAAGAAGACGCCGATGGGCCGTTTTCCGCAATTGCGCTGTTTTTCCGAATCTACCTTTCCCCCGCGGGAAGGGGCACTGTGCTGTTACTGCTGGATTCGCCTGAGGAACAGCGCACCTTCCCGGACGGATGCAACATCCTGCTCTACGACAACAAAAGTCTTGCAGAATACCTTCTGGAGAGTTTCATTCTGAAACTGCCCGCTTTTGCGGCACTGCCGGCATGTCACTCCGTGTCCCTCGTTCCTATAGAAGAGTCTCACTCAGACGGTGATCCCCGGTCACGTTACTCCGAAATAATCAAGGCAGCATCTCTCGAGGTGGAACTCGTCTGGGACGGGCTCGGACAGGCCACCGCGCTAGAGCTTCCCGCAGAACTCACTGGCGGGAAAGAGAATGAGCTCTATACACTCCTGATTGAGTCGACCGAACCCTCGATCCACATAAATGGTCGCCGCCTTGCGGGTCGCCCGGTCGAAAGAGTCCAGGCCGGCATCAAAACCACGACGGCTTTTTTGTATTTCTCTGAAACCTGGATACGTCCAGCATAGCGGATACTCTTGACCAAACTCCGTCACGCTGCCGACAGAGAAGCGGTTTCACGGATTCTCCGTGTAAACCCGGTCTGGCACGACATGCGCACTGCGGGGGACGCAGTTAATCTGCCTGACACCACGCTACTGCATGCGGGGCCTGCCTTTTCGCACCCTTCCAAAATCGTCCGGCCTATACTGAATTCTGCACGGGTTGCGCTGGTATTTAATGGAGTGGCTCGGAATTTCGATGAGGCAGAGCGCCTTATTCTTTCAGGCGCCGCGACCCTTGAGCCTGCACAGGATTACGACGTCGTCACGCCACTCGCGGCGGTGGTTTCTTCCAAGATGCTGCTTCATTGTGTCGAGGACGACTCCAATCCGGACATAAAATCATTCGCCCCCATAAACGGCGGTAACGGGCCAGCTCCGCGGTTGGGCATATGCTCCAAAGCAGCGCTGTCGCACCTCACCTGGCTCCACAAGTCATTCGGGCCTGCGCTCGCGGGAGCCTGTAGAGACGGTGTGGCCTTGCTGGATATTGCAGCAGGATCTGTTCAGGAGGGTGATGACTGTCATGGCAGGACCCCGGTTGGTAGCCGTCTCCTGCTGGAAAAGATCAAGCCGCGCCTACAAGCCCAGACCGGAGCCCAAGAACACATCTCCTTTATCGAAGACGGGCCAAGCTTCTTTTTGAATCTATGGATGGCAGCAGCCAAAGCCATTCTGCTGGGCGGCCGGGGGGTTTCTGAAAGCAGTTTGGTGATCGCAGCCGCAGGCAACGGGCGAGACACCGGTATTCAGATTGCAGGACTGCCGAGCCAGTGGTTTACAGCGCCCGCGTCCGCTCCCCACGGCGATTTGGATGTCGACTTGCCTCGGTCCCGCGCCCTCGGCGCCATCGGGGACAGCGCGATAGTCGACGCGTTGGGATTTGGGGCCATGGCGATCGTTTTCTCTCCTGCCCAACAACAGAACCTTGGCCATTTGCTCCCCGAGGGCGGGCGAGCTACCGGGTCATTACTCACTTCAGCCGTTCACCCCGCTTTCGCCAGTCTTGGGTTAGCGATGGGTATTACCTGCCGCACCTGCGTCTCTGAAAGGCGTACGCCGATAGTCAGTTTAGGGATCCTTGACCGTCAAGGAGAAGCCGGGAGACTGGGAGGCGGAATCTTCGAGCAGCCAGCCATCTTATTCACCAAGGCGCTCGACGCACTGTCCCAAAGCAGGTAGCGTACTGACTCCTGTCCCCTGCTGACGCCAGAAGCGCTGACACCTGCACATTATTAAACTAGAGTCAAAGTGGCAGTTATCCGCAACAGAACTCGAGGGCGCACCTCCCAAATGATCACGCTTCGACAAGTGGATGCTTTTCGTGCTGTCATGATCACCGGCACGATTACCGGTGCCTCCGAAATGATGGAGGTTTCCCAGCCAGCCGTGACTCGATTGATTCAGGACCTGGAACAGATCCTCGGCTTCGATCTCTTTCTCCGCCAAGGACGGCAGATAGTGCCGACGGTTGAGGGTCGAATGTTCTTTGAGGAAGTCGAAACTTCCCACATCGGACTTGATCAACTCTCACAGTCAGCGGCCAACATTCGCGATCACAAAGAGGGACGTCTGCGCGTGGTGACGATTCCGAGTGTTGTAACCATGTTCATTGGTCCAATCCTAAAAGCCTTCAACACAGAATATCCGCACGTTGCCGTTTCTCTGGAGGTGCAGGCGACTCAGCGGGTCTTCGAATATCTTACCTCTGGCCAATGTGATCTCGGGCTCTCGACGTTACCAATGGAAAATCCCGCCGTGGTGTCGCAACCCGTTCTGACGGGGCAGTCGGTGTGTATTTTTCCAAAGGGGCACAGACTGCGTCACCTGGAAAAAGTCAGTCCAAAAGATCTACGCGGTGAAGAATTTATTTCTTATAAGAGTGATTCGCTCTACCGACATAGAGTCGACCAGCTTTTTTCGAAGGCAAAGGTCAGCCGAAGTCTTCGCTACGAGGCTCGCACGACCGATGCGATTTGCAAGTTGGTCGCGGCCGGCGTGGGCGTCTCTGTCGTTGGGCCTTCATTTCCCGGAGCGAAGCTCGAGACGGGAATAGAAGTCAGGCCCTTCTCTCCCGCCATACACGGCGACCTGGCGCTGCTTTATCTTAAGCATCGCGAATCCGGCCGACTGATCAACGCCTTTTGCGAAACGGTCGTTCAGACACTCCAGATACGTCGCAGCCGAAAGTGAGTTCAGTGGCTCACTCGCGCAATCAAGGCCGACTTGAAACGCTTGCGTGCCTCTTCGCTATGAATCGCAGGATAATCACGGGGATACGACTCACCTGCTTCCACTTTCAGAACCACCAAAATGGGGCCGGAGCTCGCCAGAATATCCGGGAGACTTCTGACCCACGAATTGAGATCGGAAAAGGTGTACGCCTCACGGTATCCCGCTGCTAGCGCCATACTCGCAAAATCGACCTCCGTTCCTCCTGGCACCGGAAACTCTCCATTGACCTCGTAGATACCGTTCTGGCAAACGATGTGCCAAAAGTTTGGGGGGGCTTGATGCCCTATGGTCACAAGTGATCCCAGGTTCATTAGCAAACTGCCGTCACCATCCAGAACCACAACGGACTCTTCCGGGCATGCCAGAGCCAACCCAAGCGCATGACTCGATCCCTGCCCCATCGCTCCAGTGCAGAGATAATTTAACGGGTGAGGTCGGATTGCCATCCAATCAAAAGCGCCTTGATAGACCGGAACGACGATCCCGTCGGGATAATGCCGGCTTAACGCCGTCAGAGCCTCGTCGCGTTTCATATTCATCCGGTGTCTCCAAATCGGGGTATTAGAAAAATCAGTGGATGGGGTGTTCGATAGGCCGCATCAATTTCTTCCGGAATCCGCGCCGCGTCAGCCTCATCGTCAAGCACCTGATATCGGATCTCCATTGCCGTCAGAATGGGTTCAAGGATGCGTACCCCGTTTTGATCCGAGTCGCTGGGCGCACGTCCTTTTTCGAGACCCTGAAGACCAATCATCATCACGATGGGCAACTGATAGTCCATTCCCATGACGCGGATTGCATTTATCGAATCCAGAAAACCTGTGTGCTGGATCAAAAGAACCGCGCGCCTGTCTGCATAAGACATCCCCGCACAGATCGACACGCCCTCGTCTTCCTTGCACACGTTAACCAACCGAAACCGCTCTTCCCTGACAATCGGCCAAAGCAACTCGTCACAGGTCACGATATCGGGCAACGCCACCACAAACTCAACTCCAGCTCTGTGCAGAGACGATCGGATGCTCTGACCCGTAAGGGGTTTACCCATTTTCCTGATGCCATTGTTCAAGGATCGCGATGCAGCGACGCATCTCCGCCTCTGTTCCCAATGTGAAGCGGATACATCTTGCGAATTCCCCGCCGGCGAGCCGTCTCGCAAAGACACCCCCCGCTTCGAGCGCTTGGTGGATTCGAATGGCCTGCTCAGCATCCGCAAACCGAACCAGAACAAAGTTCGTCTGGCTTGGGACTGCCTCAAAACCCAGCCTCAAGAGCGCATCTGAGAATAACGCTCTGATACGACTGTTTTCCCGAAGGACCATCTCAAAGTGAGCATGATCTTTAAGCGCGGCCTCGCACGCAGCCAGGGCCGTCGCTGAAATCGGAAAAGTGATTCCAATGCGCTTGAGCGTGTCGATGATT